>CAYQTC010000001.1:0-285057 GCA_964420435.1 uncultured Geobacter sp.
AAGGTTTGGCCATCCAGCGTTATAAAGGTCTGGGTGAGATGAACCCGGAGCAGCTTTGGGAAACAACAATGAATCCGGATAACCGGGTACTGTTGCAGGTAAAAATCGAGGATATCGTCGAGTCTGACGAAATTTTTACGATCCTGATGGGTGATCAGGTTGAGCCGCGCCGGGATTTTATTGAAACCAATGCGCTCAATGTAGTCAACCTGGATATCTAAAAAACACAATCAACCAATAGTTCTGATTTGAACGGTACATACGAGGTAGCAATGCAGACCCCAACAGAAATCCCAGTCAATAAGATATCGGTAAACATCGAAGATGAGATGAAACGCTCTTACATGGATTATGCCATGTCGGTCATCATCGGCCGGGCATTGCCGGACGTACGCGACGGACTCAAGCCGGTTCATCGCCGCTGCCTGTACGCCATGTATGACATGGGCAATGATTACAACAAGCCCTACAAGAAATCGGCCCGTGTGGTCGGTGATGTTATCGGTAAGTACCACCCGCACGGCGACACCGCTGCCTACGACACGATCGTGCGCATGGCCCAGGATTTTTCGTTGCGCTACATGCTGGTTGACGGTCAGGGAAACTTCGGTTCGGTGGACGGTGACCGCCCGGCCGCCATGCGTTACACCGAGATACGCCTGCGCCAGCTTACCCACGAGCTTTTGGACGATCTGGAAAAAGAAACCGTCAACATGGCGCCCAACTACAACGATGAGATGCTGGAGCCGACGGTTCTGCCATCCAAATTCCCCAACCTGTTGATCAACGGCTCGACCGGTATCGCGGTCGGCATGGCCACCAACATACCACCCCATAACCTGGGTGAAATTATTGACGGCATCGTTGCCATCATCAATAACCCTGAGATCACCTTCGAAGAGCTGCTGACAATGGTTCCCGGTCCGGACTTCCCGACCGGAGCCACGATTTACGGCCGCCAGGGGATCAGGGATGCCTACGCCACCGGCCGAGGCATCATCCAGGTCCGGGCCAAGGCGCATGTGGAAGCGTCGAAGCGCTCGGAACGACAGGCAATTATTGTCACCGAGCTTCCCTACCAGGTAAACAAAGCCAAACTGATCGAAAAAATCGCCGAACTGGTCAAGGAGAAGAAGGTTGAAGGGATCACCGAGATCCGCGACGAATCCGACCGCCAGGGGATGCGCATCGTTATCGAGGTCAAGCGCGATGAAAACGCCGAGGTGCTGCTCAATCAGCTCTACAAGCAGACTCAGCTGCAGACCTCCTTCGGCATCATCATGCTGGCGATTGTCCACAATCGTCCACGAGTTCTGACGCTGCGGGAGATGATGGACTGTTTCATCGAGCACCGCTGCGAGGTTGTCACCCGCCGCACCAACTTCGAACTGAAAAAAGCCCTGGCCCGTGCCCATATCCTGGAAGGTCTTAAAATCGCCCTGGACTGGCTTGATGCGGTAATCGAGCTGATCCGTGAATCCAAAACCCCGCCCGAAGCCAAGCAGGGGCTGATGGAAGGCAAGTTCGCCGACCCTGAATTCCTGGCGCGACTCAACCTTCCAAGACCGGTTGGTTTTGAGAATCTAGTACAGCTTTCCGAGATTCAGGCCCAGGCGATTCTTGAGATGCGCCTGCAGCGTCTGACCGGTCTGGAGCGCGACAAAATCATCTCCGAGTATGAAGAAATCATGAAGCTGATCGCCCGCCTGCGTGAGATACTGGCGTCCGACACCGAGATTCTAAAGATCATTGTTGGTGAGCTGACCGAGATTCGCGACCGGTTCGGCGACAAGCGCCGCTCGGAAATCGCTGACAAGAGTGCCGACATCACGCTGGAGGATACCATCGAAGATGAGGAGATGGTCGTAACCATTTCCCACACCGGTTACATCAAGCGCAGTGCAGTCGACCTTTACCGCTCGCAGCGCAGGGGCGGCAAGGGCAAGACCGGCATGAAGACCAAAGATGAGGATTTCGTGGAGCAGCTGTTCATCGCCTCCACCAAGGATTATCTGCTCTGCTTTACCGATGCCGGCCGCATGTACTGGCTGAAGGTTTACGAAATCCCCGAGGGAAATCGCACCACCAAGGGCAAGGCGGTTGTCAACCTGGTCAACGTCTCGGCCGGCGAAAAGATCACGACGATCCTGCCGGTCAAGGAGTTCAGCGAAAATACCTATCTGTTCATGGCCACACAGAATGGCGTCGTCAAAAAGACCCCTCTGGTAGATTACTCAAACGTGCGCAGCGGTGGTATAATTGCCGTCAATCTGGACGAAGGCGACAAGTTAATCTCGGTGGCCCTGACCGACGGCACCAAGGACATCTTCCTGGCTTCGCGCAACGGCAAGGCCATCCGTTTCAACGAAGAGGATGCCCGTCCGATGGGGCGCGTCACCCGTGGGGTACGCGGTATGAACCTCTCAGAGGATGACCGGGTGATCGGCATGGAGATCGTCGACAATTCCGCAGTCGGCTCGACCATCTTCACGGTCTGCGAGAACGGCTACGGCAAGCGCACCGACCTGGACGAATATCGTGACCAGTCGCGCGGCGGCAAGGGCATAATCACAATCAAGACCACCGAGCGTAACGGCTGCGTCGTAAATGTCATGCAGGTCGCCGATGATCATGACCTGATGGTTATCACCGACCAGGGCAAAATTCTGCGGGTACCTGTCTCGGGTTTCTCGGTTATCGGCCGTAATACCCAGGGTGTCACGCTGATGAATACCGAAGGGAACGAGAAGGTCGTTGCCGTAGCCCGATTGGCCGAAAAGGACGAGGAAGAGCTCGATGACGAAGGAGTGGAAGGGGTTGAAGAAACCGAGGTCTAGATGAACCGCGCCTTCACTTTAAATATCGACAAGTCTCTGCGGGAACGCAGGCGGATAATGCGTCTGCTGGATTTTCTCAAGAGGGACGACCTGACCGGCGAACAGATGGAGCGCATTGGAAAACGGCTGCAGAAGTCCGGTAAACGGGCTCTCAAGCCGCTGGTGCGCAAGCTGTGGCAGGAGAAGAACGGTACGGCTATTTACCGCTATACCTGCATGCTGGATTTCTTCGATGCATCGGCCTGGATGGATCAACTGATCCAGATCACGCTGCAGCGCAAGGATCTGGAGGAGGACGGCAAACTGGCCCTCTTGGATGTGCTGCATGACAGTGGTATAGACGTTACCGCCCCGCCCTTCGCAGTTATGACCGGCTATGGTGCCCCGACGCTGGAGGGGTTTATAGACGACTGTCTCAAGGACGGCGAACGTGGTCTGGTTCGTTTTATCGACAGTTTTCTGGATGTGGCCGACGAGTTCCGGCTGAAGATGATGCGCAGGCTATCGGAAAACAGCTCTCCCGAGGCGGTGGCGCTTCTGGAAATACTGCTTTCGTTCGAGAAACCGGAGATTGTCAAGGAAGCGATTCTGGCCCTGGGGCGGGCCAAAAGCGGTTTTGCCCTGGATGTTCTCGGGCGGGCCGAATCCCGTCATAAAGGGGATATGGCCGCACTGATCCAGCGCAGTATCCGCCGGCTTTCGTTTGTAGGCATCCGTGAACCTATTGAACTGCCACATTCCTTTCAACAGCCACTCCCTTTTCACGAAGTTTATGCCGGGCCGATTGATTTCTACGGTTCCCGCTCGCTCTGGTTCTCCTGGCGACTGGATGACAAGGCTTTTGCCGCCATGCTGGTCCTGACCGGAGATTCCGACGGGTTGTTGAATGCAATCAGTTACCGCATGAGGGACGAAAAAGAGTACGCCCACGTGCTAAAGGATATTGCCGGGGGCGAGATGCTGATACCGGTTGACCCGCCTTATGCAATGGCCTCACTGCGCGATGCGCTTCACCGCAGCAACGAGCAGGGTTTTTACCTCCCGCCTGATTTCTATGTCGACATGCGCCTTTTCCGCCCCGACACCATCAAGCCCGAAACCTATATTCCCCGTTTCAGTCTGGCCAATCTGGAAGGTATCGTAGAGAAAATACCGGGATATGTTGCAACCAGCAGCAACCTGCTGGATGATCCCGGGCTGGAAGGGTGGGTTCTGACCGAAATGGCGGTTTACGATGTGGCGGACCGGTTTATCGCACTGGAAGCCGATGGCGGACCGGACAAGGTGACATCAGAAGCCCTGGAAAGCGAGATCGACAGATGTTGCAGTGACCTGATCATTCCCAGGCGTGCCGATATCATCAAACGTTTGCTGCTGACTGCCGATTATCTGCAACAGACGAACAGTGATGAAACAGCGGTTCAACAGACTCTTGCCACGGCGCTCAGTCTGGTGGGGAGCTTTCTGCCGGACTGCCGGCACCCGTTCATCAGGCGGCTGTTGCTGGATAGCATTGACGCCGCTCGTCAAACATTGTCAGAAGGTTATGACCCGCGACTAGAGGAAGAATATGATGAATATGACGACTAATCCGGAACGGATTGCCGTTATCGGCGGCGGCAGCTGGGGTACGGCACTTGCCTCGCGTCTGGCAGCCAACGGCCATGACACGCTGCTGTGGGCCTATGAACCGGAGCTGGTGGCCGAAGTAAATTCCAGCCATGTCAACACACTATATCTGCCCGGAATCAATCTGGATCCGAAACTGATATGTACCGGCAACCTTCAGGAGGCGGTCAGCGGCCGTGGCATGATCCTGCTGGTGACGCCGGTTCAGGTCATGCGCGGTGTTCTGAAGCAGTTGGCTGCGATGGTCCCTGCGGATGCCGTGATTGCCAATGCCTCCAAGGGGATCGAGCTGGAGACGCTTCTGACGGTGTCGCAAATCTGCCGGGAACTGCTTGGTGGTGATGCACTATCACGCTATGTAGCGCTTTCCGGGCCGACTTTTGCCCGCGAGGTTGCCCAGGGGCTGCCTTCACTGATTGTGGCTGCTTCGCATAACGAAGCCAGCGCTAGACGTGTCCAGGCCGCCTTCAGCTGCCAATCTCTGAGGGTGTACACCAACAGTGACGTGATCGGTGTCGAACTGGGAGGCGCTGTCAAGAACGTTATTGCCATTGCCGCCGGCATCTGCGACGGACTCGGATTCGGCCACAATGCCCGGGCAGCTCTGATCACCCGGGGTCTGGCCGAGATGAACCGTCTGGGGCTTGCCATGGGAGCCCAGGCCGCCACATTTGCCGGTCTGGCAGGCATGGGGGACCTGGTATTGACCTGTACCGGCGATCTTTCCCGCAACCGCACCGTCGGCTTCAAGCTGGGCCAGGGGCAGCGACTAACTGAAATCCTGGCCGAGATGCGCATGGTTGCGGAAGGGGTCAAGAGTGCCGAATCGGTTTATCATCTGTCCCGCCGCCTGGGGGTCGAGATGCCGATTGTTGAGAAAACCTACCAGATCCTGCACGAGGACAAGCCGGCCCGCCAGGCGGTGACGGAGCTGATGGCGCGGGATTTGAAAGCGGAAGGGTAGAATATATGCGCATAGGACACGGTTACGACGTTCACCGGCTGGTGGAGGGCAGAAAACTGATCATGGGCGGGGTGGATATCCCCTGGGAGAAGGGTTTGTTGGGGCATTCCGACGCCGACGTTCTGCTGCACGCGATTGCTGACGCGATTCTGGGGGCGATTGGAGAGGGGGATATCGGCAGGCACTTTCCCGATACGGATCCGGCTTTCAAAGGTGCCGACAGTTTGAAACTGCTGGAGCATGTGGGCAAACTTGCTGCCGAGCTCGGCTATGTCATGGGCAACCTGGATGCAACGATCATCGCCCAGAAACCGAAGATGGCGCCCCACATTGCGACCATGCGTGAGAACATCGCCAGAGTACTTAACGCTGCGGTCGGGCAGGTCAACGTCAAGGCAACGACTGAAGAGGGATTGGGATTCACCGGTACCGGCGAAGGGATTTCCGCGCATGCGGTAGTGCTGATGACCACGAAATAATGACAAAAAAACGCTCCGAGGTTTTCAAAACCCCGGAGCGTTGTACATCCATCCATACCTGCTTATTTATAGTCCCTTCTCGGCCATCTCTTCCACGATCTTTTTCTGTTCACCGTTTAGTGCTTCGGGAATATGCACTCCGATCTTGACGTACAGATCTCCCTTGCTGTTTGAGCCAAGCGGTTTGATGCCGCACCCTTTCAGACGGATCTTGGTGCCGGGCTGGATTCCGGCCGGTACTTTGATGCGTTTGTCGCCGTCCAGGGTCGGCACGTCCAGCGACGTGCCCAGGCAGGCGGCACTGAAGGTTATGGAACGGTCAACCAGCAGGTCGCCGCCATCTCTGGTAAAGACCGGATCTGACAATACACGAAGAATCAGAAACAGGTCTCCGGCCGGACCGCCACCCTCGCCCTGCCCCCCTTTGCCGGCAATGCGTATCTTGCTGCCGTTATCAACGCCGGCTGGTATTTTGACCTTCAACTCCTCGCGTTGGCCGTCACGGCGAAAAGCAACCTGCTTTTCTGCTCCCAGGGCGGCATCCCTGAAGCTGATGGTGACCTCCATCTCGTGATCGCTCCCCTTCTGTGGCCCGGCACGGAATCCTCCCCGCCCGCCCCCACGACCGAAAGAACCACCAAACAGGCGTGAGAAGATGTCCTCGTTCCCGCCCCCTCCGAAGCCGCCTCCCATATCCTTGTAGGCGTTGCCGAAATCAAAGCCACGGAAAATGTCTTCCTGGCTGTACTGCTGATGGAATCCGCTGGAACCGAAGGTGTCGTACTGTTCCTTCTTCTTCGGATCGGAAAGTACGGCGTAGGCTTCGTTGATCTCCTTGAACTTGTCCTCTGCGGCCTTGTTATCCGGGTTGCGGTCCGGATGATACTTGACCGCCAGCTTGCGGAAAGCCTTCTTGATATCGTCGGCCGAGGCCCCTTTTTCGAGCCCAAGTGCCTTGTAATAATCTGTTTGTGCCATAACTTCACCATCCCCGTTCGATTTGATCACAATGTAAGCTCTGAACGGCAGGCTGTCAACATTGACGACTGTGTATACCTTGACAGCCGTCGGCGCCGGACGTACTATCCATCAGATAAATTTAACGACATTCGAGGGATTACCCATGAAAAAAGCCATCATAATAGGCGGCGGCATTTCCGGCCTCTCTACGGCCTGGCTGCTTCGTTCAAAGGCACAGACATCCGGAAAAGAGCTGGAGATCTCCCTGCTGGAAAAAGAACAGCGGGTTGGGGGCAAGATATGGAGCATCAAGAGCGACGGCTATACCTGCGAATGGGGTCCGAACGGGTTTTTGGACAGCAAGCCGCAGACGCTGGATCTTTGCCGTGCGATTGGAGTGGAGGGAAATCTGCACCGCAGCAACGACAACGCCCGCAAGCGTTTCATTTTTTCCGGCGGAGAACTGCACCGCCTGCCGGAAGGCGGGCCTTCTTTTTTGAAGAGCCGACTGATCTCCTGGCCGGGCAAGCTGCGTCTTGCTTTGGAGCCGACCCCCTTCATCGCGTCTGCGCCAAGCGGGACTGATGAAACACTGGCTGACTTCGGCCGCCGAAGGCTTGGCAAGGAGGCGCTGGACAAACTGATCGCTCCGATGGTGTCGGGCATCTTCGCCGGCGATCCGGAAACCATGTCACTGGTATCATGTTTTCCGCGCATCGCCGAACTGGAGCGGGAATACGGTGGTCTGGTGCGGGCCATGATCATGCTGGCAAAAAAGAAGAAAAAGGATATTGCCGAGGGCAAGGTTGTCTCCAGCGCTGCCGGTCCGGGCGGAGTGCTGACCTCGTTCCGCGAAGGAATTCAGTATCTTTCCGATGCCATGAAAGATTCACTGGGGGGGATCGTCAGGCCGGGAATTGCCGTCACAGCGATCGAAAAAACGGGCAGCGCCGGTTACCTTGTAAAATGTTCCGATGGCTCCGAGCAGCAGGCCGATCTGGTGATTGTGGCTTCGCCGGCCTTTGCGGCTGCAGATATGCTGGCCGGACTGGATGCGGGCATTTCGGACGTCCTGCGGCAAATCCCCTACGCCAGCATGACTGTGATCTGTTTCGGCTACGAGCGCGACCGTATCGCCCATCCGCTGGATGGATTCGGCTATCTGATTCCGAAGAAGGAAGGGCGCAGCACGCTGGGCACACTGTGGGATTCGAGCATGTTCGAAAATCGGGCTCCCGACGGCAAGGTGCTGCTGCGCAGCATGATGGGGGGCGCCTGTTTTCCGGAGTACGTCAAGCTGAGCGATGACGAGGTCACCGCGCGGGTCAGGAAAGATCTGAAAGCGACCATGAATATCGATGCGGAGCCTTCCTTTGTCAGGGTATTCCGCCATCCGCAGGCCATTCCGCAGTACACTGTCGGACACGGCAAGCGTTTAGACGCTTTGGATGAGTTGCTGAAAAAGCATCCCGGACTGATTCTGACCGGCAATTCCTACCGTGGAATTGGACTGAACGACTGTGTGGCAGCCGCCCAACGGGCGGCGGATGAGGCTCTGGGACTGAGTTGATTCATACTGCGTAACCGGCAAAAAGGGCTCCTTAAAGGGAGCCTTTTTTATTTGCAGATTTGGCATACTTTCTGCTCATATGATTGAGATCACATTTAATGAAAATGACTGTTGCGTTTTTTGACGCAGATATTGTAGGCTAAAAATGTAAATTTATGTGTAACCATAGGTAATTAACCTATGTGCGGCAGAATCCAGTAGCGGGTATTACCGTGAAAACACAGTTTGTTCGGGTTTTGTTTGCAGTGAAAAGGAGAATATCATGCAGGTAGCGGGTTGCAGCTTCAATATTAAACGTCTGGCCGGTTTGTTGCTGTTTATGACGGCTGTGCTGTTGTCGGCGGGACAGGCCTTTGCTGCTTTCAACGTAAACATCAGTGGCAATCCCAGTACCGGCGGCAGCTGGGCCGGAACATCGCCGGACGTCTGGACACCTGACGGGACTGGCGCAAACGTATCAGTTGCCGAAATCCGGGCGCGGCTGAACAGCGGGACCGGCGTCACCATCCGTACAGGTGACGGAGGCAGCGATGCCGGCAACATCAATGTCAACGCCGCTACCGCCTGGAACACAGGCGAACTGACCCTCACCGCGCATAACGACATCAACATCAACGCCGTAATGAGCGCCTCCGGCCCGGCCGGTCTGGCTATGAATTATGGCTGGAATGGAACAACCTACGGCAATCAAGGCGGACTCAAGGTGGGTTTTGCTCCAGGTGAGGCCAATGGTTTTGCCGGCAGGGTGGATTTTCCCGACAGCGGTTTATTAACCATCAATGGCGACAGCTACACCGTAATCAAGAATGTCTTCGAACTGCAGCTAATCGCCGGGACATCCGGTACACTTGCCGGCAAATACGCCCTGGGTGTGGACATTGATGCCTCCGCTACTGCGGGCTGGGACGGTGGTGCCGGCTTTCTGCCGATCGGGGAAAACTTTGAAAAGAGTTTTGTCGGTGTTTTTGACGGTCTCGGCCACAAAGTCACCGGTCTTGTTATAAATCGGCCAAGCATTAACAATGTTGGCCTGTTTGGTTACAGCCTAAATGCGATCATACGCAATGTGGGAGTGGTTGGCGGTAACGTGAGCGGCAGCAGTCTTGTTGGCGGACTCGCAGGATACATTAAAGGAGTCGTCATCAATTGCTACAACAGCGGAATAGTAAGCGGCATAGATGCAGTTGGCGGTTTGGCTGGCTATAACGACGCTGCTGCAATAGCCGATTCATATTCCACTGGTGCCGTAAACGGCAGCAGCGTTGTCGGCGGACTGGTGGGTATGAACTATGGATCCATCATTAATTCCTTTGCCACTGGCAATGTTACCGGTACCACGGACAGCGCAGGTGGGTTGGCGGGACTTAATCTTTTGGGTGGTAACATATCCAATTCTTATGCAACCGGCAGTGTGAACGGCAGTATGAGTGTTGGAGGTTTCGTGGGCCAAAACGTTTTTAGCACCATCACCAACTCCTACTCTACCGGCAGCGTTAACGGCACTACAGATGTTGGTGGTTTGGTTGGTTTTAATGACAGCACTCCGTCCATCACCAACAGCTTCTGGGACACTCTGACCTCCGGACAGGAAGGCAGCGCCGGTGGCACCGGAAAGACAACTGTTGAGATGAAACAGCCGGCAACATTCGTCACTGCCGGCTGGAGCATTGACTATTCCAGCAATTCCAATACCCTCTGGAGCATAACTGAAGGGCAAACCTATCCCCTGCTGCGTACTTTTGTTCCGCCGCAATCGATTGCCGCAAGTGGTGCAGCCACAGGCATAACAACCAACGGCGCGACCCTGAACGGCACGGTCAATGCTTTATACGCCGATGCAGAGGTCAGTTTTCAATATGGCCTGACCACAGCTTACGGCATGAACACGGCGGCCTCTCCGGCAACAGTAATAGTTGGCAGCGGACTGACAGCCGTCAGCGCAGTCGTCAGCGGACTGACTCCGGGGCAGACCTATCACTGCCGCGTTGTGGCCAGCAATAGCGCCGGAACGGTATATGGCGATGACATCATCTTTACTGTAGAGCAGTTGACCCAGACCATCAGCGGCTTCTCTCCGCCTTCAACCGCCGCCTACGGAGACGGGCCGATCACGCTAAGTGCCGCAGCAACATCCGGTTCGACTGTCAGTTTCAGCGTTGTAAGCGGCCCAGGCAGCGTCACAGGCAATCAGTTGACCATCACCGGAGTCGGAACCATAAGCCTTCAGGCCTCTCAATCGGGGAGCCTCAGCTACCTTGCTGCACCGAATGTTACCGCCAGTATTGTGGTTGGCAAAGCGACGGCAGCGGTAACGCTTGGCAATCTGAGCCAGACTTACAACGGCAGCTCAAAAACTGTGACAGCAACCACGGTCCCCGGGTCTCTTGTTACCGTAATAACTTACAACGGCAGCCCGGCAGAGCCGACAGAGATAGGCAGCTACGCCGTAACTGCCACAATCAGTGATATTAATTACCATGGCACCGCCAGCGGTACTCTGGTGATCAATCCACCCACACTGACGGTTGCGGTAACGGCCAATGGAGCGCAGCCGGGCGGTACCGGCGGCACAATAACCAGCAGTCCTGCAGGCATTTCCTGCGCCAACAGTGCAGGCGGCACGCTTGTCACATGCACAGGCTCCTTGGCCGGCACGGTCAACCTTTACGCCACACCCTATGCACTATCCACCTTCGGCGGTTGGGGAGGCGGAGCCTGCAGCGGCTTGGGGCCATGCAGCATTACCATGAGTGCAGACAAAACAGTTACAGCCACATTCAATCAGGCAACCTTGCTGCAAATCGGTGGGTCACCATACGCTACACTGCAGGAAGCCTACAATGCGGTTTCTGTCAGCGAGGTCATACAGTTGCTTGACAACAGTGTTGCCGGTACTCTGAATGCGAACAAAAACGTCACAGTGGCTCTCAAAGGGGGCTATGACACCGGCTATGCCATCAATACCGGAACTACCACGTTGACTGCTCCATTAACAGTACAGCTGGGTAGCGTGATTATTGACAGGATTGTGATTAAATAAAGGAAGACACGCAGATAAAAAGTGCAGAATGTTGTTCATACATAAATTCAGTTGAAAAAAGCCCGTGGCGACACGGGCTTTTTTTGGCTTCGCAGGATGTGTGGCTGACGTTTTGTATCATAGCAGACCCCGCTCCACAAAGCTCAGATATTCCCCGTCCCCGATGATGATATGATCCAGCACCTTGATGCCCATGATCTCGCCGGCCTCTTTCAGCCGGCGGGTGATGGCGATATCCTCGCTGCTGGGGGCCGGGTCGCCGGTGGGGTGGTTGTGCACCAGGATGACAGCGGCGGCCGATTCCTTGACCGCCGGGATGAATACTTCTCTGGGGTGAACGATGCTTTGATTGAGGGAGCCTTCTGAAACCTGCACACGGCGGATGATGCGGTTCTTGCCGTCCAGCAGCAGGGTCAGGAAATATTCCTTGCGGCTGTCGCGGAATTCGTGGTGGAAGTAGTCAAAAACCTGCTGAGGAGAAGTAAAACGGTCGAAACTCTCCAGTTTTCTGGCCTGAAAGCGTGAAGCCAGCGTGAAGGCACCCTTAACGCTGGTAGCCTTGGCCAGCCCCATCCCCTTGATGGCGCAAATCTCGCTGATGTCGGCACCACCCAGTTCACGCAGGTTGCCGCCGAAGTGCTTGATCAGTTCCCGCCCCAGGTCGATGGCGCTCTGTTTTGTACTTGGATCACCACTTCTGATAATCAGCGCCAGCAGTTCTGCGTCGGACAGGCTGCCGGCTCCTGATTTCTGCATCTTTTCCCGCGGTCGTTCATCGGCTGGCCACTCCTTGATTCCACCGTTCATGAAATTCTCCTTTACCCCCTTTTGCAAGGGGGGGTGATTTAAGGTTTGAATCCTGACAGAATGGCGATAATCAGTCCTGCGCCGACCACAACGCGGTACCAGACGAAAGGTGCCAGACTCTGCTTCTGCACAAAACGGAGCAGGAATGCGACGCTGATGTAACCGGTGACCGCTGAGGCGACGATACCGATCAACATCGGAAGTCCTTCCCCTGCCGGTATCCCATGTTTGAAAATATCCACGGTTTTGAGCAGAGCCGCGCCGGCCACGATCGGAAGCGAAATCAGGAATGAAAAACGTGCGGCTGTCTCGCGGGTGAAGCCCAGCATCAATCCGGCAGTGATCGTGATGCCAGAACGGGACACACCCGGTATCAGCGCCAGGCATTGCAGCAGGCCGATTATCATGGCATTGCCTGTATTAATCTCATCGAGTATGCGCCGTTTGCGACCCAGCATATCAACCAGGCCCAGGATCAAACCGAACACGATCAGGAAGGAGGCGATCAGCAGGGGGTTGGAGCGGAAAATCTCCTCGAATTTGTGTTCGAACACTTTTCCGACCACGGCGGCAGGAATCGTGGCAGCCAAGATCAGAAAGGGAAGCCGTTTGGCCGGTGTATCCAACGAACGGGTATAGATCGCCTCAAAAGTGTTGAAAATCATCTCGATGATATCCCGGCGGAAATATATCATCAGGGCAAAAAAAGTTCCCAGATGCAGGGCAACATCAAAAGCAAGCTTGTCATCGGGATTTGGCCAGCCCAGCAGCCAGGGGAAAAGAATCAGGTGGGCGGAGCTGCTGATGGGAAGTACTTCGGTGAAGCCCTGCAGGGCGCCGAGGACCAGGGAGTGAAGCAGGTTCATGAGTGATTCCTTTCAGAATGAGAGCGAAAAGAATACTTCAAGAATGCTGCAAAGGCAACTCATCAAATCAGCTGTTGAACGAAGACAAATTACATTTCTGTGGGCAGATTTAAAATAATATGCTATTCATGCAAAGTTTTTATGACAGATTTTAACAAACAACCTGGAGGCATACATCATGTTTGGACTGATTCCCAAGGAAGAGAAATTCTTCAAACTTTTCAAAGATATGACCGAGAATATCATCGAAGGGGCCAAACTGCTCAAGGAAATGCTAGACAACTTTGACAATCCGAATGAAAGTCAACGCAAGATCAAGGATGTGGAGCATAAAGGGGATTCCATTACCCATGACATCATTCAGATGCTGAACAAGACCTTTGTCACTCCTTTGGATCGCGAAGATATTTATGCTCTGTCCTCCAAGCTGGATGACATTATCGACCTGATCGATGCATCAGCCCAGCGGGTAATTATGTACAATGTCGACAGTATCCCCCCCGAAGCAAAATCGCTTGGTTTTATAATTCTGCAGTCCTGTTATGCGGTAGACAAGGCGGTGGCGATGCTGGGCAAGAAGACCAATGAGCAGATTTTTGCGGCCTGCGTCGAGATCAATGCGCTGGAGAATGAGGCAGACCGGGTTTCCCGCGAAGCTATCAGCCGTCTGTTTGACGAGGAAAAGGATCCGATCCAGCTGATCAAGTGGAAGGAGATCTACGAGACGCTTGAAAGGGCTACCGACAAGTGCGAGGATGCAGCCAATATTCTTGAAAGCGTGGTGGTAAAGAATGCTTGATCCGGTTTTTATCATGCTCTGTCTGGTTATCCTGGCGGCGCTGGTCTTCGACTACATCAACGGGTTTCACGATACCGCCAATGCCATAGCAACCTGTGTTTCTACCCGGGCGCTTTCAGTCAGGTCCGCCATCATTATGGCTGCCGCGCTCAACTTCGCTGGTGCGATGATCTCCACCAAGGTTGCCGCCACAATCGGCAAGGGCATCGTGGATGGCTCAAATATTACACAGATGGTCGTGCTGGCAGGAATAATCGGCGCAATTGTCTGGGATCTGATCACCTGGTATTACGGTCTTCCCTCTTCCTCATCCCATGCCATTATCGGCGGCATCATAGGATCAACCTTCGCCCATGCCGGACTCAGCGCCATCAAATGGGCCGGGCTCAAGAAGATTGTCATGTCGTTGATATTTTCACCGATCCTGGGAACGGCGATCGGTTTTATCTTCATGGTTATCATCTACCGGGTCTTCCGCAACAGCGCACCGTCAGGACTTAATAAAAACTTCCGGCGGCTGCAGGTTGCCTCTGCTGCCCTGATGGCGTTTTCCCATGGAACCGCAGATGCTCAGAAATCCATGGGCGTCATCACGCTGGCCCTGGTCAGCTACGGAACCCTGAAAACCTTTGCGGTGCCCTGGGAAGTCATGGTGGCCTGCGCATCTGTCATGGCATTGGGAACTGCTGCCGGTGGTTGGCGCATCATCAAGACCGTGGGACATGATTTTGTAAAGCTTCAGCCGGTGCATGGCTTTTGCGTCGAAACCGCTTCAGCCGGCGTAATTCTGGGTGCCTCGGCTATCGGCATGCCGACCAGCACCACCCATGTCATAACCTCTACCATTCTGGGCGTCGGCCTTTCAAAAAGGCTCAACGCAGTCAACTGGAATGTGGCCAAACGGATTCTGATCGCCTGGGTTCTGACCATTCCGGCTTCGGCGCTGGTGGCTTATCTGACTTACCAGGTATTTAGTCCGTTGTTGGGGAAGTAGATTAGTTATATGAGGCTCAAGGATTATGAGCAGGCCGCAATTCTATCTACGGTGAAATGCCTCGACGAAAACGCTCGCGTGTATCTTTTTGGTTCGCTTGTTGATGACGCAAAAAAAGGTGGAGATATTGATCTGCTTGTTATGTCAGACAGCCTTACCAGAGACGACAAAAGAACTATCAAGATGAAACTGTACGAACTTCTCGGAGAACAGAAAATAGATATTGTACTGGCGGCGGATGATTCAGATCCTTTTGTAAAGCTGGCGCTTGAGAAAGGGGTGGAATTTGACAGGCCAGATGCAGCGCCTCTTGATAAGCGAGCAGAAGGTGCTTAATGATGCCAGGGAAGTGCTGTTGTATTCATTCAACAAATGCAGCGTTATTGGTATAAAAGAAACATATCAGCCGGAAGAACTGGAAAGCTTTGATTCATTCATCGGCAGGTTTGCAAGATTGAGCGATATTTTGATTCAAAAAATATTTCGATTGGTTGATGAGCTGGATCTGGACAGCCAAGGTACTATCAGAGACAGGATCAACCGTGCCGAAAAGAAAGAACTGATTGTCAGCAGTGATATTTTTATCGAGATTCGCATGGTCAGAAACGATATTGCGCATGAATATCTTCCGGAGGCAATTCACGACATTTTCGGGAAAGTGCTTTCTTTGACACCTCATCTGCTTTATGGAGTTGACCGGACTGTAAGTTACTGCAAAAAATACACTTGCGGCGTCTGAATTCAAGTCATTGACGCTTTAACGCATTTAACAACACCTTTACGTTATCGTTTGAGTTACAGATACTGCCACTGATACTGGTGAAAATGAGCAGTACAACATTAGGTTGTTTTTTCTTATTCAGTTAATAAGCAGCTTTAGCTTACTGGCAACCGGACAATTTGAAGATATATTATCAAGGGGTTTTAAACGGCATGAAAAGAGCACTTATAACTGGAGTAACCGGACAGGATGGTTCGTATTTAGCAGAATTACTTCTGGAGAAAGGCTATGAAGTTCACGGTATCAAGCGCAGGGCTTCGCTGTTCAACACCCAGCGGGTTGATCACATCTATCAGGATCCGCATATAAAAGACGCCCATTTCAAGCTGCATTACGGTGACTTGACCGACTCGTCGAATTTGACCCGCATCATGCAGGAAGTCCAGCCTGATGAGGTCTATAATCTGGGCGCACAGTCTCACGTAGCTGTCAGTTTTGAATCGCCGGAATACACGGTAGAGGCAGATGGGGTCGGCACACTGCGCATGCTTGAGGCTATTCGCTTGCTGGGTCTGGATAAAAAAACCCGCTTCTATCAGGCATCAACCTCCGAGCTGTACGGCTTGGTTCAGGAAACTCCTCAAAAAGAAACCACCCCATTTTACCCACGTAGTCCCTATGCCGTTGCTAAGCTCTATGCCTACTGGATTACGGTCAACTATCGTGAAGCTTACGGTATGTATGCCTGCAACGGTATCCTGTTTAACCACGAATCTCCCCGGCGCGGCGAAACGTTTGTCACCCGCAAGATAACACGCGGTCTTGCCAACATTTCGCAAGGTTTGGAAGAGTGCCTCTACATGGGCAATATTGATTCCCTGCGCGACTGGGGGCATGCAAAGGATTACGTAAAGATGCAGTGGATGATGCTGCAGCAGGATAAGCCTGAAGACTTTGTTATTGCCACCGGCGTCCAGTATACTGTGCGCCAGTTTATCACCTGGGCGGCGGCCGAGCTGGGAATAACCCTGCAATTCGAAGGTCATGGCGTAGATGAAATAGCCACGGTCTTCTCCGTAGAGGGCGATAAGGCTCCTGCCGTAAAACCGGGAGATGTCGTGGTGCGGATTGATTCACGTTACTTCAGGCCATCGGAAGTTGAAACCCTTCTTGGTGATCCGACCAAGGCAAAAGAAAAGCTCGGTTGGGTTCCTGAAATAACCGCTCAGGAAATGTGTGCTGAAATGGTTGCGAACGATTTGGTAGAGGCACAACGTCATGCACTACTGAAATCTCATGGTTTTAGTGTAGCGGTAAGCACGGAACATTAATTCAATTGACGAACATAACTCATTTCCAAATGCAAGAGTTGATAAATGGAGAATTTGTAATATGAAGCTCGCACTTATCTGTGGAATATCCGGGCAGGACGGAGCTTATCTGGCGCGGTTACTGCTTGATAAGGGATACACGGTTCACGGCACGGCCCGTGATGCCCAGATGTCGACATTTTATAATCTTCAGCTGCTCGGAGTAAAGGACCGGGTCACCTTTCATTCCATGGCGCTCAACGACTTCAGGAGCGTCCTGCAGGTTCTTACCAAGGTGAAACCCGACGAGATCTACAATCTTGCTGGCCAAAGTTCGGTGGGACTTTCTTTCGACCAGCCAGTGGAGACACTGGAAAGCATCAGTGTTGGAACGCTCAACCTTCTGGAGGCAATCCGCTTCATAGGCCGACCGATCAAATTCTACAACGCCGGCTCCAGCGAATGCTTCGGTAATACCAATGGCCAATCTGCAAATGAAGAAACTCCATTCCGGCCTCGCAGCCCCTATGCGGTAGCCAAGGCGACCGCCTTCTGGGAAGTGGCCAACTACCGTGAGGCTTACAGCTTGTTTGCCTGCACTGGCATTCTCTTTAACCACGAATCCCCCTTACGTCCTGAACGTTTCGTCACGCAGAAGATAGTCAAGTCTGTCTGTCGAATCGCAGTCGGAAGCAGAGAAAAATTGCATCTTGGAAACATCTCCATTGCTCGTGACTGGGGGTGGGCTTCTGAATATATCGAGGCCATGTGGCTGATGCTTCAGCAAGACAGAGCTGATGACTATGTTATTGCGACCGGAGAAACAAACACACTTCAGGATTTTGTTGCCGCCGTTTTCGAAACACAAGGGCTGGACTGGCGTGAACATGTTATAAGCGATCCCACACTAATACGTCCATCCGAAATTATGGTAAGCCAAGGGGATGCGTCAAAAGCCGCCAGAGTTCTGGGATGGAGCGCTCATTACCGAATGCGTGATGTGGCGAGGATGATGGTTGAGCAAATAAAAAGATATCAAGGCGAACAATTATGAAGACATCTATATTCGGGGCCGGATATGTCGGCCTGGTAGCCGCCGCCTGTTTTGCCGAGAGCCATAGCGGCGGGATCAACCAGGGAGTTAAATAACATGCGCATTTTGGTAACAGGCGGAGCCGGTTTTGTAGGATCGCACCTTTGCGAACGCCTTCTTGTCGAAGGGCATGACGTCATTTGCCTGGATAACTTCTTCACCGGCAGCAAAAACAATATCATTCATCTGATGGACAGCCATCGTTTCGAGCTTGTCCGGCATGACATAACCGAGCCGATTCTGCTGGAGGTTGACCGCATCTACAATTTGGCCTGTCCTGCCTCCCCGGTGCATTACCAGTACAACCCGGTCAAGACGATAAAAACCAGTGTCATGGGCACCATTAACATGCTGGGACTTGCCAAACGGGTTAAAGCTCGTATCCTGCAAGCCTCCACTTCTGAGGTCTACGGCGATCCGCGTGTGCATCCGCAGACCGAGGATTACTGGGGTAACGTCAACCCGATCGGGATACGCAGTTGCTATGACGAAGGGAAACGGGTCGCAGAAACGCTGATGATGGATTATCACCGCCAGAACAATGTCGATATCCGCATCATCCGCATCTTCAACACCTATGGTCCGCGCATGGCTGAAAATGACGGACGCGTGGTTTCAAACTTCATCCTGCAGGCACTCAGAGACGAGGACATCACCGTGTACGGCGATGGCTCCCAGACCCGCTCATTCTGCTATGTTTCTGACCTGGTGGAAGGTATGATCCACATGATGGAATCCGAGGGGTTCATTGGACCGGTCAACCTCGGCAACCCGGTTGAAAATACGATCCTTGAGTTTGCTGAAAAAATCATTTCATTGACTGATTCACGCTCGAAAATCATTTTCAATCCGTTACCACAGGACGATCCAAAGCAACGCCAGCCAGACATATCATTGGCGGGTGAAAAGCTGGGCTGGAAACCTATGGTTAACTTAGAGAATGGCTTGAATAAGACCATTAGCTATTTTAAAAAGATTAAGAGTGGAGAGTAATTGACCACTCAAGCTGTTTATAAGTGGTTAGCACTTATACCTACTTTCATAAAAAGTAGACTTGCCGACCGGCCTAATCTTCAAAAAGTTCTTGGAAATACCGGGTGGCTTATGGGTGAAAGACTTACCCGTATGCTTCTTGGTCTGATAGTTGGTGCTTGGGTTGCACGTTATCTTGGTCCGGCACAATTTGGTGAACTGTCATACGCTTTAGCTTTCACAGTTTTTTTTCAAGCGGTTGCTAACCTTGGTCTTGATGGTATTGTCGTTCGCGATATCGCCAGTATGCCTGAAAAATCCTCTGAAATCCTCGGCACAGCGCTTCGTTTAAGAATCTGCTCAGGTGTGCTGGCTTGGTGTGCGGCAATGGCATCAGTTCTGGTAATTCGGTCGGGGGATACTCAAGCTCTTATACTCGTGGCTTTGGTGGCCTGTGGCACTATTTTCCAATCTGCAGATACGGTCGACCTCTGGTTTCAGAGCCAATCTCAAAGTCGCCGCACGGTTATTGTTAAGCTTGTAACAATGTTCATAACCAATGGAATCAAGATAGGACTAATTTTATATCACAGTTCTGTTGTGGCATTTGCTGCAGTTCAGCTTTTAGAAGTAGCTTTGGGTGCTGTGTCATTGATGTGGGCGTATAGAAAATTTCCTGCAAGTGCTGAATGGATTGCTACATGGCAAACTGCCAAACAACTCTTACATGAGTCGTGGCCTTTATTGCTCGGTGGTGTTTCAGTAGTTATCTATATGCGCATCAATCAACTGATGTTACGTGATATGGTAGGCGAGCGGGAGTTGGGAATTTACTCTGCTGTACTTCCATTCGCGGAGGTCTGGAATTTTATACCTGTGACAATATGTACAAGTATAGCCCCTCTAATGGCTCGACAAAAAGTAGAGAGTGACGCATTATTTTATGAATCTCTTCAAAAGCTATTTTCAATTCTGACATTTATGTCTGTTTCGATTGCGCTATTTGTAGCGATTGCATCTCCCCCAATTGTAAGTTTGCTTTTAGGGCCTAAGTTTGAAGAGTCCGTTCCAGTGTTGGCGATCCAGGCCTTTGCAGCGATCCCTATTTTTTCTGGCGTGGCACAAAGTATTTGGATTATAAATGAACGGAAAAGTCGTTTGGCACTTATTAAAACTATATCCGGCGCCATTTCAAGCGTAATACTAAACTTGATACTTATTCCAATTTATGGTGCAAAGGGTGCTGCATTCGCAACCGTGGTATCGCAACTCATATCAGCAGTTATATCTAATTGTGTGCTTGCTCCCAAAATATTTAAAATGCAACTCCGATTTTACAAGGTAGGGCTTAAAATATGAGTTCAGATAAGCAATTAGGTTGCAGTTCTTTGATGAATTTAGATGGGAATGTTGCAATAAACAGTTTAGGCACCCCAATTCTTTTCCTTGTATTCAATCGCCCAGATACAACGCGTCGAGTCTTTGAAGCTATCCGTAATGCACGTCCAGAAAGACTGTATTTAGCTGCCGATGGAGTTCGCACATCGCGTCCGGGTGAGACTGAGCGAGTCAATGAGGTCCGACAGATTGTTTCCAATGTTGATTGGCCTTGCGAGGTAAAGACCCTCTTTCGCGAGACGAATCTTGGTTGCAAGAAGGCAGTTTCTTCAGCGATCAGCTGGTTTTTCGAACATGAGCCGGAAGGTATTATACTTGAGGATGATTGTGTCCCTCATGCACAGTTTTTTTCTTTTTGTGCCGAGCTTCTGGAACGCTATCGTGATGATGAGAGAATAAGTGTAATTTCTGGTAGCCCGTTAATCGACTGTAGAGAGCCTACAGAATGCACGAAAAGTGATTTCTTCTTTTCACGGCACTTTTCTATTTGGGGGTGGGCGAGTTGGCGACGCTTTTGGGTAGATTACGACGTGAACATGGCTGAATGGCCATCAGTAAGACGTGCCATGCTTCCTACCTTTAGCAATAAAATTTACCAGAAGAAAGTGTTAGACGTGTTTTCTTCTGTTTATGACGGCAAGGTAGATACTTGGGACTACCAAGTAGGATATGCCTCATGGAGAACGGGCCGGGTGGCCATACTACCACGAATACGGTTGATTGAAAACATCGGGTTTGGTGATGATGCTACGCACACTAAGTTCAAATCTGCCCCTATTGCACAACTCGCAAAAATTGATGAGAAAAGTTTTCAGTTTCCACTAAATGGTCCAACACATTTTATCCGTAATATGGCATACGAGATTAATCTTGAACATTACGTAACTCGTAGTAAATTAAGTCGTTTGATTGATTACACTATCAATTTTATAAAAGGATGCAAGGAATGAAAACAATCCTGAATAAATTTATTAGTAAGTTTCTATATTGGCTGGCCAAGAGGATGTCAGAAATTCCTGTTATCTTTGGAGAAGAAAGCCGTGTACTCATATCGAACGAGGCGCGTCTCGCAAATGCAATTCTTAATGTCCAATCTGGCACTATTACTATAGAAGAGTTCGTTGTTTTTGGGCATAACGTAAGTATCCTTACTGGAACACACGATATTTTAAAGCAGGGGCGATTACGCAGGGATACCGTACCAAAAACAGGTCGGGATATAATGATACATAGGGGGTGTTGGCTTTGTAGCAATGTTACGGTAATTGGCCCTTGTGAGATTGGCGAAAATGCCATTGTACTGCCATTCAGTCTTGTTAATTCAAATATCGAGCCTAACTCAATTTATGGTGGAATACCGGCCAAACTGATCAGGATGCAGTAATTACTTTCACCTAAAGACCAAGAAGATATTATATTTATTAACCCAGACATGTTAAAGGCAATTTATGCAAACTAAAGCAAATTACTGCATCAATTGTGGTTCGACCTCCATTGAATTAGATGTAACAGCTGGAATACAGGGTGCCATAACATGTAACTCCTGCGGCCTCATCTTTGCTACTCAATATTCATCCTTAGATTATCAAGATGCTTATGCAGGCACAGACCATCTGTATGCGAAGCACCTGGCTGTGCTTGACCGTTTTCAGACTTCGCCGGATATTGAAAGTTTATTGCTCCCTTTTGAACAACGTATTCTTGGATTGATAAAGCAAAATAAGGCCGTAAAAAAAGTCGTTGATGTTGGGTGTGGCACTGGCAGATTTCTGAGAGCTGTTGTGGAAATTCTGCCATCTGCAATTGGTTATGAGGTGGCGGAAGTACTGGTTCAACGCCTGCTTCATTACGGTCGCCACGTCATAAAAGGTGGAATAACCGAATTTATTGAGTCACACGACCAATCTTGTGATGCACTATGTCTTCTTGAAGTTATGGAGCATTTAGAGTCGCCTGGGCAGATAATCCGAGATGTTGTCATGGCAAAAAAACCCGAACTGCTGTTTGTAGTTGTGCCGGACTATCATACAAGGAGGACTTTTGATGGCAGGTTTGCTCGCCATGATGTACCTCCAAATCATCTAAGTTGGTGGAAAGAGTCTTCTCTCCATACGCTGCTTGAGTTACCTGGATACAAGGTGCACATAGAAACTATTCCTGAATCTAGGCGATCACTACTTGGACACTTGGTTCGTAAAATCCGCGGTGAGAAGTCTGAAAGTAGCTTTATTGATTGGATTAATGCTTTTTTGAAACCGCCAACCTTCTGGTTGCTCGGTGTTGCGGAGAAAAAATGACTTCTGTTGCTATAGATGTGAGTGGCCTTGCTTGGAGTTATCGAACAGGTGTTCAAAACCTTTATTGGGCATTTGTCCATGCATATTCCGAGATGCTTGAGTGTGACGATGTTGATATCAAATTTTATGACCGCTCCGGTCTTTTCAATAATGAAATCTTTCGGCTGGTTGAAGGCCATTATCACTCCGGTGCTCCACGTTGGTGGCCAAAACAGTTACGTCGTCCTTTGCAACTTCTTAACCGAATGGGAGTTGTTCCTAGCCCTGCATTAGGCGATACGATAAACCACGTATGGAACTGGGACATTTATAATCCTTATGGTGCCCGTGGTTCGATTACAATTCCTGATGTTTTGCCGCTTGAATATCCGCAGTGGTTTGGCAGCCGCATCCGCAGTGTCACTGACAAATCTCTTGCATTCGCACGGGATGAGGCCGAGTTTGTCTTTTGTATATCCGGGTATGTAAAAGACCGTGTTAGCGCGGTTACCGGAATAAAGCCAGAACGTATCAAGGTCGTTTATCCAGGTATTGAATCTTATTTTTTTGACTCGGTTTCTTCGGAGGAAGAAGCAAAGATCCTGCAGAAATATTCCCTTACGAAGAAAGGCTTTCTGCTGTCGACTGGCTACCTTGATCCCAGGAAAAATCTTCTCCGCCAGATCGAGGCATTCGGTCTCCATTCACAAAGTACCGGAAGTTCATTAAAGTACGCGCTTAGTGGTCTCAAGACATCACTGTCAAACGAAGTGCTCGATCTTATCGAGAAACCACATTTGAAAGATAAAGTTATGTTCCTGGGCTATTTATCGCCTAATGATCTTAAAGTTCTTATGGGAGCGAGTACCTCATTGATGTATTGCAGTATCGCGGAGGGGTTTGGCCTTCCAATCATTGAAGCCATGGCATCAGGGGCACCGGTTATTACATCTCACACCACTTCAATGCTTGAACTGGCCGATGGAAAAGCCGTGTTGGTCAACCCTGAAGATGTGGATGATATTGCACAAGCCATTAATAAGGTTGTTACAGCCGACAAAAATTTGCTTGACTCTCGTTGTAAAGAGAATTTGCAATATGCTCGAAAATTTACCATCGAATCCTGGCTCTTAGGCCACCTTAAAGCATACCAGGGGCTATGAAACCGCTTGATTTGCGTAAAGCTGCCCTAGCTCGTCTGCTCAGCCCCGTCTGGTGGGCCCTTGGGTGTTGTTTTAGCCACGCTCCTGTACCTCTACCTCCAGCATCAATTCTGATATTCGATTTTCATCTCATCGGTGACATAGTCCTGTTGACTCCATTATTGCGGACGGTTCGACAAGCCTATCCAGACGCCCACCTGGCACTAGTTGCCGGGCCGTGGGCAAAGGAAATCCTTCGCGGGACTGTCTGGGTAGATGAAATAATACCATTTGCAGCGCCTTGGGTTAAGTATGGCCAAGGCTGGCGAGGCTGGTCGCGGTGTCTCGATTTGGTTTTGCTGCTTCGAAGAAAAAAGTGGGATCTTGGAATTGAAGTTCGGGGGGATGTCCGGCAAATTCTTTTGCTGGCGCTTGCTGGTGCTCGTCGAAGGGTAGGTTACGTATTCAGTGGCGGCGGTCAGCTTCTTACCGACATAGTTCCTGATGATGGCCGACATGCCCATATTGCCGAACATCATCGGCGGATTGCGGAATATCTGGAAATGTGGCCATCTGCATTGGCATACCGGCCTGAACTAAGGCTTACTAAAGAAGAAATGCTCCTGGCACAGCAGAGGAGTGCGTATTGCGGGTTTCATTTTGGTGCCTCGTTGCCTTTAAGGCGACTACCCAGAAACGAGGCAGTGAAACTTGTCTGCCATGTTGCCGAGCGGCAGGACAAACCGGTTTTGTTGTTTGTTTCGCCGGATGAGCCTGAAAGTTCGCAGGAAATCTACGATGCTTTGCCGCCGCACCTGCAGTCCATAACTGAACTGTGGAGAGGAGGCCTTAGGGATATGCTTGTGACCTTGAGCCGCGCAGAACAGGTTTACTGCATGGATAGCGGTTCTGCCCACATTGCGGCTGCCCTTAAAGTGTCGGTAACGGTTATCTATGGCCCGGCAGTATCGACATACGTTCAACCGATCGGGGATGATGTGACAATCGTTGAAAGAAATGATTTGAGCTGCAAGCCGTGTGATCAGAAGCATTGTCTCAATGAAATCTACCAATGCTGTTTGATAGACCTCGTTGATACCATTAATCTCCCATGAGACGTTATTTACTGATCCTTCTGGCAATCACTTCTGGCTTCGCCTGGCTGTATCCAGCGTTTTCTCCGCCGGGAACTGCGGATTTGCAGGATGCTGGGGCACTTATCGGCAGGATGCTGAGAATTGCCTGTCCTGTGTTACTCTTGACACTTTCTATAAAAAAGATAGCGAGAGCAGTTACGAAGAAAAGAGCATACTTAATGGTGTTCGCATCATTCATTTTTTTACCGCTCGGCTGTATTGCCGTTTTTCCGGATATTAATTACCTGCTTTACGTCGTTTTGCCGGTAGTAGCCTCAGGTATGGCATTAATGGGGCTGCTTGCACTGTCAGAACAAGAAATCAGTCTGTGGCTGTCATGGATCGGAATTGTTGCTGTACTCTTTATTCTGGTGGGCTTGGCTAAATACGGTTTCGAAATGCCCTCATATTATGGTCGTCCAAGGCTTCATCTCGGTTTTGTGCATCCAACACAAACGGCATCTGCACTACTGTCGGCAATCATCTTTTTCGCGATTAACTTTGATCGCCGCGTGATGACATTTAAGAACATGCTCATCTCTTTCATGTTAACGTTTTTTGTTTTAATGATGTACTTTGCCGACTCCAGAAACACTTTGGTGACATCTTTATTCTTTCTGTCGGGATACATCGTATTCCGCTACATAAGAAGGCCTGTATTGAGAAAAATGTACGTAATATGGGTTATGCTGATGGTCATCGTTGTACATCTGTTCATTATCGCTATCGATATTCAAAGTGGAATAGGTTTCTTAGCGGATGAGAAGAGTTCTGGACGGTTGGCTATAATATTAGAATTAATGCAAAGTTTTAAGGGGAACAGCTGGTATTCATTTTTGTTTGGGCCATCGCCGTTTGTGATTAAGAAACTGGATGATGCCATTTTTCTCGGTTTTGCGGCAATAGATTCTGTTTATATTAGTTTGTTAGTAAATTATGGAATTCTGCAGCTTGTTTCATTTTTAGGTTTAATGCTTTTCGTTGGATTGAGACTAAGCAATAGTCCTAATTCTGAATACATTGCAATGTGGTCCGCAGTCGTAATATATTTTTCCTTGGATGCTCAAGGAATAACAGCAAGCAACCTGATTATATTTTCATTATTTGCAATCTCGATAAAGGCATCTGTGAATAGAGTATCATTTTTTAAAAAGCCGGTTCATAGCCGATTGGTCACAAATGCAGCATAATTGTTTTATCCCCGAGGGTTAGTAGTTGTGAGAAGATGAATATATCAATTATAACAGTTGTTCGTAACGGCGAGGCGACCATTGCACAGTGTATGACATCGGTATTGTGTCAGACTCACCAACCGTTTGAGTATGTTATTATCGACGGAAACTCGTCTGATCGTACTTTAGATATTGTCGAGAAGCACCGCTGTGCGGCCGTGCAGGTTATTTCAGAACCAGATCAAGGTATCTATGATGCTATGAACAAGGGAATACAACTTGTCACTGGCGACATAGTAGGCATTCTCAATTCCGACGATTTTTATTCCGGGCCTCTGGTACTTGAGAGAGTGGCTGCAAGATTTATAGAAAGCGGTGCTGATGCTATGTTCGCCGATTTGGTTTACGTAAAACCTGACAATCCTGAAAAGGTAGTGCGCTACTATTCGGGAGCTGGATTCACACCGGACAAATTTGCCTGGGGATGGATGCCGCCACATCCGACCTTTTTTGTTCGACGAGAGGTTTATGAACGTTACGGCTTGTTCCTTACAGATTATAAAATTGCAGCTGATTATGAACTAACGGCTCGCTTCTTAGCCCGACATAAGTTGTCTTTTACTTATCTGCCTGAGGTTATTGTAAGGATGCGTACCGGAGGTGTAAGCACGAGCAGTTTGAAGAGTAACTGGATTCTAAATCGAGAAATATTGCGGGCATGTGCTGTAAATGGAATTGATACGAATATCCTAAAAGTTTATTCCAAATATTTTAGTAAAGTTATGCAGCTGTTCAAGAGGCCTGCATGAACGTTCTTATCACCGGTGCAAACGGTTTTGTCGGTCGCTTTCTCTGTAGCCGGCTTTTATCGGAAGGTTTTAGTGTACGTGGAACTTTGCTGGCATCTGAGGATCCTTCATCTTTGGTTAGGGGAGTGGAACCGGTGACGGTTGAACCGCTCGGGGCAGATACGGCGTGGAGTCAAGCCTTGTCAGGCGTCGACACGATTATCCACCTGGCGGCCCGGGTCCATATTATGGATGATCCTTCAGCAGATCCACTGACCGAATTTCGCAGGGTGAATGTGGAAGGTACCGCTCAGCTGGCACGAGAAGCAGCAAAGGCTGGTGTAAGGCGTTTTGTTTTTATCAGTTCTATCAAAGTGAATGGTGAAGAAACAGAAATAGCATATACAACAGACTCTCTACCAAACCCTACCGACTCGTATGGAATCAGCAAATGGGAAGCGGAGCAGGCTCTTCGCAAGATCGAAGCAAAAACTGGTCTGGAAATTGTGGTCATCAGGCCGACACTAGTCTACGGTCCTGGAGTTAAAGCCAATTTTCTCAATATGCTGAAAATCATTGTTCGCGGTATTCCACTCCCTCTTGCCTCCATTAATAACAAACGAAGTCTGATCTATGTCGGTAATCTGGTTGATGCCTTGACAACCTGTACTGTTCATCCGGATGCGGCCGGAAAAACCTACCTTGTTAGCGACGGTGAGGATGTTTCCACACCTGAACTTATCCGTCAAACCGCTTCTGCGCTTGGGGTTCCAGATCGATTAATACCATTCCCCGTTTCTCTCATACGCCTGGCTGGTAAGCTGACCGGCAAAAGCGGTGCGGTGAATCGGCTGACTGGATCGCTGACGGTAGATAGTTCGAAGATACGGCAGGAGCTGGGGTGGGTACCGCCCTTTACGATGGACGAGGGCTTACAGGAAACGGCGGGATGGTTTAAAAACAGATAATCTGTCCACAGAAACACTGAAGAACACGGAAGAGAATCTAAGAGGGCTTTTGGCTTGTCTCTTGGTAAATTAGGTACTTCAGTCAAAGATTTTTGTCTTAACCTTCTTAAAGTTTATTTTCCGTGCCTTCTGTGTATTCCGTGGAAATGTTTTTCACAAGTACGAGGTAGCTTTGAGTAAGTTGATATATGAAGATGAAACCTTTGCGATTAGAGGGGCTGTATTTGAAGTCTACAAGGAAATGGGTTGCGGTTTTCTGGAGGCGGTTTATCAGGAATGTCTTGAAAAAGAATTGAGGCTACGCAATATACCCTTTCTGACTCAACCTACTCTGAAATTGGAGTACAAAGGCGAACCACTCTGCCAAACTTACAAACCGGACCTGATCTGTTTTGATTCCATTATTGTCGAACTGAAGGCTATTTCTTCCATCGGCGGTGAACATCAAGCTCAGGTTTTGAATTATCTGAAGGCTACCGGGATGAAACTCGGGCTGCTGGTGAATTTTGGTTGTTACCCAAAGGCGACTGTAGATAGGTTGGTATTGTAAAGCTTTTATCCACTTCTGGCGGTATGTGTCTGTGGCCAGAAAAAAGCATTGCTTAATGCAAATTCAAAAACGTAACTTCACTGATTTTATGAATATTGCGGATAAAATAAAATATTTTTTACAGTCCGGCGAGTCCCATACGGTAGAGTTCAAAACGTCTTTCAATCGCGACGTTATTGAGACCTTGGTGGCTTTTGCCAACACTCAGGGAGGCACCGTGCTGGTTGGCGTGGCCGATGATGGTTCCGTAACTGGGGTTACCCTTGGCAAAGAGTCTCTAAATGAATGGCTCGGGCAGATAAAATTATCCACGAGTCCATCCATAATTCCGGATATTGATGCAGTTCAGATACAAGGGAAAATGGTGGTTTCATTCTACGTCGGTGAATATCCAGTCAAGCCGGTTAATACCAAGGGTAAATACTTTAAGAGGATCGCTTCATCGAATCATCAGCTGATCCTTTCCGAAATTACCGACATGTATATGCAATCACTGCAACTTTCCTGGGACGCCTACGAAGCGCCAAAAGAAAGCCTGGATGCGCTCTCGCTTGCCAAGGTTGAAGCTTTTATTGAGAAGGTCAATCAATCCGGCCGCTTTGTATTGGACCATTCTCCCCTGCATGCCCTTGAAAAGCTGAAATTCATTACCAACAACCACCCCACCTGGGGAGCAATGCTGCTTTTTGCCGAAACTCCGCTCCGCCATCATATCCATATCGGCCGCTTCAAGACTCCCACCATGATTATTGATGATCGGCAGATAACCGATACCCTGTTTGAGGCGGTCGAACAGGCGATGAAGTTTATTGTCTCGCATATCAGTGTTGCTTTTGCTTTTGACGGAGGCCTGCAACGCAAGGAGCGCTTTACCTATCCACTGCCGGCCTTGCGCGAGGTGCTGCTGAATGCGGCGGTACATCGTGATTACACGAACTCATCCGATATCCAGATCAAGATTTTTGATGACCGGATTACCTTCTTTAGTCCCGGAAAGCTCTATGGTGGGCTGACAATAGAAGATCTTAAAACAGACACCTACCAGTCCCGCACCCGCAACAAATTGATTGCCGAAGCATTTTATCTTACCAACAATATTGAAAAATACGGCAGCGGCTATATTCGCATTCGTAAAGAACTAGAGACTTACCCGGAGCTTACATTTAGCGTCGAAGAGATGGGTGGCGGTGTACTGGTAACATTTAAACAGAATGAGGGAGTAAATGAGGGAGTAAATGAGGGAGTAAATGAGGGAGTAAATGAGGGAGTAAATGCTCTTTTAAATTACATAATCAAGCGACCTGGCTTGAGACTTCCCGAAATTTCGGGACAACTTCAAATTCCGGTTAAGACGCTTGAGCGATGGGTCAAGCGTCTTCGTGACGAAAATAGGGTGGTTTATAAAGGATCTGCGAAAAAGGGTGGATACTATAATGTCTCTACAGAGGAAATTCAATGAAACGGCTTTTCGACTTCACCAGTTCATTGATCGCATTTGCTTTCCTCGCTCTTCCGATGCTGATCACCGCCCTGGCGGTCAAACTGACGTCACCGGGGCCAATACTTTACTGGTCTGACCGTGTTGGTAAAGACAACATTATCTTCAAGATGCCCAAATTCCGAACCATGCGTACTGATACTCCCGCAGTAGCCACACACCTGCTAGGCAATCCCGACCAATGGCTGACTCCGATCGGAAAGTTCCTGCGCAAATCAAGCCTGGATGAACTTCCCCAGTTGTGGAGCATTATCAACGGAGACATGAGCATTGTCGGACCCCGGCCGGCTCTGTTCAATCAGGATGATTTGATTGCTCTACGTACTGAAAAAGGTGTTCACAATATTACACCGGGTCTGACCGGCTGGGCGCAGATCAACGGACGGGATGAACTTCCGATTCCGGTCAAGGTTGCGTTTGACGAGTATTATATGAATGAGAGATCATTTCTGCTGGATTTACGGATTGTATTTTTGACGTTTGTGAAAGTGATAAAGAGAGAAGGGGTGACGCATTAAGTAATGAGGAACCTGCTTTTTGAAATGAACAAAATGGTAGGTATCTAATTTAGTCTCATTTATCTGCTTTTGTCGGTTTTTCATTTGCATCAACCGCAATTATTCTATAAGCTCGCAACTCACTAAAAAACTCTCAGGTAACTGTTTGCTGGAATTAAATACATGCTAACCAAACGCCGCCTAGTCGTTTTTTTATCCGATACAATCCTCATCAGCCTGGCGCTCTGTCTGGCATTTTTGCTGCGTTTTGATTTTACCATTCCCGCAGCCCAGCTTGATCTGTTCTGGGAGTGTCTTCTGGTAGTGCTGGTGGTCAAGCCGTTGGTGTTTGTTGTGACCGGCTTTTACAACAGTCTTTGGCGCTATGCTTCGGTTCAGGATGCGGTTGAAATATTCAAAGGTGTAACCCTTTCATCTATCTTGGCTGTTTCTACGGTTTTTTTCCTGCGTCAGTTTACTCCGATTCCTCGGTCCATATTTGTCCTGGACTGGGTTTTTCTCTTTGCCCTGCTGGCGGCCAGCCGTCTTGTTTGGCGTGTCTGGCGTGAAACGTACGTTGTAGGCAGAAGCTGTGAAGGGCCACGAACGCTGATTGTAGGAGCAGGAGAGGCCGGCAGTATGCTGCTCAAGGAGATCCGGCGCCAGCCGCATGCTGCCTACGATGTGATTGGTTTTGTGGATGATGACCCTGAAAAAAAAGGGATGAAGCTGCATGGAGTACCTGTGCTGGGCCCGGCAAAACAGCTTAAGCCGCTTATTCTGGCCAACGAGATTGAGGATGTGATCATTGCCATGCCTTCGGCGGACGGTAAAGTCATCCGTTCAATTGTGGACTCCTGCAAGAATGCCAACGTGACCTTCAAGACATTGCCCAGTATCGGGGATTTGATAGATGGAACACTGACCGTATCCCAGATCAAGAATGTAGAGATTGAGGATCTTCTGGGACGCGATCCGGTTGTGCTTGATCGTGAACTTATCGGCAGTTACCTGACCGGCAAGCGGGTGCTGGTGACCGGGGCGGCCGGCAGCATCGGCAGCGAGGTCTGTCGCCAAGTGGCCCAGTTCAGACCTGAGAAAATGATACTGATTGAGCAGGCGGAAACACCGCTGTATGAAATCGAAAAAGAGCTTGTAGCCAGATTTCCTGGCATCCGCATTCTGCCTTTGATTGCCGATGTGCGTGATCGCGAGAAGGTTATGAGTGCGTTTGAAGAGTTTACCCCTGAAGTGGTCTTTCATGCAGCCGCCTATAAACATGTGCCGATGATGGAGTACAATCCGACTCAGGCTGTTTTGAACAATGTCTTCGGATCTCAAAATGTCGCCGATGCAGCTCATATTTTCAGCGTTCGTAATTTTGTGATGATTTCTACCGACAAGGCGGTCAATCCGACAAATGTCATGGGAGCCACAAAGCGGGCGGCGGAGATATACATACAAGCGTTGTCAAGGGCTAGTCGCACCAAGTTCACGACCGTTCGATTTGGAAATGTGCTTGGCAGCAATGGAAGTGTGATTCCGCTCTTCAAGGAGCAGATTGCCAAAGGCGGGCCGGTTACAGTGACCGATAAACGGATCATCCGCTATTTCATGACCATTCCCGAGGCAACTCAATTGGTTCTGCAGGCCGGCAGCATGGGCAGCGGCAGTGAGATTTTGCTGCTGGACATGGGTGAGCCGGTCAGAATCCTTGATCTGGCCGAGGAACTGATCAGATTGTCCGGCCTAACTCCCTACGAGGACATCGATATCGTTGTGACAGGTTTGCGTCCGGGCGAGAAACTGTTCGAAGAACTTCTCATTGACGGCGAGGGGGTCCTGCCCACCGCACACAAGAAAATCAAGGTGCTGGCTCCGGTACATATCGATATGGATCCAGTCAAGATTGAACTTGACGTGCTTTATGATGCGGCCCGCACGGACAGGGTAGATGACCTGATAGAGTCACTGAAACGCCTGATCCCCGAATTCAAACCTGCCTACAGTTTTATCGGTGAAGCTCCGCTGGCCTTCCAGCGTGTGCGGCCCGATCTGTTCCCTCCAGTACCTGCCTCAACAACCAAGGTTGTCCCCATAAGGAAGTAGCATGATGCGCGCAATTGTTTTTACCACCGGCATTCTGATGCTCTTCACTACATCCTCGTGGTCCTTTTCCTCCGCTAATATCTCGCTTGACAGCCCCGTTTACACATATCTGGATAAACTGGCCGGATTCGGACTGATCAGTGGCGACATCAAAGGCATCAAGCCTTTCAGCAAGGCTGAGGCTGCCCGGCATTTGCTGGAGGCTGAAAAAAACCTGTCCCTGAAGAAAGGCGACGCCCCTGCTCTTGCTGCCGGTCTTGTGTCCTGGATCAGGGAGTTGATTCCACGGGAAGTGTCGCTGACGGAACGTCCCGGTGCGATATCGCAGTTCATAGACTACAACCCGGTGTCGGCACTGCGGCTGCGCTATGTCAATGCGGACGGCTCAGCGCGCAGCTATGAGCGCCCGGTGCATGATCCGGGTGATGACGGTGTTTTCGGCATCGGTTCCGGTCTGCGACCGATAAATCCCTATCCTTCCGCTGCACAGCAGCATGGCAGCGAAGGAACGCCGCTGGCGGAGAACAACAACGGAACTGTCTATCGTCAGGGACACAACGCAGAACTGCGCTGGGCGGCCGAGGGATACATCAGCGATAAGGCTGTCGGTCTTCTGGAACCGGCAATCGAGTATTCAAAGTTCGATTCCGATGCCACCTTGAGGCTTAACCGCGGCTATATCAAGCTGGGCGGGAAATGGCTGGAGCTTGAGGTTGGCAAAGATGAAAACTGGCTGGGTCTCGGCTATCGCGGCAGCATTACCCTGACCAACAACGCTGAAAACTTTACCCAGGTCAAGCTCTCCAGCCCGGAACCGTTTCAGGTGAAATACATCGGAGCAATGAAATATGCCCTGCTCGCCTCACGCTTTGAAAAAACAGTAACTAATGGTGTCGAACGCCAGCCATGGTTTTATGCCCTGAAGCTCTCCGTAAAGCCGACCGACAATCTGGAGGTCGGTTTCAACCTGGGGCGACAGGTAGGCGGGCCTGGGGTTAAAAACGGCATAGGCGACACACTGCGCGGATTGATCGGCGGCACCAGTGCCGACAACTCCAACGGTCTGGCAGGTTTTGAAGCCCGCTACCGCATTCCATGGCTGCGTTATACAGAACTTTACGGTGAATTTTCCGGCGAGGATACCGCCGGGTTCTGGCCGATAGTGGAGAGTTACGTAGCCGGTTTTTACATTCCTCTTCTGACAGCGGACGGCCGAAATGATTTCCGCTTCGAGTTTTTTCAGGGCAACCAGATTCTTTACACCCACAGCACCTTCCCCGGTGGGTACATCTACAAGAACATGCCGATCGGCCACTCACAGGGGGGCGCTACCCAGGACTTTTTCGCACGCTACAGTCACTGGTTCAGCGTGCGCAACAATCTGGCGCTGGAATATATCTACACCAATCGCGGCATGGCAAGCCGCACGCCTGGGCAGGCCATCGAAAGAAAACATGCCGGCCGCATCTTCTGGTCCCTGCCGGTTTATGGAGATATCGATGCTCAGTTCGGCTATGGAATCGAGAAGATTGCCAACCTGAACCTGGTGGATGGACAGGAACGGACTAACCAGTTGATGAAGTTTGAACTTAGATATGGGTACTGATTGACATGCAGTGCTGTATTATTCCATTTCTAAATCAAGGCGCTATCTTCGTCGGCTCGTCTTCGGCTCCTCAACGTACTATTTGTATGCCTCGTCGCCTCAATCCTCGCCGCCTTGATTTCATCCTTGATTTAAAATTGGAATTAGTTGACGGTTAGTCGATCCGACAGTATGATATCCCGCCTGTTTTGAACCATTACATGAATCCGACAGCTTGAAGAGGTTTAATAATGCGAAGTATTTTACGACTCATTTTACTGGTCATGGCGATAACTATGATTGCCACAGAAACTCCATCCGCTGCGCCTGTTGCCGACGGTGATTCCCTGCGCATGTGGTCAAACCAGCCGCAAATATTACAGTCCACTGCTCCGGTTTCCGGAAAAGATGAAAAGATGATCAGGGCGCTGGAAGATAAGGAACTGCAGGATGAACAGCTGCAGTCTCCGGATAATCTTCCGGATGGCGAGACAATCAGGAAAAAAGAGGCTCTCGGCGGTCAGAAGCCCAAGAAACCATTGGTAATTTTGAAAGGTGAACCGGGAGACGGCCTCGTCAAGCTGAGCTGGGTGATGGCGAACCTGCCTGCGCGGAGCGATGATCAAGCGCTGCGCTTTACGATCCGCTACGGACTTGAATCAGAAAGGTTGACCAAGAGCGTAATGGTTGGTGTCGGAACAAATTTTATCCTGCGTGAGCTGAAAAACCATCAACCCTATTTTGTCCAGGTTGTCGCCCTTGACCGGGAACAGCAGGTACTTTTCAAATCCGAGGAACTTCAGGTGATTCCGCTTCCTGTCGAAGATCAGGGATCGCATATTGAAAAGTCTTTTTCAAAAAAGACAACCACTCTGCTTGATAAGACTGAGGCCGTGGCGATGCGCCGCGAACTGAAGCAGTTCGGTTATGAATTCTTCAAAAACAGTCTTCAGCTGACAAGTGCCATTGACGCCATGCCGGCCGGGTCAAGCTACATACTTGGACCGGGTGATGTCGTTAACCTGAATGTCTGGGGAGCAACCAATTTTCGTCAGGAGTTGACGGTTGACCGTAACGGCGAGTTGACCATACCAAAGGTCGGAACCGTTAAGGTGTGGGGGCTTCCCTTTGACAAGGCTCAGGCTGCGGTCCGAGATGCAATCAATCGCTTTTTCCGCAATTTTGAGATGAGCCTTACACTGGGGAAGCTGAGAAGCATCCAGGTGTACGTTGTCGGCGAAGTTGAAGCACCGGGCAACTATCCGGTCAGTTCCCTGGCAACGGTAATCAACTCCCTGGCAGCAGCCGGCGGACCTTCGCGCAACGGTTCATTACGGGGAATAAAGGTGACGCGCGGCAGCCAGGTCGTTGCAACGGTGGATCTGTACGACATGTTCCTTTCCGGCGATCGTAACAAGGATGTACAGCTCCAGAACGGCGATACAATCTTCGTGCCGGTAATCGGTCCGGTGGCGGCGGTGGCGGGTGAGGTACGCCGGCCGGCAATCTATGAAATGTCTGGAAAGACGACCCTTTCAGATGTTTTAAAGATGGCGGGAGGGATTGCCGCCAGCGGTTCGCTGGGGCGTATTCAGATTGAACGTCTGGAGAGCAACAGTGCCAGGATTGCCCTGGACTATAATCTGAAAGACGGCGATCCGGAGATGACATTGGGAACAGTCGTTCTGAAAGACCGTGATATGGTAAAAGTGTTCCCGGTGCAGGAGGCTACACGGCAGATCGTGGCACTTAAAGGGAATGTGCAGCAGCCCGGAGAATACCAGCTTCGTCAAGGCATGCGGCTGACCGGTCTGATTCCGTCCACACAGGTCCTGTTGCCGGAATCGTACCTTGATTCGGTCGAGATCACACGCATGTCACCACCCGAGTACCGCAGGGAATTGATTACCGTCAGCCTGCGCCGTGCCCTGGCAGGCAATCAGGCCGATAATCTGCTGCTGCAGGACCAGGATACCGTCAAGGTCTTTTCCCGCTGGGAGATGGAGGAAAGGCCCAGGGTGGCTGTAAATGGCGCCGTTGTAAACCCCGGCACTTATGACTATTATCCCGGTATGTCAGTGCGCGATCTGGTCACAGCGGCTGGAAGCGCCAAACGCAATGCCTTTCTGGATCAGGCTGAACTGAGCCGGGTTGTTATCTCGGGCGATAAAGCGCAATCGACCCGCCTGCAGCTTGATCTCGGCAAGGCCCTGGCCGGTGACGGCACGCATAATCTGCTGCTGCAAAGCGATGATGTTCTGATCGTGCGTGGCGTTACCGATTGGCAGGATTCGACCGACAGCTTTGTCAAGCTGAAGGGTGAAGTGCGTTTTCCGGGGGTCTACTCGGTGGTACGAGGTGAAAAACTTAGCTCGGTTATCGAGAGGGCCGGGGGCTATACCGACAAGGCCTACCTGCGGGGCGCCAAGTTTACCCGACGTTCCGTACGGGAAATGCAGCAGAAGCGAATGGATGAGATCGTTGCCAAGAGCGAAAAGGATATTCTGCAGAAGCAGGCGGCCCTGGCTTCACTTTCATCCTCGAAGGAAGAGCTGGAGGCGACCAAGACGGCCCTTGATTCACTGTTGAAAAGCCTGGAACGGATGAAAAACCTTAAGGCGGAGGGACGCGTGGTCATGCGTCTGTCATCACTTGCCGAGATCAGACAGAGCAGTTACGATCTGGCGCTGGAGGGGGGCGACGAGCTGGACATTCCGCCGCGACCCGGTGTAGTAAGCGTTTTGGGTCACGTCTACAACCCTACCTCCTTTATCTATCTGGAAGGGCAGGATGTGGATCGCTATCTGCAAAAATCGGGCGGTCCGGTTAACGACGCTGAAACTTCAGAGATGTACATCATTCGGGCTGATGGAACAGTATTCAGCCGTCAGCAGTCATCTTTCGGCATCCAATGGAGCGATGAGAGCCGGCGCTGGAGTATCGGCAGTTTCCTGTCGTCACCTCTGGAGGCCGGTGATACCCTGGTTGTTCCGCAGAAGCTGGAACGTATTTCATGGATGCGTGAGATCAAGGATATTACCCAGATCCTGGCAAATGTAGCCTTGACCGCCGGTACAGTTCTGATCGGTCTGAAATAGGGGATGAATATGAACGATAACCAGAATATTCATCCAGAGATGGAAACAGAGGAAGAGATCAATCTGCTGGAACTGCTGAGGGTGGTGGTGCGCAACCTGCCGTTGATCTTCAAGATCACTGCAGCAGCTGTGATACTGTCCCTTATTTATTCCCTGACACTCAAGAACGTGTACACCGCCAAGGCGACACTGCTGCCGCCGCAGAAGGATTCAGGCGGCGGCGCGGCTGCGCTGCTGGCCTCAATGGGGGGCGGTCTGGCAGGACTGGCCGGTGGTCTGGGCGGCTCGGCCGATCTGTATATGGGAATTCTGAAAAGCCGCTCGGTCCTGGATTCGGTCATCAAGCGCCTTGACCTGCATACCGAACTTAAATCAAAAAATGCCGATGATACCCGTAACAAGCTGCAGGGACTGGTCAAGTTTCAATCCGGCAAGGACGGCATAATAACCATCACCGCCGATTACAAGGACCCCGCCAAGGCGGCTCTGCTGGCCAATACATTCATCGATGAACTGCAGAAAAAAAGTCTGCAGCTGAACCTGACCAAGGCCAGCACCGAGCGCAGTTTCCTGGAGAAACGGCTGACCGGCGTCAAACAGGATCTGAAGGCAGCCGAAGACGAAATGAGGGGCTTTCAGGAGAAGAACAAGACCATCAAGGCAGACAGCCAGGCTGCAGCAGCCATCGAGGGCATTGCCCGACTCAAGGCGGAGATCGTGACCAAAGAGGTTCAGTTGGCTGCCATGCGTTACTCGATGACCGATGAGAGCCCGGAAGTTAAGGGATTGCTGGCCGGGATCACACGCATGAAAGGACAGCTTGGCTCCATGAGCGGTTCCGGTGACGGCGGTGGAGTCATACCTTCTGCCGGGAGCGTGCCTTCCATCGGGGTCGAATATGTCCGGCGCCTGCGAGAGTTGAAGACTCAGGAAGCACTGTTTGAGCAGCTGACAAAGCAGTATGAGTTGGCAAAAATCAACGAGGCGCGCGATTCGTCTTCATTGCAGGTTTTGGACGAAGCGGTGGCGCCGCTGCGCAAAAGCAAGCCGAAGCGTGCTCTGATTGTCATTCTGTCGACGGTGACGGCCTTCTTTTGTGCACTCTTTTTCGTATTTATCAAAGAGTATCTGGCCAGGCTTTCCCCTGAAGACAACACCATCCTGGATGAGATGAAGGGCGATCTCAAAGGGATGATGCGTTTGCGAGGGACAAAAACGCGTGTTTAAGATTATAAACCGGCTCTCTGTCTGGCCGGTGCTTTGTACAGGACTGACGATTGTTATGCTCTGGCTGTCACTGATGCCGGCCGATTCGGTTCCTTCAGTCGGTCTGGGTTGGGACAAGCTGAATCATGCCGCAGCGATCGCTGCTGCAACTCTCCTCGCCTTTCTTTCCTTCAAAGCTCATCGATGGGCAGCGCAGGCTGCCTTTTTGTACGGCATCTCCCTGGGTATTCTGATCGAGCTTTTCCAGGCGGTTTTTACAACCACCCGCAGTGCGGAATGGGGCGATCTGCTGGCTGATTTGATCGGTGCAGGTTTTGTCTGGTGCCTGATCTCAGTAACTCAACGAAAGCGGGAACTATTATGAAAAAAAGGTTGGGTTTTTTGATGTTGGCCTGCTGGATTACGGTGATTACTGCCGCCGATGCTTATGCTGGCGACACAAACACATTTTCCATATCGGATGAGTCCGGCAAAGCGGGAGCGCGGCTGCTGGCAGAATCAAAGGATTTCGTGACCACGCCATTTCAACTTGAGAACGGCAATCTGCTGCTTTCACTTGGCGTGGCTGGAGCGGTAGGTCTTACTTATGCATTCGACGGTCAGATCAGAGACCGGGTACAGAGCAGCAGATCCCGCGGACTGGACAGGGCTGCCGATGCAGGGGCTGTCGTCGGTAATCCGTTCCTGCATCTGGGAGCAGCGGCATTGCTGTATGGCGGGGGTATTCTGGTCGATTCTCCGCGCTGGAAAGAAGTCGGGGAGATGCTGGGAGAGGCTTTGATCCTGGCAGACGGCGCCACACTTCTTCTCAAAGAGGTAACCGGCCGCGGCCGACCGACAGTTACGGCTCACAAGGGTGATTTTCGTCCCTTCGGTTTCAAATCTGACTACGACGCTTTTCCATCCATGCATACTGCCAGCTCCTTTGCTTTTGCCTCGGTTATTGCGCGAACATCCGAAAGCCTGCCGGTTGCGGTGGCATCCTATTGTGCAGCGACGTTTGCCGGCTTTTCGCGTATGAATCAGAACAAACACTGGGCCAGTGATGTTCTGCTGGCAGCGGCTATCGGAGAGCTGGCCGGCCGGGTGGCTGTCAGCCAGCATGCCCGCTACCGTTCCTATTCCTTTATTCCAACCGTGATGGATGGCGGCGGCGGATTGGCTCTGGCCGGCCGTTTCTGAGAGATTATCACTGCTTTATCTCCATTTCCCCCCTTGCCTTACCGGGCACAAGCAGGCATAATGCATCAATTTGATGATGGGAGCCTGACTCATGCCATTACGCGTCTACAACACCCTCTCCGGTGAAAAGGAGGCCTTTGTGCCGCTGGTGCCCGGCAAAGCCGGCATGTACGTTTGCGGTGTAACGGTCTACGATTACTGCCACATCGGCCATGCCCGCGCCAATGTGGTTTTCGACATTATTTTCCGCTATCTGAAATACGCCGGCTATGATGTGACCTATGTTCGCAATTATACCGACATTGATGACAAAATCATCAACCGGGCCAATCAGGAAGGGTGCGATTACCGCACCATTTCCGATCGATACATCCAGGCCTTCGATGAAGACATGGCGCGGCTGGGACTGGCCAAGCCGACCGTGGAGCCAAAGGCCACCGACCATATCGGCGGTATCATCACCATCATAGAGGCACTGATTGCCAAGGGGCACGCCTACGCCTCCGAAGGCGACGTTTATTACGCTGTTGAAACTTTCCCGGAATATCTCAAGCTCTCCGGGCGCAATCTTGAAGAGATGCAGGCCGGCGCCCGGGTCGAAGTGGGTGACAAGAAGCGAAATCCGATGGATTTTGCGCTCTGGAAGGGATCAAAGCCGGGTGAGCCGTGGTGGGAATCTCCCTGGGGACAGGGGCGTCCCGGCTGGCATATCGAGTGTTCTGCCATGAGCATGGAGTTTCTGGGAAAGACCTTTGATTTCCATGGCGGAGGCAAGGACCTGATTTTCCCTCATCATGAAAATGAAATAGCACAATCCGAAGCGGCCAACGGCTGCCGCTTTGTGCGCTACTGGCTTCACAATGGTTTTGTCAATATCAACTCCGAAAAGATGAGCAAGTCGCTGGGTAACTTTTTCACAATTCGTGAAGTACTTGACAAATTCGACCCGGAAACGCTGCGTTTCTTCATTCTGTCGGCACATTACCGCTCTCCGATAGATTTCTCCGATCAGAACCTGGATGAATCCCGGATCGGCCTGGAGAGGATATACTCCTGTCTGTCGGCAATCGATGAGGCCTTGAACCGGATTCCGGCATCCGCCGAGTTACCTGCCGTCGAGCACCTGTCACCGATCGGGCTGGAACTGCAGGAAAAGATTACACAATTTATCCCCCGATTCGTCGAGGCAATGGACGATGATTTCAACACCGCCCAGGCGCTGGGAGTCATATTTGAGACTGTGCGGGCCACCAACCGGTTTCTGGCGGAATCCAAAGACTTCCCGCCGGTGGCAATGTCGCTGATTGCGCATGTCAGACACCTTTTTGATGAAGTCGGAACTGTTCTTGGACTTTTTTCGATAAAACCGTCCGCATGGCTTGACGGCATCAAAAGCGCCAGGGTCGATCAGATAAATATTACCCCGGACGAAATCGAGCGGTTGATTGTCGAGCGGGCCGAGGCGCGTGCCGCCAGAAATTTCAAGCGGGGCGACGAAATCCGGGACCTGCTGCTGGAGAAGGGGATTCAGCTGCTGGATTCGGCACAGGGGACAACCTGGAATGTGAAATAGGGCCGGCATATAAACTGGCTGATTGAATACCGTGGTTTAGCTGTTATAATTTGATCCTACTACATACTGGCGAGGTTCAACGTGGATTGGGACTGCTGTTGGGACAGGGACGCTATCGAGATGGGGGATTGCCCCAACATCCATGAGGGTGACGAGGACCTGCTTGTCTCAAAACGTCGCCGTATCCTGGAAAAATGCACTGAGTGCGATAATTTCAGGCGTGACCTGGAACGTTTCAACCATAGTGACCACCCGCTGGCCCCGGTTTTCGACCTTGTCCACAGTGAATATCAGAAACAGAAAAACCAGATACATTCGCTGGTAAGCTTCCTCGACAACAAAACCCTGGAAATTCGATTCATGCATGAACTGGGTGTTGTTCTGCAAACCTCGGTTGATCTGGAGGAGGTTCTTTCGGTTGCTCTGACCGCCATCACTGCCGGCAAGGGTTTCGGTATGAATCGTGCCTTTTTGATGCTGGCAGACCGGGAATCCGGAATGCTGAAAGGGTATCTGGCAATCGGTCCTCGTAACCTGGAAGAGGCCAGCCAGACCTGGAGTGAGATCCTCGGCAATGACATGGATCTGAAAACCCTGGCTCAGAACTTCCGCCTGAACAAGCTTTCCGCCGAGCGAGCCAAGTTTCACGACATTCTTGAACAACTGGCAGTACCGCTTTCACACCACAACCACATTGCCATCAAGGCCCTGGACAGCAAGCACCCGCTGCTGATAGAGGATGCCTTTCATCACCCCGACGTTGATCCCGGATTTGCCGCCCTGCTGGGAGTTGATACATTTCTGCTGATGCCTCTGATATCACGCTATCGCAGGGTCGGACTGATTATTGCGGATAACTGCATTACCCATCGCCGCATTACCGACGAAGACATGCACTCGCTTGAGACTTTCAGCTTTCCGGTGGCATTTGCCATAGAACGCGCCTCGTTATACGACAAGCTGAATATTGAGCTGAACCGTGTTACTGAAGCCGGAAAAAAACTGAAAGAGCAGCAGGAACTGATCGTCAGGATGGAAAATATGGCTCTGGTGGGGCGCATCACCTCCAGCATTGCCCACTCGGTCCGCAACCCGCTGATGATAATCGGCGGGTTTGCCCGTTCTATGCTTAAAAATACCCCTTCGTCCGACCCAAAACGTGACTTCATAGAATCGATTGTTTCCGAAACCCACCAACTGGAAGGGGTGCTGGATGAAATACTCAATTATTCCGATTCCCTTTATCCGACCCGGGATTTCTGGGATGTCAATCAACTGGTGGAAGCCGCGCTCAGGGATACCGCCGAAGTATTAATGACGCGCGGCTATGCCAGCGGCTACTCGCCGGAACATGATCTGCCTGCGGTGTATATCGATTTCAAGCAGCTCTCATACTGCCTCCGCACTATACTTCAGAGCGATATCGGCGGCATAGGGGAAGACAGGACAATTGCAATAAGCTCTTACAGCAGCCGGGAATCGGTTGTTTTGCGGATTGAAGATCGTAGCCGGACAGTATCGCAGGCCGAACTGGATCACATTCTTGTGCCGTTTTCAGAAACCCGCGACCTGGGAGCCGGCCTGGGACTGGCGCTCTGCAAGACAATGCTGGATAAACAGGGCATACCGTTTGAAGCGCGAGCGGTTCCGGAGTCTGGTATTGTCTACACTATCAAACTTCCCATAAACAAGGAGGAACAGCAATGAGCAAATTATTGGTTGTGGACGACGAAGCAAACATTCGATTGCTGTATTCGGAAGAACTGGCGGATGAGGGGTATGAGGTGGTTACGGCTGCAAGTATTGCGGAAGCTACCGAAAAACTGCAGCTTAACACATTTGACCTGGCCGTTCTGGATATAAAGCTGAAAAACGAGAGCGGCATCGAGCTTCTGCAGCAGTTGGTAAAGGAACGCCACGATATGCCGGTAATCCTCTGCTCAGCATTTTCCTGCTACAAGGACGACTTTTCAGCCTGGCTGGCCGATGGCTATATAGTCAAATCCGGCGACCTGACCGAATTGAAGCATGAAATTGCACGGGTCCTGGCCAAGAAGGCGCAGAAGGCTAAGACGGGTCAGTAATTAGAGGGTCAAGGAGTGTTCGCATGAAAGCAGTTATTATGGCCGGCGGGTTCGGCACCCGCATCCAGCCGCTCACCGGCAGCATCCCCAAGCCGATGATCCCGCTTTTCAACCGCCCGATAATGCTGCATATCGTAGAGTTGCTGAAGAAGTACGATATCACTGAACTTGTGATGCTGCTTTATCATCAGCCTTTTTACATCAAGAACTTCTTTCGTGACGGAGCCGATCTGGGTGTCAAAATCACTTATGTCACGCCATTGCAGGACATGGGCACGGCCGGAGCGGTAAAGGCGGCCGAGAAATATCTGGATGAGCGTTTCCTGGTCATCAGCGGCGATCTGCTGACGGACTTCAACCTGAAGAAGATCATGGATTTTCATGCCGACAACAAGGCCAAAGCCACCATAACCCTGACCTCGGTCAAGGATCCGCTACAGTTCGGAGTTGTGATCACCGACAAGGAGAAGCGCATCACACAGTTTTTGGAAAAGCCGGGCTGGGGTGAAGTTATTTCGGATACGATCAACACCGGCATTTATGTGCTCGAACCGGAAGTGCTCAAATACATACCAGAAGGAGAAAACTTCGATTTTTCTCAGGATCTCTTTCCGTTGATGCTTAAGAAAAACGATGCATTGTTCGGCGTAACGGCTAAGGGATACTGGCGTGACATAGGCAACACCGATTCCTACCGCGAGGCGTATCACGATATTTTCCGGGGCAGAATCAACCTGAAGATCGACGAGCCTAAACAGGATTTCGTCGGCAAGGATCTGCGGATCGGAGCAGATGTAAAACTGGAGCATGCCGGCGGCCTGGAGGGGACGGTTGTTATCGGCGACAACAGCCAGGTTCTGGGGGATGTTCGAATCAAGGATTCGGTAATCGGCCGCAACTGTACGATTGAAGCCGGGGTCAAGCTCAGCCGCTGCATCATCTGGGACAACTCCTATATCAAAAAAGGAGCCAAGATAACCGACAGCGTAATCTGCTCCAATGTCCGTGTCGGGCAGGGAGCTGTTCTGGAAGAGGGTGTTATTGTTGCCGAAGATACCTCGATCGGCGATGAAGCGGTCATCAAGACGGATGTTAAAATTTGGCCCAAAAAGATGATCGAAGCCGGGGCGACGGTTACCTCCAACATGATCTGGGGCGAAAAATGGAAAAAGGCGCTCTTTGAAGGGGCTATCATCAAAGGGCTTTCCAATGTGGAGCTGACGCCGGAGTTTGTGGCCAAGCTGGGCTGTGCCTACGGCACCTCACTTCCCAAGGGGAGTTTCGTGCTGGGAGGCCGCGATTCATCACCCTCCTCACGCATGCTGAAGCGCTGCTTCGTCGGCGGTCTGCTCTCGGCCGGCATCAATGTTCGCGATATGAAAATGACCTCACTGCCGCTTCTCCGCTATAAGTTGAAAACTTTCGGGGAGGTCGGCGGAGTGCATTTCCGTCAGGCCCAGGATGACCCGGCTTGTCTGGAAATCGTCTTTCTGGATGGTGACGGCCTCGATTTTTCCAGCAACATGGGCAAGAACGTCGAACGCACCTTTTTCAAGGAAAACTTCCGCCGTGCACACCATACCGAACCGGGTGTGCTGAATGACATCAACAATGTCGGTGATTTCTATCGCGAGGGTTTCCTGCGGGCGCTTGACCGCGAGGTGCTTAAAAAGGCCGCTTACACGGTTGTCGTGGATTTCAGCTTCTCACCAGCCAGCCAGACCCTGCCCCAGCTGCTGAATGAGCTCGGTTTTTCGGTGATTGCCCTGAATGCTTATGTTGACGAAGGGCGCGGAGTGCAGCTCAAGGCAAAGAATGAGGCACTCAGGCAGCTTGCCACAATCGTCTCGTCACTGGGAGCCCAGGCGGGCTTCTGGCTGCATCCGACGGCCGAATCGATTACGATGGTTGATGAAACCGGACGAATTCACACTGGCGTGGAATTGCTCTCCATGGTGGTGGCGATGCTGATGAAGTCGGGGCAGAAGGGAACCATTGCGGTTCCGGTGCAGGCTCCTTCAACAATCGAGCAGATGGCCGGGCAGAAGCGCTGTCAGGTGACCCGAACCAAAAGCACGGATCGCGCCATGCTGGAAGCTGCTACTTCGACTGAAATCGTAATGACCGGAACTACCGACGGACGCTTCGCCTTCCCCCGTTTTCAAGCCGCATTTGACGGCATGTTTGCCATAGCCAAGCTGATGGAGCTGGCGGCCTTCTGCGGAATGCCCCTTTCTGAGGGACTATCGGCTGTTCCGGTCCGCGCCTTTCTGCTGAGCAGTATTTCCTGCCCCTGGGAGATGAAGGGCGGCATCATGCGAAGAATGAGTGAAGACAGCCTGGAAAAGGAGGCTTCCTTTATCGACGGAATCAAGGTGCATTTCGGTGAAGACTGGGTTCTGGTGCTGCCGGATCAGTACATCCCCAGTGTGCACATTGTAGCCGAAGCCAAGGACCAGAAAGCTGCCCAAAAACTGTTGTCGGAGTATCAAAAGAAGATTGAAAGCTGGAAGAAAGAGTTAACTGTAGCTTGAAAATTTGTAAATACTTGTTCTGTTGACAGCTTCAGGCCGCTACTCAAGGAGTCATTGCCCAATGCCAACTCCCCTCGACGTGGTCATCGTATGGCATATGCACCAGCCGTACTACAAGGATCCGCTCAAAAACGAATACGCTCTGCCCTGGACCTATCTGCACGGCATCAAGGATTATTTCGACATGCCGGCCATCGTGGAAGACACCCCCGGTGCACAGGCGGTATTCAATCTGGTGCCTTCTCTGATCGAACAGATCCTGGATTACTCCAATGGCACTGCCATTGATCCATTTCTGCAAAAAGGGATGGCCGACCCGGCCGACCTGTCCCAGGACGACCGCATCTTCCTGCTGGAAAACTTCTTCTCGGCAAACCGCCAACATATGATCGAACCTTCCCGTCGCTATCTGGAGCTGCTCTACATGGCCGGTGAGGGAAAACCGGGCAGCGCCAGGGACAGGGTCAGGCATTTCAGCAATCAGGATCTGCTGGATCTGCAGGTCTGGTTTTTTCTGGCCTGGACCGGCGAAGCGGCCCGTCGACGCTATCCGGTTTTTGCCGAACTGGTTGCCAAGGGAGAAAAATTTACCGCTGCCGATAAGGATGTTTTGTTTGCAACCCAGCGTGAGGTGCTGCAGGCGATCATTCCGTTATACAAGCGGCTGCACGAAGACGGACGCATCGAACTGTCGGTCACCCCCTACTATCACCCTATTCTGCCTCTGTTGTGCGACCTGAAAGCAGCCCAGACCGCCATGCCTCGCATAACGCTTCCCGCAGCCGGTTTCCGTCATGCGGAGGATGCCCGCGCCCAGATCCGGCGCGGTATCGATTATTTTCTGGAAATATTCGGGTTTACACCTTCCGGCATGTGGCCGTCGGAAGGGTCAGTCAGTAACGAAACGCTGGGCATCATCAGCAACTGCGGCATTAGCTGGGTAGCCACTGACGAGGAAATTCTGGCAAAAAGCATGGACGGCGGTCTGGGAACACACAAGGAGCGGCTTTATCGACCCTGGCGCTATGCAGGCCCCCATGGCGAGCTGGGCATGTTTTTCCGCGATCACCAGCTTTCCGACCTGGTAGGGTTCACCTACTCCCAGTGGGATGCCGGCCGCGCTGTGGGTGATCTGTGCACGCGCCTGAATGCGATCAAAGTCAGGATTGGCGGTGAAGGCCGGGTGGTCTCGATCATTCTGGACGGGGAGAATGCCTGGGAATACTATCCCGGCAACGCCTACGATTTTCTGCAGGGGATGTATCGGGGTATTGCCGGTTCACATACTCTTAACCTTACGACCTGTTCGCAGGTTCTGAAGCACACCCGTTTTGACGGTCGTCTGCATAACATCCACCCCGGCTCCTGGATCAACGGCAATTACGGCATCTGGATCGGTCACCCTGAAGAAAATCTGGCCTGGGATCTGCTGGCCGAGGCCCGCCAGGCGGCGGTAACCGGCAATCCGCTGGTAGCGGCGGCCCTGGAGAGCGGCAGGATATCTTCAGATGTCAACGTCGAATTGATCTGTCGCTCGCTGTATGCAGCCGAGGGAAGCGATTGGTTTTGGTGGTACGGCGATGATCATTTCTCGCCGCACAGTGACCGTTTTGACCGGCTTTTCCGGCAGCATCTGATGAATGTTTACCGACTTCTGGGGCTGGACCCGTCACGCAGATTGCTGGAGCCGATTAAAAAGAAGAGCCCGGCCGGCCTAATACGCGAACCGGCGGCATTTATCGATCCTGATATCAACGGGCGGATCAGCGATTACTTTGAGTGGCTGGCTGCCGGACTGTACGACCTGACCCGCCAGGGTTCGGCCATGCATTCCTCAGACCGGATGCTGCAGAGCTTCTACTACGGTTACAACAAAACCTCGCTGTTTTTCAGGATCGACGGTGTGCAGGATCTCTCCAGGCTTCTCAAGGAAATCGATATACTCAACCTGCACATTATATATGACCACGAATACCGCCTGCCTCTGCAGATGAAGAACGACGAAGGGCTGCTGCTGGTCAAGGATAGCGGTGTCTGGACGCCTACCCGCGGCTACTGCCACTGGAAGATTGTCAAAACCTGCGAGGTCAGTATCCCGCTCGATATCATCAAGCCTGCCGCCGGAAGCAAGCTGTTTGTTACGATCTCGCTGATTCGGGATAACGAAGAGATCGGGCGCTGGCCGACCGACGCACCGCTGATGCTGCATTATGCCGGTCCGGAAATAGAGTTGGATAACTGGTTGATTTAAATCAGGGGCAAGGGTCATGGGTGTAGGTTTAACCTAACCCTTGACCTTGGTTCTTTGGAGGAGATTATATGTCCGAACTTCGCTGGGATCCTATAAAGCTTCATTGGGTAATCATTGCCACCGAGAGGGGACGTCGACCGCGTGACTTTCAGGTTGAGGATGATCGTAGCGGTATGACCGCCTGTCCGTTCTGCTATGGCAATGAGGACAAAACCCCGCCTGAGATATTTGCCATTCGTCCCAGCGGCCTGCCGAACGCCGCCAACTGGCGCGTACGGGTGATTCCCAACAAATACCCGGCCTTGCGGGTTGAGGGAGACCTTAACAATCGCGGATACGGCATGTACGATGTGATGAACGGGATCGGCGCCCATGAGGTGATCATCGAAACTCCCGATCACAGCCGCACACTGGCCGATCTGACTTCCAGCGAAATTACCGATGTACTGATCGCATATCGTCACCGTTACCTGGATCTGCGCAAGGATTTCCGCTTTCGCTATATGGTTCTGTTCAAAAACCACGGCACCCGCGCCGGGGCAACCCTTCAGCACTCCCACAGTCAGTTGATAGCCGTACCGCTTCTGCCGCCGGTGGCAACCACACAGCTCAAGGTTGCGCGCAACTATTTCGGCATAAAGGAGCGCTGCATCTTCTGTGACGTGATCGACTTTGAGCTGCGCGAAGGGATTCGTATCGTAAGGGAATTCTCGAACTTCGTGACCATGGCCCCGTACGCATCAAGCTCTCCCTTTGAATTGCGGCTGTTTCCCAAGCGTCACAGCCACGACTTTGCGCTGATGAACGATTCCCAACTGGCCGAGCTGGCGGTGGCGATGAAGGATATGCTGCTGAGAATCAAAACAGTGCTGCGCGACGCCCCCTACAACTTCATTCTGCACACCGCCCCGCCGATGCACCGTCGTCCCGGCAAGCCGGGACACTGGAACTCTCTGGAGCATGATTATCACTGGCACATTGAACTGGTGCCGCGCCTGACCCAGGTGGCCGGTTTCGAATGGGGTACCGGTTTTTACATAAACCCGACTTCACCGGAGGATGCTGCCCAGTTCCTGCGTGACGCGGATGTCTGATCTTCAGAAGACGCTTGATTCACTCTACGCGACCCGATCTCCCCAGCATCTGGCCAATGATCCGCTTTCGTTCTGCCACCGATTCACAGATCCGCTCGATCAGGAGGTGGCGGCTGTGGTCGCCTCCGCCTTCGCCTACGGAAACATTGTCATCATCCTGCGGACACTGGAAACTATTTTTGCCGAACTGGGTCCTTCGCCCCGCCGATATGTGGAGAATTTCGACCCATGCAAGGGGTTGAAGACATTCTCTGCTTTCAAGCACCGTTTCAATGATGGCCGCGACCTGTGCGCCCTCCTGTGGGCTGTGCGAAACATGATAGAGCTGTCCGGAAGCATAGAGGCTTTTTTCCTGCGGTCCTACGACAGCGCTGCCGAGGATCTGACCGGTGCGCTGAACGGCTATTCCTCTTCTGTGCTTGCCATGGAATACGAGTCTGTGTTCGGAGCAAAACAAACTCCCGCCGACTCCTATTTCCCTTTCCTGTTCCCTGCCCCGGCTGCCGGCAGTGCCTGCAAACGTCTCTGCATGTTTCTGCGCTGGATGGTCCGTCCGAACGACGGCATTGATCTGGGGCTATGGCGGAGGGTCTCACCGTCCCAGCTGGTGATTCCGGTTGATACTCACATCAGCCGTATCTGCACATATCTCGGTTTCACCCGCAGAAAGGCTGCCGATTGGCGCATGGCAAGGGAAATCACAGCCGCGCTGCGCCGCCTGGATCCACTCGATCCGGTCAAATATGACTTTTCAATTGCCCATCTTGGTATCAGCGAAGGGTGTGACGGGAAGGACAGCCAGCATTGCCTTACGTGCCAGATTGCGGAAATATGCCCGCAACTTCGCGCTAATAGCGGCAAAATCACGGTCTAATGATTTGACACACTGCAGCCTTTCTGTTATAGGACTAACGTCGTTTCAGCCGGTTTCATCAATTGATTCAAAATGGTAGCATCACAATCCTGATCGAGGGGTCGCGGATGATAATTAAGTGCGAACAATGTCAGACCAGGTTTCGACTTGACGACTCGAAGGTCACCGACAAAGGTGTCAAAGTACGTTGCGCAAAATGCAAGCATGTCTTTTCCGTACAGAAGGAACAGCCGAAACCGGAAAACCAGGGTTCTTCGACTTCGCCGGAGCAGACCGGGGCATCCGGCCTGTTACAGGAAAATGTCAGGCAGCCTGAAGCAGAAGTCAGGGAATCTGTAGCTGCATTTGCATTCGGCGATGTTGCGACTGGCGGTGCCGTTGACAGTGCGGATCGTGGGGAGTCGTTTTCGTTTGATACACAACATTCAGATTCTGTAGTCGCTGATGCAGCACACAACGAATTCAGCTTTTCTGCCTCGCCGGAAAACAAGAGCTTTGCAGCAGAACCTCCATCTTCAGCATCGCACGGAGATATAAACTTTGATGAGTTCGATTTTGGCGACAGCGAATCAGCGGCAGAAGTGACCCTGGCCGACATGCCGGATTCGGCAGACTTTGCCGGGAAATCCACTGTCCAGCCGCCATCAGTGCCTCCGCTGCCAGAATTTAAGGATGCTTCTCAAGGTCTGGACTTCTCCGGTGACGACATGTTCGGGGAGGTTGTGCCCCCGGCAGTCGAAGATCAAAACGAACCGATCGCCTTTGATTTCGGAACCGATAGTTTTGCTGACTCAATGGATCTGGGCGGCGCTGATTCAGGTCAGAAAGATTTATCCCGCCCGATGGATTCAGCCGGTGAGGCGCCCTTCAGTCTGGGGGAAATAGATTTCGGTGATGAGCTTACTTCGGTTGCGGTTCAGCAGGTTAATCCGGACGAGCTTAAAACTTCACAGAATATTCTATTTGCTCCTCTGGCAGAGGCACAGGAAAAGCCTGTTGATGACGCCAAATTTGCTGCGGCTGATTTTTCCGATGCTCAGGAAGAGCTGCCTCCTCTCTCGATTTCATCCCGTCGCAAGCAGAGTTCGCTTCTTACATGGTTGATTGCATCTGTTTCGCTACTGGTAGTCGGGGTTTTGGGTTATCTGGGTTTCTCATCGTTTTCACCTGAAAAAGTGACCGCCTTAAAAGAAACCGGCAAAATCAGTGTTCAGGCGGTCAAGGCGTCTTATATTGAGAATGCAGCTATCGGAACGCTGCTGGTCATATCCGGAGAGGCGCTCAACGGCTATCCTGCCCCTCGCGCCGCGATTCAGGTGAAAGGATCCATCGTGGATGCTGCCGGGCAGGTACTGGTCAGCAAAGCAGCCTACGGTGGAAATCCGTTGACAAATGAGCAGCTTGCCAGCATGCCGCTGGATAAGATTGAGGCGGCCATGTCCAATCAATTCGGAGAATCTCTGACCAATCTTGAAGTGGCCGCCGGCAAGACGGTACCGTTTACGATTGTTATTCCTAAACCGCCCAAAGAAGGAAAAGATTTTACGGTTGAACCGGCCGGATCAATCGTAGCAACCGGCAAGCAGAAGTAATGACGGTTTTAAATCAACGATGATAGCGCTTTGATTTAGAATCGGAATAACACAGAGGAAACAGACGGCTTATATCAGCATGAAAAAAATGATACGCAGTACAGAAAAAGCCGCTTCCAGTCAGGAAGCGGCTTTTTCTGTATCAATCATTGATGTACTGCAGGGCATATTTCACGTAATTGTCGGCCGACTTTTTCAGCCATGCAACCTCGTCAGGAGTCAGGTCCCGTTTGTACTTGGCCGGGGCTCCCACCCAGAGAGTATGGGGCGGCACGATAGTTCCCTCGGTTACCAGGGCCCGGGCACCTATCAGGGCGCCGGTTCCGATCACGGCGCGGTCCATAACCATGGCCTGCATGCCGATAAAACAGCCGTCATGCAGTGTGCAGCCATGCAGGGTCACGCTGTGGCCGATGGTCACATCTTCGCCAATGATCAATGGAGCCCCTGGATCGTCAGCGTGCTTCTTGTGGGTAACGTGCAGCATGGACAGGTCCTGCACGTTGCTGCGGGCTCCGATGCGAATGGAATTGACGTCGCCCCGGACCACGCAGTTGTACCAGATGCTAGACTGAGGTCCCATCTCCACATCTCCGATGATGACAGCAGTTTCGGCAACAAAAGCGCTTGGATCAATGGTGGGCTGAATACCCTTAAACGGACGGATCATGGTTTTCTCCTCAGTGGTAAATTGTATTATTCACAGCCGGCACATACAAAAAATCCTCTGCTTGGTTACAAGCAGAGGATTTCTAATTTGTTCAGATTCAGGTTTTTACTTGAATCTATTTTGTAAGTGGTGCCGAAGACTGGACTCGAACCAGCACACCCTTGCGAGCACAAGAACCTGAATCTTGCGTGTCTACCAATTCCACCACTTCGGCAAGTGAGCCGCTTTATTATCATCCCCGTATTGATATTGCAAGCATTATTTGCCGTTTCACTTAAAAAGCTGATACTCCGCTTGCCACACCGGCAGTAACAGGTATTGATCACAGCTGCTCCTGATATCAAATCATTTATCATTAGCTTGTCGCAACGGCAGCATCACGGTAAAGACGCTCCCTGTACCCACCTCACTGACAACCCTGATTTCCCCGCCATGATCCTTGACGATGCCGTAGGATACCGCCAGTCCCAGTCCGGTTCCGCCCGGCTTGGTCGTGAAAAACGGTGTGAACAGTTTTTCCAGAAGTTCCGCCCGAATGCCGCAGCCGCTGTCGTTGAACGTAACGCTGACATTTTGGCCGGCATCGTCTTCAGCAACATCCAGCGTCAGAATCCCGCCGACCGGCAAGGACTGCAGGCCGTTCAGCACCAGATTTGTGAACACCTGCCGCAGCTGATCCTCATCACCTTCAATTGCGAGATCCTTATCGTGGTAGTTCCGATCTATCCGGTACTGTCCGGACGGTATCTGATGCCCGATCTGGTCAAGGATGCTGTCCAGCAGTTCCGTCAGAGAAAAACGGCTTACCAGCTGCAGGCCGCCCCTGGAAAATGAGCGCAGGTTTCTGACAATGCGATCGATGCGCCCTACCTGCCGTAGTATGGTTTCCAGCTCATCCGGCTCAGGCTGGTCAGGTTTCACCGCCAGCTGAAGAAGTTCGGCGTTTCCGCGGATGATAGCCAGGGGATTGTTGATTTCGTGCGCAACGCCGGAAGCCAGCATGCCGATTCCGGCCAGCCGTTCAGCCTGGGCCAGCTCCTTCTGGGCATTCAGCAGCTCGCTACTGGTTTTTTCCAGCTGTGTAGTCCGCTCCAGCACCTTCTCCTCCAGGGTCCGGTTCAACGTCAGATTTTCCTGCTCGCGGGCCGCCAGACGGTGTTTCATGATGTTGAATTCATCGGCCAGGGAGGCGATCTCGTCGTTGCTGTCAACAGTAATATCCGGCAGATTTTCGCCCTCGGCGATTCTGCGGACTTCCTCCTCCAGCGCCTTGACCGGCAGCGACAGACGGCGGCTGAACCAGGCCGAAAGCCCGATTCCGATCAGTGTTACAAAGATCAGCACTCCGGAAAACACCAGGTTGATCTGAAAGCGAAGCTGTTTGTAAGGAAGCTCCGGAACGCCTACATACAGAGCTCCTACGACACTGCCGCGATAATCCCTAAGCGGTTCGTAGGCGGTAATATTATGCCGGTCCAGTACAAAGGCCTTGCCGATCCATTTTTGTCCACGGCTGACTACATCATATACGTCAGATGACATCATGCTGCCGATAGCGCGCTGGCCGCTGCTGTACAGCACGGTTGTAGCGATCCTGATGTCATCCAGAAACAGCGTGGCGGTGCCGGTAGCGCTGCCCGGCTCCAGGTGTTCACCATGCTGAAAGACAACCCTCGTAATCCGATCCACCAAACGATTGTCGCCATTCATCAGGATGCCGCCATAAAGCACTCCGGCCACACTCCCGTCGTGGGCCAGGATCGGAGCGGCAGCCACAAGAAACATGCCGCGATTCTCGGCCTGTCTGCTATATGGCCTTGCATGTGGTGTCTGTCTGGTCGGGATGCTGATCTGTTGCGGCAGCAGGGGGTTCTCCTGGGCAGCCTGTTCGGCGGAAAGCAGCATTATCCCGCTGGTGACTACACCCTTAAGCGCATCTGCAATCAGCCTCTCCCTGCCTTTGGAATCGCCGGTGACCTCCGGATTGCCGGCCCTGTAGCGCACAAAGCCGTAACGGTCAACAATCGTCAGAAAACTCAGGCGCTCATTGTGCAGAATCAGCTGCAGCGGTGGTGGGGGCGGAGATTTTACGGTAGAACTCATGGCCAGGGACAATTCAGCCGTTTGACCTGTCAGTCGAATAATATCGGAGAGGCGGGCCATTTCGCCCAGAAGTATTTCGTGGGCAGAATTGAGATTGGTTTCCACAGTCTGCTGCGCCTGGGTATAAAAGCGGGTAGTGATCAGCGAGACACCCAGCAGCCAGCAGACGGCAATTGCGGTTATCAGCGGCACCAGAGTGGCAACCGTCAGTTTGAAGCGTATTGAAGAGTGCAGACGCCTCATTTTATTTAAAGGCCATACTCGACAATTTTGCGATCCAGTGTCTTGCGGGAGATGCCCAGGATTTCCGCGCTGCGGCTCTTGTGAGATCCGGTTCTGGCCAGAACCGCCTCGATATGGCGCCGTTCAATCTCTTCCAGAGCCACCAGCGGGGCTTGCTCATGGGCAGCGGACGGCCGCTCGCGATTTGTCCCGATCGGCAGCAGCGCTTGAGTGATGGTGTCCGTGCGGGCCAGGATGACTGCCCGTTCAATGACATTCTCCAGTTCGCGAACGTTGCCGGGCCAGTCATACTGAACCATCATCTTCAGTGCCTCTCCGTCGATGCCGCGCAGTTCCTTTTTCATTCTGGCGGTGTATATCTTCAGAAAATGCATGGCCAGCGGTTCGATGTCCTCGCGCCTTTCGCGCAACGGGGGGAGATCGATCGTAATGACATTCAGGCGGTAGAAAAGATCCTCCCTGAAACGCCCTTCCTGTACTTCGCGATGCAAATCCTTGTTGGTGGCGGCCACGAAACGCACATCGACCTTCTTCGAGCGGGTCGAACCGACCGCAATGAAATCCTTTTCCTGAATGACGCGAAGCAGTTTGGCCTGAACTGCCGGACTGACGTCACCGATCTCGTCCAGAAATAGTGTGCCGCCGTCGGCCTCCTCGACCAAACCTTTCTGATTGATGATAGCGCCGGTAAAGGCACCCCGCACATGGCCGAAAAGCTGGCTTTCCAGCAGGGTGTCAGAAAGCGCGGCGCAGTTCAGCGACACGAACGGCTTGCTGGCCCGCTGACTGTTGCTGTGGATCGTCCCGGCGATCAACTCCTTGCCGGTGCCGGATTCTCCCAGGATCATGATGTTGGCTTCGCTCCCGGCTACCTGCAGGGTCAGGTCGTACACCTCGCGAAAGCGGGCGCTCTTGAAGACCATGGTTTCGGCATGGCTGCTGCCGCGATGCAGTTCCTTGCGCAGCTGCAGGTTCTCGCTGGCCAGTCGGCGATGATCCAGGACCCGTTCCAGAACCCCCAGCAGTTTTTCCTTGGGGAATGGTTTGGTGATGTAGTCGTAGGCCCCTTCCTTGATGGCCTGGACCGCGTCGTTGATCGTGCCGTGTCCGGTCATGATAATCACCGGCAGGTCCGGCTTCCGGCTGTGCAGCTTTTTCAGCACCAGCAGCCCGTCCACATCCGGCATGCGCACATCCTGCAGAACAACATCGCAGACCACAGTCTGGTCAGATTCCACACGTTTTAAAAGGTCGGTGCCCCGGCTGAAGGTCTCGACCTGATAGCCGCTGGCCTGAAGCAGTTTGTCCAGATAGCGCAGTATTTCGTCTTCATCGTCACAGATAAATACGGTTGGCATGGTGTAGTGTCCCTCTTTAGCGATCCATTATTACACAAAACAATCGGGACAAAACGATACATATATGGACAAAAAGAATCAATAGTTGTTTTTGTGTCATCCAGGCATAGCGGGTGAAAAGCACGTAAGTGGTAGATATATAGTCCTATTTTTCTTTGAGGCTAACAGGTGGTCACTTGGCACATCAATTGCCGTATACGCCATGATAAAACTGCGAACATATTATCTGCATAATGGAGGAATTAATGAGTAAGCCCGACCTGTTTCCCGGGGTCAATCGCCGGGATTTCATCAAAACCTGCGTGACCGTTTCGGCCATGCTGGGTCTGCCATTCGGCATGGTCAGCAAGGTAGCCGCAGCCGCCCAGAAGGCCGACGGTCGTCCGGCCGTGATCTGGCTGCATTTCCAGGAGTGTACCGGCTGTTCGGAGTCGCTGCTTCGCTCCAGTCACCCCACCGTCGCAAGCCTGATCCTGGATATGGTTTCGCTCGACTACCACGAGACGCTGATGGCCGGCTCCGGGCACCAGGCCGAGAAGTCGCTGCATGATTCGATGCAGGCCAACAAGGGCAAGTACATCCTGGTCGTCGAGGGCGGCATTCCGACCAAGGACAACGGCATCTACTGCAAGGTCGGCGGTAAAACCGCCCTGGAATCGCTTCGCAAGGCGGCCGAAGGTGCGGCGGCGATCATCTCGATCGGCACCTGCGCCAGCTACGGCGGCATACAGTCGGTCGGCCCCAATCCGACCGGTGCGGTGGGAGTCGGTGATATTGTCAAGGACAAGCCGGTCATCAACCTGCCGGGCTGCCCGCCCAGTCCATACAACTTCCTCTCCACGGTTCTGTATTACGTCACCTTCAAAAAACTGCCCGAGCTGGACAAAATGGGGCGCCCGATGTTCGCCTATGGACGCAAGATCCACGAACATTGTGAACGGCGCGCACATTTCGACGCCGGCCGCTTTGCCCAGGCTTTTGGCGACGAGGGGCACAGTCTGGGCTACTGCCTCTACAAGCTGGGCTGCAAGGGACCGGCCACCCATGCCAACTGTTCGGTGCTGGGTTTCAACGATATCGGTGTCTGGCCGGTTTCGGTAGGCCATCCCTGCATCGGCTGCACGGAGCCTGATCTGCTCTTCAAGACCGCCATTGCCGACAAGGTTCAGATCCACGAACCGACACCGTTTGACAGCTACGCCCCGGTCGACTTGAAAGACAAGGGCAAAGGGCCCGACCCGCTGACCACCGGTGTGATCGGACTGGCCGCCGGAGCCGCCGTCGGAGCGGGTATCATGATGGCCAAAAAACTGCCGGACGGCCCGGACAAGGGGGGCCATGATGAAAAAACCGAGTAGGCGTGACTTTCTCAAGATCATGGGCGCCAGCGGGGCGGCACTGCTGGCCGGCCGGGCCGGCGCCGAGGCCTCAGAATTGCACCAGATCAACAACGATACGCTCGGCATGCTCTACGACGCCACCAAATGCGTCGGCTGCAAGGCCTGTATGTCGGCCTGCAAAAAGGTCAATAGCGATTACGGCAGTCTGGCGTTTGAGCAGGCCAAATTCGACAGCGACGGGCTGTGGGATGCACCCCAGGACCTGTCCGGCAGCACCCGCACACTGATCAAGCTCTTCAAGGAGTCGGACAAGCAGTGGTCATACGTCAAGTATTCCTGCATGCACTGCCAGAAGCCGTCCTGTGTTTCGGTCTGCCCGGTCAGCGCCATGACCCGCGACAAGATCACCGGCACCGTCGATTATAACAAGGACGCCTGCATTGGCTGCCGCTACTGCCAGATCGCCTGCGCTTTTAACATCCCCAAGTTCCAGTGGGACAAGGCCATTCCGCAGATCGTCAAATGCGACCTGTGCAAGAATACCAATCTGGTCAAAAAGGGGATCGCCGCCTGTGCCGAAGTCTGCCCGGTCGGGGCCATAATGTTCGGCAAGCGCAAGGATCTGCTGGAAGAGGCCAATAAGCGGCTGCGGGAAAGCCCGGGCAAATACATCAATCACATCTACGGCGAAAAAGAGGTCGGCGGTACCAATCACCTCTACCTGTCCGCCATGCCGTTCAACAAGCTGGGTCTGCCGGTTCTGGCGGAGGCGGCCCCGGCCGAGTTTTCCGAGAAGATACAGCACACGATCTACAAGGGTTTCATCGCTCCGGTGGCCCTGTACGGCACGCTCTGCTTCGTTGCCCTGAAGAACATTAAGGGTCATGGCAAGCATGAAGAAAAAGAAGACAAGGGGGACTCAGACCATGGGGCATGATGAGTACCAGAAACATGACGCCAAGATCCTGACTCCATCATTCATCGTGCTGCTGGTGCTGACACTGATTGGATTCGGCCTGATCGCGCTGCGCTTTATAAAGGGGATCGGTGCGGTTTCCAACATGAGCGACGGTTATCCCTGGGGCATCTGGATCACCTATGACGTGGCAACCGGAACAGCAATCGCCTGCGGTGGTTATGCCATGGCGATTCTGATCTATATCCGCAACCACATGCACTATCACCCGATGATCCGTTCGGCGATTCTGACCAGTATGTTCGGCTACGGTCTGGCAGGATTTTCAGTCATGGTGGATGTCGGCCGTCCCTGGAATTCCTACAACTTCTTCATCCCGTCCAAGTGGCAGGCCAACTCGGCCATGTTCGAAGTAGCGCTGTGCGTCATGGCCTATACGACAGTGCTGCTGTTGGAGTTTTTGCCGGCTGTTCTGACAACACTGGAGAAAACCGAATGGAAGACGCTGCAGTTCCTGCTGGACAAACTGCATCAGCGCACCGGCATCAAACGCCCCGAGCGTCTGGACGAAAGGCTCGAATCGGTCAAGGAAGTGGCGGCCTGGCTGAAGCCGCGTCTGGACAAGGTGCTGATTTTCGTGATCGTGCTGGGGATCACCCTGCCGACCATGCATCAGTCTTCACTTGGATCGCTGCTGTTGATCGCCTCGACCAAAGTACATCCCCTCTGGCACACCGGTTTCCTGCCGCTCTTGTTCCTGATCAACTGCATGTTCATCGGCTACTCGATCGCCATCCTGGAGTCGGTCATCTCCTGCTACGCTTTCAAACGCCCATTTGAGACCAAGGAGCTGTCCGGCCTGGCCCGCATCGTACCCTGGCTGACGGTCATCTGGCTCAGCGTGGTGATTGGCGACCTGGCATGGCGAGGGCAGCTGGGCGCGGCGCTGTCATTTGATTTTTACTCGCGCTTCTTCCTGCTAGAATTCGGCCTGGTGGCTGGCGGTTCCCTGCTGCTGTTCAGCGGCCGCAAGCGCGAATCCATACGCTGGCTGTTCGTTTCGGCCGCACTGATCGTGCTGGGCGGTGCGCTGTATCGTTTCAACGTCTACCTGATCGGCTTCAACCCGGGCAAGGGGTGGCATTACTTCCCGTCCCTGGCTGAGCTGATGATCACGGTCGGCATCGTTGCCTTCGAGATCCTGGGCTACCAGGTGCTGGTCAAGATCCTGCCGGTGCTGCCCAAGCTGCATACCCGCCAGCAGATTGATGCGGAGCATGCGGTGGCGGAAAAGGCGTAACAAAGCACAGGCTTCATAACCACTCCCGCCCTCCCCTTAACTTAAGGGGAGGAGAATTTATTCCCCCTCTTAAGATAAGAGGGGGCTAGGGGGAGTTATGATTTGGCCTTTAACGTCAAATGCAAATCCCCCTCGATCCCCCTTTTTTAAAGGGGGAAGACAAACATACAAACTAAATCGGAGGTAACATAAATGGCCCGAATTACCCTTGACCCGATCACCCGTATCGAAGGTCACCTGAGAATCGATGTGGAAGTAAACGGCGGCGCCGTTACCAATGCCTGGTCGTCGGCCCAGATGTGGCGCGGTATCGAGACAATCCTGCAGGGGCGTCCACCCGAAGATGCCTGGATCTACGCCCAGCGCTTCTGCGGCGTCTGTACAACCGTCCACGCGATCTCATCGATCCGTTCCGTTGAGCACGCCCTGAAGGTGGAAGTGCCGCTAAATGCACAGTACATGCGCAACATCATCATGGCCCAGCATTCGGTGCAGGACCATATCGTTCACTTCTATCATCTCTCGGCCCTGGACTGGGTTGATGTGGTTTCGGCCCTCAAGGCTGATCCGAAAAAAACAGCCCAGCTGGCCCAATCGATCTCGGACTGGTCCGGCAACAGTGAAACCGAATTCAGAGCTGTGCAGGCCAAGCTGAAATCCTTTGTGGAGACCGGCCGTCTGGGAATATTCTCCTCCGGCTACTGGGGACATCCAGCCATGAAACTCCCGCCCGAAGCCAACCTGATGGCCGTAGCCCACTACCTGAAAGCCCTGGATTTCCAGCGTCGTGCGGCCCAGGCCGGAGCGATTCTGGGGGGCAAAAACCCGCACATCCAGAACCTGTGTGTAGGCGGCGTGGCAACTGCCATCAACATGGAAAACATGGCGACACTGAACATGGAGAAGATCGCCGCGCTGCGGGCGCTGATGGAAGAAACCCGCGAGTTTGTCCAGAAGGTTTACTATCCTGACATGATCGCGATAGCATCGGCCTACAAGGAGTGGTTCAAATACGGCAAAGGGGTCACCAACTACCTGGCGGTGCCGGAGATGCCGGAAGATACCCAAAACACCAAATTTGCACTGCCGGGCGCCATCATCAACAGCGGCGACATCAAGGGCGCCCGCATCATAACCAATCATCAGGATGCTCCGCTGATCGGCGGCATCACCGAAAACGTCGCCCGTGCCTGGTATGACGGTTCCGGCAGCAAACATCCCTGGGAAGGCGAGACCAAACCCAACTACACCGACTTCCAGGAAAACGGCAAGTATTCCTGGTGCAAGGCTCCCCGTCTGGACGGCAAGGCGGTACAGGTCGGTCCTCCTGCCCAGCTATTTGCCGCCTATGCCGGCGGCAACCAGAAAGTCAAAAAACTGGTGGATGACTCCTGCAAAATGATCGGCATCGGCGTGGGTGATCTGCATTCCACCATGGGCCGTCTGGGCGCCCGCGCCATACGGGCCCACATCATGGCCGACTATTCGCTGGAGTATCTGGACAAACTGGTGGAAAACGTGGCCAAAGGCGACAAGGCCTACGCCAACCATACCCAGATCCCGAAAGGCGAATACCGCGGCGTCGGTTTCCACGAAGCGCCGCGCGGCACGCTTTCGCACTGGATCGTGATCGAAAAGCAGAAGATCAAGAACTACCAGGCTGTGGTTCCGTCAACATGGAACGCCTCGCCCCGCGATGAGAAGGGCGCTCTCGGCCCCTACGAAGCCTCGCTGGTCGGCAATCCAGTTGCCCAGGCCGACAAGCCGCTGGAGGTGCTGCGCACAATCCACTCCTTCGATCCCTGTATCGCCTGCGCGGTGCATACCATCGATCCGCAAGGGAAAGAGATTACCAATGTGAAGGTGATGTAATAACTTAAAATAGCCACAGAGGACACAGAGATCACAGAGAAAATCTGGAGAAAGGATATCTAAAACGTATTTGTATTGCGATATTCTTTTCATCCTTTTTGAAAATCTTGATTCTCTCTGTGTCCTCTGTGATCTCTGTGGCAAAAAGGTTTTAATAATGAAAACACTGATATTCGGGGCAGGCAACCTGCTCTGTTCGGACGAAGGTTTCGGCGTACACTTCATCCAATACCTGGAAGAGCATTACCGCTTTCAGGAGGACGTGGAGCTGTACGATGGCGGCACGCTGGGAATCATGGTCACCCACCTGCTGGAGGAGGCTGATCGGGTCTTTCTGGTGGATGTGATTGATGCCAAAGGCGAGCCGGGAGATGTCTACCGCTACGAGAAGGAGGAGTTTTTGCTGGGCAAGCTGCCGATCAAGATGTCGCCTCATCAGATCGGCATCCAGGAGGTGCTGTTCCTCTCGGACCTGCGCGGCAGAACGCCCGATCAGGTCTCTCTTTTCGGGATCATACCGGCCTCCTATGAGGCCGGTGTTGAACTTTCACCGACATTGGAGGCAAAACTGCCGGGACTGGCGGAACTGGTGGTTGATGAACTGCGGTCGGCGGGGCATGAGATTGTAAAGCTGGACTGATCGGCAGCGATTATCATCTTTTCAAAAAGGGTCGCAAGAAATTGCGCCCCTTTTTTTGCTGTTTTGCCGTTGTGGTATCCTGAAAATAAGGAACATTATCGATCATGGCATTTGAAACCATCCACGTGCTACACTGGATGACAGAAGAAGTGAACCAAATCGATCGAAAAAGGAATACTGTATGAAGATCATCAGAATCGTTATTTTGACAATTATACTGGTAGTGTCAGCTGCAGCGGCGTTTGCAGCCGGGAACGGAAATGCCGCACCGCTTGTCATAGATGTCAGGACCGAGGCCGAGTGGAAGGAAGGGCATCTGGAAGGAGCGATCTTGATCCCCCATGACAAGATCGAAGAGGGCATCGGGGCGGTCGCTCCCGACAAAAACACGAAAATCTACCTGTACTGCCGTTCCGGCCGGAGAACGGGTATTGCCGAAGAGGCTCTGAAGAAGGCCGGATACCTGGACCTGATCAACCTTGGAACGCTGGAAAACGCCGCTCAGGTTCTGCGGAGGCCGGTTATTAAATAACACCAGAGTGTACGTCCCGGTGTATCAAGCGAGGGTGCCTGTCATGGAACGGGGACCCTCGTTTCGCATGCGGCGGGTGGCTCAAACGGGCATATTTATACATTCAAAGGCAGATATATACAATTTATCCATGAAAATTTGTACCCGGCGTGTGTTGCTGCTCCGCCAAGCCTGTCTCCAGGTGATGTGGGGATATTGTCGACTGCTGGCCCGGCAATTGCATTAAGGCCAATCCGCGTCCACCATGCACATTTTAATTAACAAGGAGCAAAACACCGCCAATGAAAGTCAGAACCAAGTTTATCGTCGTCAATACACTGATCGTGGCGATTGCCCTAGCGGCCACGACTGTCGCTTGCCTGGCGCGCTTCAGCCAGGAACTGCGCCGGCAGGCACAGGTCTCCCAGGAGACCCGCCTCAAGACGCTCTGGGAACTGCTGAAAGCCAAGGGAACCGATTTCAGGGTTGCGGATGGCAAACTGATGGTCGGAGACTATGCCCTGAACGGCAATATTGAGCTGCCGGACCGGCTCAAGGAGATCAGCGGTGGTACCGCCACCATCTTCATGGGGGATGAGCGGGTGTCCACCAATGTGGTCAAGCCCGACGGCAGTCGGGCGGTCGGTACTAAACTGAGTGGCCCGGCCCGTGAGGCGGTCATCAAAAATGGCATGCCCTACCGTGGCGAGGCCGATATCCTGGGAACAGCCTATTTCACCGCCTACGATCCGATCCGCTCCGCTCAGGGTGACGTGATCGGCGTGTTGTATGTGGGGGTCAAAAAAGCCGAATTCTACGCCGCCTACCGCAAACTGCAGATTGTGATAGCCGTGATTGCCGGGATTATCCTGCTGCTGGCGGGGGTTGTCAGCCGTTTTACCATCCATCGGCTCTTCATTCCGCTCAATCGGATGCATGACCTGTTGAAGGATATGGCCGAAGGTGATGGCGATCTGACCAGACGCCTGGACTATCGGAAACGGGACGAAATCGGCGAGATGTGTGCTTCTTTCAATACATTCATGGACAAGCTGCACGGCATCATTGTCAAGGTGTCCGGCATCACCGGGCAGCTGGCGGCGGCCGCGCTGCAGGTACAGGGAACCTCCCAGCAGATCGCCCAAGGAACCCGGCAGGTTTCTTCACAATCGGTGAGCATAGCAACAGCAACCGAAGAGATGGCCGCCACGTCGTCGGAGATTGCGCACAACTGTGTTCTCGCCGTCACCGAAGCGATGCATACCACCGACTCTGCCAAGGCAGGGGCGGAAGTGGTCGAGAGAACCATAGCGAATATGAACGGCATTGCCCAGCGGGTTACCAGCGCTGCCCAGACGGTTGAAATCCTGGGGAGACGTTCGGATGAGATCGGAGAGATCATCGGGACTATCGAGGATATTGCCGACCAGACCAACCTGCTGGCGCTGAATGCCGCGATCGAGGCGGCCCGGGCCGGCGAACAGGGACGCGGATTTGCGGTGGTGGCTGATGAGGTGCGGGCGCTGGCCGAGCGTACCACCAAGGCGACCCGTACGATCGGAGAGATGATCGCGGCCATTCAGGCTGAGACCGGCACGGCGGTGGCTTCGATGAAGCAGGGCGTTCAGGATGTGGCCGTCGGGGCTGAGGAAGCACGGCGCTCCGGTGATGCGCTGAGCGAGATCCTGCAGCAGGTCGGCGACGTTACCTCGCAGCTTAACCAGATTGCAACGGCGGCCGAGCAGCAGACCGCAACGACCCACGAGATCAGCAGCAATATGCTGCGGATTACCGGCGTCGTCAGGACGACCGCCGATGGCTCAGAGGACTCCGCGGCGGCGGCCGAACAGCTCAGCCGGCTGGCCCTGGATCTCAAAACGTTGATGGAGCAGTTTCGGCTGGCATGATGCGGATCAATCGCGCTGCCGCGCCCCTGCTTCAGGATTCATGGCCGGCAGCGCCCTGCCTGACCGGCAGAATAACGGTAAAAGTTGCGCCCTGCCCCGCTTGGCTTGAAACGTGGATCTCGCCGCCATGGTCGCTGACTATGCCGTATGAAACAGCCAGTCCCAGACCGGTGCCTCTGGCTTTGGTACTGAAAAAGGGTGTGAACAGTTTTTCCATATGTTCCGGGTTGATGCCGGCTCCGCTGTCGTTGACGGTAACACAGACGGACTCTCCTGCATCGTCCCTGGACAGGTCCAGCGTCAGTATGCCGCCCCCCTGCATGGCCTGCAGTCCGTTGATGATCAGATTGGTGAAGACCTGATGAATCTGATCCTGATCCGCTTCAATTTCCAGATCCTTTCCCCAGTATTCCCTTGCAATCCGATACGTTTCCAACGGTATCTGATGGCCGACCTGATCCAGGATGCTGTCCAGTAAATTCCCTATTGAAAATCTGCTGATGCGCTTGATACCGCTGCGGGAGAATACCCGCAGATTGTTGACGATCCGCTCGATCCGGCCGATCTCCTGCATGATCGCCTCAACCTCCTCACGCTCTTCGGCACCTTCCGGCAGTTCGTCCTGCAATAGCTCGGTGTTGCCGCGGATAATGGCCAGCGGGTTGTTAATCTCGTGCGCCACACCTGCGGCCAACAGGCCCAGCCCGGCCAGTCGCTCGGCCTTGGCCAGCTCCTTTTGAATCGCCAGCAGCTGCAGGTTCTTCTCTGCAAGTTGGGCGGTGCGCCGTTCAACCTTCTGTTCCAGCGTGCTGTTCAGGGTGCTGACTTCATGGGCCATGGTGTTGAACTCTTCTGCCAGCAGGGCGATCTCGTCATGGGTATCGACGACAATCGGATCGATCCGTTCACCGGCCGCCATGCGTCGGGCACCTTCTGCCAGCGCCCGCACCGGCCTGGCCAGCTTGTTGCTGATCCAGCCAGAAAGGGCGATGCCGATCAGTGCCACAAAGGCCAGTACCGCGCCGAAGATCAGGTTGATGTTGGTGCGCATGGTCAAAAAAGGGCGTTCCGGCATGCCGACGTAGAGAGCGCCGATGGCTGCGCCGCCCGGGTCCAGGATCGGCTCGTAGGCTGAAAAATACCAGTCGTTCAGTACGAAAGCTCGGTCACTCCACAGCTTGTTCTTTTCAAGAACTACCGAGGCCACCTCGCTGGACATCAGAGAGCCGGTGGCCCGCTCACCATCCGCATCCCGCACGCTGGTGGCAATCCTCACATCCCCCAGAAAAACCGTTGCAGCACCACGATCTTCCCGCTCGTAAACTATGCGGGTGATGGTGTCAACAACGCGGCTGTCGCCATTAAGCAGCTGGCCCGCCTGCAGCACACCGATAACATTGCCGTCCGCATCACGAAGCGGCGCGGCCGCCACCAGCAGCAGACCCCGCTCTTCGGTGCTGCGGGTGGTGGGACGGGAGCGTGGGGTAGCCTTGATCGCAATCGGAACAGTTTTTGCCAGAACAGGATTTTCCAGGGCCAGCCGAGCGTGATCATAAACCTGACTTCCGCCGGATGCCGTCCCCTGCAGAGCCCGGGCAACAAGTGGATCCAGGGCCAGCGAATCACCGGCCGCTAGCGGGTTGGCTGCCCGGTAACGCACAATTCCATTGCTGTCGATAATGTTGATAAAGCTGAGCTGTTCGCTTTTAAGCAGTTTATGCAGCATGCCCCTGTGAGCGGAATGCCTGCCCGCCTGCAGAGACGCCGACAGATCGGAACTCAGTCCGGCCACCTTGACCGTGCTGCTCAGGTGTTCGATCTCGCCCCAGTACACCTTGCGGGCCGAGTTCAGGTCGCCGACAACTTTTTGCTGGGCCTGCTTGAAAATCCGGTCGGTAATCAGTGTGGCGCCGATCAGCCAGCTGAGAAGAATGGCGACAGACAGCGGAGTCAGCGTGGCAAACAGTAGCTTGCGGCGGATGGGGGTGCGGAGTCGATGCATTTTTATCGATTTCTCCGCAGTATTAATGGGGTGTGAGCGGTTTTCAAAGTATCCTGTTTATATGACTTTTTTGTGGTGGCAATCGTTGCAGGCCACCGGACCTTCGCCGAACAGCTCATGGCAATCGGTGCAGTATTTATGCGACCACTCTTTGCCGAATCCCTTGATTTTACCCGGTTCGCTTGTGGTTACGCTTTTCTCGTCCTTGGAAACCTGAATATTGTCATGGCAGACGTAGCATTTTCCGACTTTTTCGGTCTGGTGAATCTTATGATTGAAAGTCATGCCGTTTTTGAACTGGATAATGTCGGAGACTGCTGCGCTGGCTGTGGATGCCGCAAGAACCATTATCAGAGTCAGTTTTTTCAAAATACACCTCCCGGGCAGAGCTTCACTTGAATTAGAATGTATTTTTTAATCCGCTTATTCAGAGTTTTTGTCAATCCGTTTCCTGTTTGAATCTGGCAGTGAATTCTCCCGACTCGTCAATCAATCCGAAATCTTCAATTCGGCGGTCCAGCGTGCGGCGGGAGATGCCCAGTATTTCGGCGGTGCGGCTTTTGTGGTAACCGGTGCCTTTCAAAACCATCTCGATGTGCTGACGCTCCATCTCCTCCAGCGGCACCATGGAGGTTTTCGGTGGCTGAACAGGCAGGGCCGTTTTTGAAACAGCGGCTGCCGGTATCCGTGATGCCCCTCTCAGGGGGATAACCTCAGCCAGCACACAGCTGCCGCCGGTCAAAATCACAGCCCGCTCCATGACATTTTCCAGCTCGCGCACATTGCCGGGCCAGGTGTAGGATTTCAGCGCCTCCAGCGCTTCAGGCGAAATGGTGTGAATCTCCTTGGCCATGCGTGCCGCAAAGCGCCGCAGGAAGTGCATCGCCAGCGGTTCTATGTCTTCCGGGCGCTCCCTGAGCGGCGGCAGGGGGATACTGATCACGTTCAAGCGGTAGTACAGATCCTCGCGAAAGCGCCCTTCCGTAACCTCCCGCTCCAGATTTTTGTTGGTGGCGGCCACAAAACGTACATCCACCTTTTTGGGGCGGGTGGAACCGACCGGAATGAAGTCCCGCTCCTGGATCACCCGCAGCAGCTTGGCTTGTACAGCAGGACTGACATCGCCGATCTCGTCCAGAAAAAGAGTGCCGCCGTCGGCCTCCTCCAAAAGCCCTTTCTGGTTCATGATCGCGCCGGTAAAAGCTCCCTTCATGTGCCCGAAGAGCTGGCTTTCCAGCAATGTATCCGACAGGGCGGCGCAGTTCAGCGAGACAAAGGGTCGATCGCGCCGCAGGCTGTTTCTGTGCAGGGCGCTGGCGATCAGCTCCTTGCCGGTGCCCGATTCCCCCAGGATCATGATGTTGGCGTCGCTGGCCGCCACCTTGAGGGTCAGGTCGTAAACCTCCCGGAAGACCCGGCTGACAAAAACGGCGCTTTCCCGGCTGTCCACCCCGCACAGTTCCTCCCGCAGGCGCAGGTTTTCGGCCGCCAGGCGGCGATGCTCCAGAACATGCTCAACAAGTCCCAGTACCTTTTCCTTGGGAAAGGGCTTGATCAGATAGTCGTAAGCGCCCTGTTTGATGGCCTGCACCGCATCATCGACGGTGCCGAAGGCGGTCATCATGATCACCGGCAGTTCGGGACGGAGTTTCTTGACCGCATTAAGGATCTGGACACCATCCATATCCGGCATGCGCACATCCTGCAGCAATAGTTCCACATCCGTGCCGGCCGGAGATTCCAGATGAGCCAGCAGATCACTGCCCCGGCTGAAGGTGTTTACCTGATACTCCTTCATCTGTTTTTTCAGATATCTAAGGATTCCTTCTTCGTCGTCACAGATACAGATATGGGCCATTGGTGTGCCTCCCTATATTTTGACAGTCAAAATCTAACCCCCCTCAGTCCCCCCTTACCTAAGGGGGGAGGCCTTGAAGTCTCCCTTTATGCCCCAGAGGGTACTTAGATAAGGGGAGATTTAGAGGGGTTAGATGTCTTTCTGGAATTATCCCACAATCGGCAGATTTGTACATTAATGGGCAAATTTGCGCAACTGACAAAGAACACAAATGCAAGCTGAACGCTCAACTTAAATCGCAGCTTTTTTTAAAAGCCCGTTTTATGCAGGTTTGCCGGCGTTTGATGATTCCGTAAACGCTATTGGCACGGCAATTGATGTATACGCCGTATATTACCGGAAAAGTGACAATTTGTCGCGTTTTAATAACGAAAGGAGAATTATCAGTATGGGTATGTCACGCAGGCAATTTTTGCAGGGGGGAGCGCTGGCAGCAGCCGGTGTCGCTCTTTCCGGCAAACCGGGGGAGGCCAGTGTCGATTCCCCGGTCTCCAGAATAAAGGGGCTGAAAGCCTCCACCACCATTTGTCCGTTCTGTGCGGTCGGATGCGGACTGCTGGTCCACACAAAGAACGGCAAGGTCGTCAACATCGAAGGCGACCCTGAGCATCCGATAAACCAGGGCGCGCTCTGCTCTAAAGGCAGCTCGCTTTACCAGATTGCTGTCAACGACCAGCGCCTGCAGAAAGTTATGTATCGCGCACCGGGCTCGGACAAGTTCGAGGAAAAATCATGGGACTGGGCGCTGGACAAGATCGCCATGCGCATGAAAGAGACCCGCGACAAGTCTTTCAAGGTCAACGAGCTGAACAAGAAGGACAACAAGGAATATCTGGTGAACCGTACCGAAGGGATGGCTTTCTTCGGCGGAGCCGGCCTGGACAACGAGGAATGCTACCTCTGGTCCAAGTTCTCCCGCGCCATGGGGGTCGGTCAGCTGGAACACCAGGCCCGACTTTGACACTCCGCAACAGTCGCCGGTCTGGCGGCTTCATTCGGTCGTGGTGCCATGACCAACCATTGGATAGACCTGAAGAACAGTGACGCAATTTTCATTATCGGCTGCAACCCGGCCGAAAACCACCCGATCTCGTTCAAGTGGATCGAAGAGGCCATGGAAAAAGGGGCCAAGCTGATCGTAGTCGATCCGCGCTACACCCGCAGCGCCTCCAAGGCCGACATCTATGCCCAGATCCGTCCCGGCACGGACATCGCCTTTTTGGGCGGCATGATCAACTATGCCCTGCAGAACAACCTGATCCACGAAGAGTATGTCCGCGAGTACACCAACGCCCCCTTCATCATCTCCGAGAAGTATGATTTCAAGGACGGCATGTTCTGTTCCTTCGACGACCAGGAGAAGGTCTACGATCCGAAGTCATGGGCCTATGAAACCGGTCCGGACGGGAAACCGAAGCGCGACAACAGCATGAAGAATCCACGCTGCGTGTTGCAGTTGATGAAGCAGCACTTCAGCCGCTACGACGTGGACAAGGTCTGCTCGATCACCGGCACCAAGAAAGAGGATTACCTGAAGGTTGCCCAGGCTTTCTGCGGCACCGGACGGGCCGACCGTGCCGGTACGCTGCTGTATGCGATGGGGATCACCCAGTCCACCCACGGCACCCAGAACGTGCGGGCCACCGCCATGCTGCAGACCCTTTTGGGCAACATCGGCATTGCCGGCGGCGGCGTCAACGCGCTGCGCGGCGAATCGAACGTGCAGGGTTCCACCGATTACGGCCTGCTGTTCCACCTACTGCCCGGATATCTCAAGTCGCCCGAATTCGACAACGTCGATCTGAAATCCTACAACGAGAAATGGACCCCGACCACCAAGGACGGAAAAAGCGCCAACTGGTGGGGCAATACCCCCAAATACATGACCAGCCTGCTGAAGGCCTGGTACGGCGACAACGCCACCGAGGCGAACGACTTCTGCTATTCCTATCTGCCCAAACGGATGGGGAGCTACGCCTACAACAAGATCATGGACAAGATGCTGGCCGGAGGCCTGGAAGGTCTGGTCTGCATGGGTATGAACCCGGCAGTGGGCGGCCCCGATTCGGGCAATGCCCGCACCGCGCTCTCCAAGCTGAAATGGCTGGTGACGGTCGATCTGTGGGAGACAGAAACATCGATCTTCTGGAAGCGCCCCGGCGTCAATCCGAAGGACATCCAGACCGAAGTCTTCATGCTGCCGGCCGCTTCGTCGGTTGAGAAGGAAGGCTCCATCTCCAACTCCGGCCGCTGGGCACAATGGCGCTACAAGGCGGTCGAACCGGTAGGCAAGTCCATGAGCGATCTCTGGATTATCGATCAGTTCTTCAAAAGGGTCCGCAATCTCTACACCAAAGAGAAGGGCGCCTTCCCGGAGCCGATCACCAAGCTTTCCTGGAACTACGGCAACGGCCACGAACCGGATGTTCACCTGGTGGCCAAAGAGATTAACGGCTACTTCACCAAAGACACCACCATCGTCGACAAGGACAAGACTCTGGAGTTCAAAAAAGGTGATCAGGTACCGATGTTCAAGTACCTGCAGGCCGACGGCTCCACCACCAGCGGCTGCTGGATCTATGCCGGCTCCTACACCAAGGAGGGGAACCAGATGGCCCGTCGCGACCAGTCCGACCCGACCGGACTGGGGCTGTTCCCGAAATGGTCCTGGTGCTGGCCGGTCAACCGCCGCATCATCTACAACCGCGCTTCGGTCAACACGGCCGGGGAACCTTTCAACCCGAAACGGGTGCTGATCGCCTGGGACGGGCTGGAAAAGAAATGGAAAGGCGACGTACCGGACGGTCCCTGGCCGCCCATGAAAGATGACAAAGAGGGCAAATACCCGTTCATCATGCTGCCGGAAGGGCATGCCCGTCTGTATGCGCTGGATCTGAAGGACGGCCCCTTCCCGGAGCATTACGAGCCGATGGAAAGTCCGGCCCGCAACCTGCTCTCCAAAACCCAGAACAACCCGGTCGTCAAACAGCCCAAGAACGTCAGCAGCGACACCGGCAAATTCCCGTTCATCGGTACCACCTACCGCATGACCGAGCATTGGCAGACCGGCGGCATGACCCGCAGTGTGCCCTGGTTGGTGGAACTGGTGCCGGACATGTTCGTGGAAATCAGCGAGAGTCTCGCCAAACAGAAGGGCTTCAAAAAGGGTGACAGGGTCAAGGTGACAACCGAACGCGGTTCGATCGAAGCGGTCGTACTGATCACGTCGCGCCTCAAGCCGTTCAATGTGGAGGGAAAAATGATCGAGCAGGTCGGCATGCCGTGGCACTTCGGCTACGCAGGAACAGCCAAGGGGGACAGCGCCAACATGCTGACACCGTCGGTGGGCTGCGCCAACACCAGTATCCCCGAGTTCAAGGCCTTCCTCTGCAATATTGAAAAAGGGGGTAGCAAGGCATGAGCGGAAACAGCATAGATTTCTCCAAACAGAAGACATTTCTGATCGATACCACCAAGTGCACCGGCTGTCGCGGCTGCCAGGTGGCCTGCAAGCAGTGGAACCAGCTGGGCGCCGAAAACACAGAGTTTTTCAGCGGCGAGGGGTACCAGAATCCTCCGGCCATGTCGGAGCACACCTTTACCAGGATCAAGTTCAAGGATTACGAGAAGAACGGCCAGAACGAGTTCGCCTTTTACAAGGAAATGTGCATGCATTGCAACGAACCGGCCTGCGCCTCGGTCTGCCCGGTTGGGGCTTTTGTCAAAACCCCCGAAGGACCGGTGGTCTACAACGCCGGCCGCTGCATCGGCTGCCGTTTCTGCATGATCGCCTGTCCTTTCGGCATCCCCAAATACGAATGGAGCAAGGCCTTCCCGCTGGTCAAAAAATGCACCGGCTGCTACAGCCGGATCAAGGAAGGGCTGCAGCCGGCCTGCGCCACCACCTGCCCGACCGCCATCAGCTACGGCAGTCGCAGTGAGATGATCGCGGAAGCCGAGCGACGCCTCAAGGCCCGACCCAAGCACTATTATCCGGCCATCTACGGCAAGGAAGAGGCCGGCGGTACCAGTGTCATCTACCTGACTCACCAGCCGTTGAACGAACTGGGCTTCAAGCAGGTAACCCTACGCCCGCTCCCTTCCTACACATGGCAGGCGCTGCGCCTGGTTCCCGGCATCTTCCTGACCATGGGGGGAGGATTATCCCTTATCTCCTGGTTCAACCATCGCAAGGAGCGTATCAAGCAGGAAGAGGCCTTCAAAAACAGTAAGGTCAAGCCGGAAACGACAGAGCAGGCAACGAAGGAGGAAGGGCAATGACCGCAGCGGCACGCATCATCATCAATGAAGTCAAGGGCTACCACAACTTTCTGAAATTCATGATCGGCCTGGTTGTGCTGGCGGTGCTGGCATCGGCCGTCCGATTCATCTTCGGACTGGGCTCCACCACCAACATGAACGACACCTACCCCTGGGGACTATGGATCTCTTTTGACGTAGTCACCGCCGTACCTCTGGCGGCCGGAGCCTTTACCCTGGGCGCGATTGTACATTGTTTCCACATCAAAAAGCTGGAGCCGCTGGTGCGTCCGGCCATCGTAACCGGATTCCTCGGTTACTCCCTGGTCTGTATCGGCCTGCTGCTGGACCTGGGGCAGCCGCACAAGGGTTGGCACACGCTGGTCTACTGGAATGTGCATTCGCCGATGTTTGAAGTTTCCATGTGCGTAATGGCCTATACCACCGTGCTTTTTCTGGAGTTCCTCTCACCGGTCTGCGAAAAGTTCGGCTATCACATGCCATTGCGCGTGCTGCGCTGGCTTGAGATGCCGCTGGTGATCGCGGCCGCATCGATCTCGACCTTGCACCAGTCCTCGCTGGGAACCTTTTTCCTGATCGCGGTCGATAAGCTTCACAACCTCTGGTACAACCCGCTTCTGCCGCTGCAGTTCTGGATGTCTGCCATCTTCACCGGCATCTCGATCATCATCCTGGAAGCGACCATGGTTCACCGCTACCTGGGACAGCCTGACGAATCGGAGCTTCTGGAAGTGCTGACCAAAATCCTCCCCTGGGTGCTGGGCGCTTATCTTGCGGTCAAGCTGGCCGCGCTGGCCTTTCTGTCCCACGGTCCGCTTTTCGACCGTCCGGTGCTGTTGATACTGTTCCTGGTGGAGGTCATTGTCGGCCTGATCATGCCGATGATCATGTTCATGCAGGAGTCCAACCGCGAAGACAGCCGCATGCAGCTGCGCGGCGCCAGCCTGGTTATTTTCGGGGTCGTGCTGAACCGCTTCAATGTCTCCATGTTCGGCATGATCCAGCCCGACCAGGTTGTCTATTTCCCTTCAATCATCGAGTCGCTGGTGACGATCGGCATCATCGCCGGCCATATCCTGTTCTTCGTGTTGTTGGCCAAATACTTCCCTATCTTCGAGCATCACCCGGAAACGGTGGACTATTCGATCCCGGACCATTTCCATCCGGTGGACGGGCATGAGCAAGCCAAGGGTGTTGAGGCGTAAATCAGAAAGAATGGAACGTGGATATTTGAAAATCAAGTATTCGGGTATACAAAAAAACAGTAAGGCATGGCTCACGCGACGGCGCAACGACGCAACGAAAGGCTTTTAAACAATTTTTATTTAAGGTTTTAAAGCGTTGCGTCGTCGCGTCGTTGCGTGAAATATTTTGGTTCCGGCCTGTCCGGCTTAGGATTAGTGATATATGAGCAACACAAGTAAAGCGGTCATCCCTAACGTCACCGGCGTAATCCTGGCCGGCGGGCAATCCTCCCGCATGGGGAGCAACAAGGCCCTGCTCCCTTTCCAGGGGGGGCGCTTCATCGAGGCGATCCACCGGCAGTTTTCGGAGCTGTTTCCGGAGGTGCTGCTTGTCACCAACAATCCGGAGCAGTACGCTTTCCTCCCCTGCCGCAAGGTGGCCGATATCTATCCCGGCCTGGGAGCGCTGGCCGGACTGCATGCCGGGCTTTACCACGCAGCCAACCCGCATATCTTCGCGGCGGCCTGCGACATGCCCTGGCTGAACAGTACCCTGATCAGGAGGCTGGCGGCATTGCGGCATGATTGCGATGTTGTTATCCCCCAGGGAGAAAACGGTCTGGAACCGCTGCACGCGCTGTACGGCAAGACGTGCCTGGGGCCGATGGAAGAGTCGCTGTCAAACAGCCGTCGCCGGATAATATCCTTTTTCCCGCAGGTTCAGGTACAGCAGATGGCTAAAGAGCAGATTGCCGCCATCGATCCGGCTTATGATTCCTTCCGTAATGTGAATACCCCGGAGGATTATTTTCAACTGAGGGCCGAGTATTCCAAAAACATTCAGGAAGAAGACGGCAAGCAATACGGCATGCTTCTAAAAACGAGTTAATATAAGCTGGCAGATAAGTTTATAAGAGGGCTGACCTGGACGGGTTAGCCCTCTTTTGCTTTCTACTTTGTTTGCTCTGTTTGACAAAATGAAACGGAGGGTAATTCCGTAGTATGGATAGACTATTTTAATAAGAACATGTATAAGGTTCGGCGATGTAATAGGGATTGTGGGATCATCTCGCTTAATTTCCGAAATGGGTGGAAACCCCAATAAGATGTACACACGGAGAAGGAGGCATGGAAAATGAAAAGAGTATTCCTACTCATAGTTGCCTTTATGATGAATTCTACAGCTTACGCAGGTGATCCTGATTCTGGCTATGGCACCCTGATAGCCTTTGAGTTAAAGTTTAACGACAAATCTACGGGAAGTATTGGAAAGCTGGAATATACTGGCAAAACAATAGATATGGTTACTTTTGGTCCTGGCATTGCTGGTGACATAGTTGTTCTTCCTGAGGTGTGTCAAATTACTGAAAAGAAAATCAATTTAAAAGGTGTCCATCATATTAAATGCAGTAACCAGTATGGAACAATTGCTTCAGGTACTATCGACTTTCGAGACGGAGTAAAACCTAAAATTACATTAATACGAGAGAGTGGCTGTGTAATTACCAACATATCTGCCGAAGGTAAAAAATGGCAGAAGAAAAATATACCAAACATCCCATTAGGACAATAATGTCAGTCATGCCAGCACCTTTGGAGGACTTAGCGAAGATATGGAAAACCAAAGAAGTATACACGCCATTGAAAGGAATCTCGCGGAACTTCAGTGGGCCATCCTTCATCGCAACACATTAGAAGGAATTGCAGCCGTCAAAGGGGCTCACCACGTGTTTCTTCATTCTGCATACAATGCACTGTTTAACGACTACATTGCTCACTGCATTAAAGTTTTTGAGCAAAGTAGAGAGGCCGCCTCGTTTTGGTACATCCATAGGACCAATCAAAAGCGCATAGATGCCTTTGCCAAGACGCATGGCATCGATCTTTCAACGCTAAAGACTGTCTCACAAAAGCTGAAGCAAATTCGCAACAAAACCCACTTCCACATTGACTCAAAAGGTGTCCTAGATCCCAATTCTATTTGGGGGCAAGCAGCGCTAAGAGGTAGTGAGTTAGCCGCGGCAGTGGACGCAGCGTGGCAGATTCTTACCGACTTGCAAACTTTACTAGGTCTGCCGGAAGTTAGGCTCCCGGAATACACTGTTGATGATGCAAAAAGTGCTGCTCTGCGTGTAGAGGGTCGCGTTGACCACTCATAACTTTTCATGCACAACAGAGGAAGAGGGTCAACTCTCCATTTTCAGTTTTCTGAGAGCACATGAAGGATTTCCCAACTCACGGCTGGACCGGCCCTGAAACGGCCGGTTCAGCCGTGAGTTCATCCAGCTCCACAAAAAAACCAAAACCGGTCACGCCGGTGTTAGATAGAAGGTGAATTATGATAGAAGCTGTTGGGCTGATTCTCGGAGTTCTGGGGATTGTTTTTGCATTTGAGACCCCTCGCAAGCGCTTTGTAAGCCTAATTGGCTTACAGAAAACAGCGTCAAATGTGTTTGTTTCACTCCCGTCGAGTACGAACGTTGACACCTGTGGTAGCAATTTAGAGTCAGAGCAATTTAAAAATATTGACACCTTATCAGTCGCACCGATTGATATTGTCGATAAAAAAGAACACCTCTCTGAGCTTGAGTTTGACGAATATTTCAAATCCTTTGTCGGACACACGGTCATGTGGGATGGCAGGATAGGCACTGTGTCATTAAATAAAGACGGAACTGCAGTTATGATTCAAATTACTTTCTGTGAACAGAAACTAAGGGGGTTTTTAAACATCAAAATTAAGGATTACCCTAACGTAAAACTGTTTAAGTCTGGTGACACAGCAATAGTCAAAGGAAAGATCCACTCACCCAACTGGCCTACATTTGACTTAGAAGATGCAATAATAATCAAGTGGACAAAGAAAGGTATCTAAGAGCGGCGGGAGCGAAAAAAGGACAGGCTAGTTTATGAGTGGGCGGCAAGCGGGACGTTGTTTGTTTGTTGATTGGTACTATATAACTAGCTGATATTACGTTATATTGAGACGCGATATTAGTGTACAGTAAACCTAACAAACCAACAAACAACGTCCAGCGTCCCGCGTCCATTCAGGAAAGAATACAAGGCTAAACATTTCAACCATTACGTGTCACCAGAATTGACACGAGTTATCAACTTTGCTAACCTTCTGATTGTGAACTACACCATCGAATATTTCCATTCTCGCGTCCAAGCTGAAATTGAATCCTGGCCTGACGGAATTCTTGCCGATTACGCTCGTCTTATCGAACTTTTGATGGAGTTCGGGCCAAACGTAAAAATGCCTCATTCCAAAGCAATGGGAAAAGGGCTTTTTGAGTTGCGACCAAAAGGAAGAGAGGGAATAGGACGAGCATTTTACTGCTTTCTTGTCGGACGGCGAATCATCATTCTTCATGCGTTTATCAAGAAATCACCAACAACTCCAGAGCCGGAATTGAAAACAGCTCGAAAACGAATTAAGGAGGTTCAAAATGGCTGATTTGAATTTTAAACCCGTAGCCCATGACCATAATGCCTTCATTGAAAAAGCCAAGAAACGTGAAGGCTTTAAAAAGGCTTATGAAGATTCTGAAGAGGAATATGCTCTCGTTAAAGAGATGCTTACCGCCCGTGCGCGAGTCGGACTTTCGCAGGAAGCCGTTGCCGAACTGATGGGAACAACAAAGAGTGCAATTTCGAGACTTGAAGCCTCAGGAAAACACGCCCCTTCCTTAACCACCCTCAAAAAATATGCACATGCAGTGGGCTGCCATCTAGAAATAAAATTCATACCGGAACATGCCTGATCGGATAGGCGGGGGTTTTTCTCCCCTACTACCTGATAAATAGGTATGGTATCTCTGTAATTCCTGTATTTCGTCTGTATTTCCCTGTATTTTGCCCCGGATAACAGAGCGCTACCGCATATAACTTTTGAAGGAGACAGGAGTGCATAAAGAATCATCTCGGTCGGCATGGATGATCATGCTGAGCGCTGCGGCAATTCTGGCCATCACCATGGGAGCCCGGCAATCGGTCGGGCTTTTCGTCTCGCCGATTAATGCTTCAACTGGGCTGGGCATCGTTTCCATCAGCTTTGCCCTTGCCGTGGGGCAGTTCATGTGGGGGTTGGCCCAGCCTATTTTCGGAGCGGTGGCCGATAAAAGAGGTTCTTATGGAGTCATTGTCGTTGGCGCCTTCATGCTTGCAGGTGGCCTGGCCCTGACCCCGTTCGTGAATTCAAAATGGTCTCTGGTGGCGACCATGGGGCTGCTGAGTGCTGCCGGAGCTGGTGCGGGCAGCTTTTCCATACTGATCGGCGCCACGTCCCAGAAACTGCCTCTCGGACACCGGGCCTTTGCCGGCGGTTTCATCAATGCGGGGGGCTCGCTCGGGCAATTCATTTTTGCACCGCTGTTGCAGGCGATCATCAGCGGGTTCGGATGGGTTGCCGCCATGTTTACCATGGCGACCACAACCCTGCTTACGATTCCCCTTGGCGCCGTGATGTGCGGTAAAGAGTCTGCAGAAAAGGCGACTGCGGCGGAGCAGCCTTCACTGGGTTTGTGGCAGCAGGTGCGCCAGGCGATGCGCGACCGGAGCTACCTGTGCCTGCATGCGGGTTTTTTTACCTGCGGTTTTCACATCGCCTTCCTGGTGACGCATCTGCCTGGCGAGGTTGCCCTGTGCGGGCATTCTGCAAATGTATCCGCCGCCTCAATTGCCATCATCGGCTTGTTCAATATCGCCGGCAGCCTGTATGCCGGTTCGCTCGGCTCACGTTACCGGATGAAGTATATCCTGGCTGTGATGTACGGCAGTCGTGCCGTGATGATCTGCCTGTACCTGCTGGCGCCCAAAACCACGATGACGTTTTATGTCTTTGCAGCGGCACTCGGGTTCACCTGGCTGGCGACGGTGCCGCCGACGGCCGGTCTCGTCGGGAAGCTGTTCGGCATACGGTATTTGGCAACGCTCTTTGGCCTGACATTGCTTACCCACCAGATCGGGGGATTTCTGGGGGCATGGCTGGGGGGGCTTGCCATGGACTATGAGGGCAATTTCCTGTGGATGTGGTATGCAGATATCATTCTGGCATCTTTAGCGGCACTGGTTAATCTTCCGATTCGAGAGGAAAAGTTAAGCGTCTGCTCAAATAGGGCATAGTACCAGGTCGCTACATATCTATATCAGTCCCTGTTTTATGATGAAGTTTTCGGAGAAATATGATGTCCAGCAGGCCAGTGGAGCGGTGAACCCGTTCACCGGCCAACCAATAATCAGTGAAACATATAATATCAACCTGAAGGAGAATATTGCCATTATGTCCCGTCTGTTCATGTTTATTTTGATTTTGTCGCTCAACTCCGTGTGCGCCTTCGCTGCCGTACCTCCATCTTCGATCAACCTGAGTGTGGAGACTACCGCGTCCGATCTTGCCGCCATTATCAACCGCTCACTTCCCAAGGAACTCTACAAGGGGCAGGGTGGATTGGGTACTACGGTCACAGTACTCCGGACCGGCGCGGCAGCGGTTTCTGCGGCTGACAATTTTGTTTATCTGACGCTGCCTGTTCAGCTGACATTCGGAAATACGTTTTATGAGAGTTATCCGCTCCGGACCGGGCTGAAATTCAAGGCCAGGGTCAGTGTCACCCCGGACTGGCGCCTGAAAACCGAGCTCTACTACACCGGATTGTCGGATAATCTGGCCGAGACGATGAGCCTTGGACCGCTCACCTTGAAGCCGAAATCCATGGTCGAAAACGTTGCGCAGCCGGTTCAGAGAATGCTGGCGCCGATCATCGATACCAAGGTTAATGAGTCGATCCAGCTCCGCACCAAGATTGCTCCGATCTGGCAGAATGCCTTTACACCGATGCTGATCAACAAGGATTTCAGCACCTGGCTGAAGCTGACCCCGGAAAAGATCGTCATGAGCCCGCTGGTCACGGCGAATAATCGTGTTCAGTTGTCCGTCGGCGTGATTACCGGCACCGCCATAACCGTTGGACCGAAGCCGACCGCCGCTCCGGTGAAGCCGTTGCCGCCGGTGCAGCAGCTCCCGGCTTTTGACAAACGCTTTCATGTCCAGCTCGCCACCGACATCTTTCTGGCAGATCTGGTGAAGGCGCTGAACCCGGTGCTGATCGACAAGACCTTTGGCAATGACAAGAAAATTACCGTAAAGAGTTTCAATCTGAAGGGAGAGGATGGCAAGCTGGTTGTTGCCCTGACCGCTGCTGGCGATTTCGACGGCGAGATAACAGTCCTGGCGAAGCCGGTCTATAACCGGCAGAACAATTCGCTGACATTCGAAAACGTTGATTTCGACACCCGTAACGCCGGGTGGATGATCAGTGCCGGGAGCTGGCTGTTCAGCAGCACCATTCGAAGCACGATCAAGGAAAAGCTCGATACCGCTGTCGTGGAGCAGCTGGAGGGTGCCCGCGTGAAGGCGAACAAGGCGGTGTCATCTATGCGCGTTTCGGAACATTTGAACCTGACCGGTGCCGTCACATCCTTGTCACTTGGCGAAGCGACGGTGCTTAACGATCGACTGTCGGTTGATGTGATTGCCATGGGTGAAACCAGCGTCAGCCTGAAGTAACGAACTACCGTTGTGAGCAAACCTGAAGTACTCTATTACGAGACCCCGCCCGATCTTCACCGGGCGGGGTTTTTGTTTGACATTAGTTGTAATTAAATCGAAAATACGAGCGTTTACTGGCTTCATAAGGTGGAGCGTGGTTATGGTTGTTAAACGGCATGAAAATAAAAAATCTGCAGCCTTGCAGCTGGTTATCCTGCTGTTTGTCTTTCTGTTGCCGCTTGTCAGCAATGCTGCCGATGCAGGCGGCAAAAGCTCTTTGCAAACCATTGATTTCCAGCTGCGCTGGAAACATCAATTCCAGTTTGCCGGTTACTACGCCGCCATCGAGAAGGGCTTCTATCGGCAGGAAGGGCTGGAAGTACGTCTGCACGAAGGTGCGCCGGACCGGACCCCGGTTCAGGAAGTTCTTGCCGGACGTGCCCAGTATGCCGAAGCCAACAGTGAACTTCTCTACGAGCGGTTGAAGGGAAAACCGCTGGTGGCTCTGGCGGCCATATTTCAGCACTCCCCGTCGGTTCTTCTGGCCCGGGCAGATGCAGACATTTACTCACCCCAGGATCTGATCGGCAAAAAAGTCATGCTGATGAACGGGCAGGTCGATGCGGATTTTCACGCCATGCTGCTGAACGAGGGCATCCGTCCGGAAACGATCAAAATCATTCCCAGCAGTTTTGATATCAACGATCTCGCCACCGGCAAGGTGGCGGCTTTCAACTCCTATCTGACCAACGAACCTTTCTTTCTGAAACAGAAGGGTATCGATTTTGTGGTCATCAACCCCAAGAAATACGGCATCGATTATTACAGCGACATTCTCTTCACCAGCGAGCAGGAACTGAAGAAGAATCCGGAACGTGTCAAGGCTTTCCGGCGCGCCACATTGCGCGGCTGGCAATATGCCATGGAACATCCTGATGAAATCATCGAGCTGCTGATCAGCAGGTACAATGTCAAAAAAACAAGGGAGCACCTGCAGTTTGAAGCCGAAACGATGCGGACGCTGATTCTGCCTGATCTGATCGATCTGGGGCACATGAATCCGGGGCGCTGGCAGCATATGGCGGATACCTTCGTCAAGGTCGGCATGATCGGCAAAGATTACAAGCTGGACGGCTTTATCTATGACCCGGAGACTTCCGGTGAGCTGTTGAAACTGCGAAAATCCCTCATTTCAGTGACCGCTGCCGGAGCTGCGTTATTGCTGGTTGTGCTGGGACTGTTCGCCGTGCAGCGCAGGCTCCGGCAAGAAAACGAACAGCGCAGGCAGGCCGAGGAGGCTCTGCGTGAAAGTCGTGAACAGCTCAGGCTACAGTTTGAAAACATGCCGGTCGGCTGCATTGTGTGGGGTCTGGATTGTGTAGTCAGGAGCTGGAACCCTGCCGCCGAGCGGATATTCGGGTTTACTGCGGAAGAGGCTGTCGGCAGAAATGCCAACCAGCTGATCGTACCTCAGGAAACTCAGGTTGACCTGAAAACGGTCTGGAATAATGTCCTGGAAGGTGACAGCGCGGTTTGCGGGATCAACCAAAATATAGCCAAAGACGGACATTTAATAACCTGCGAGTGGATCAACACACCCTTCAGGGACGACGGCAACAATATCTCCGGCGTGATTTCGATGGTGCAGGATATAACGGCACGTCTGGAGCACGAAAAGGAAGTGCTCAAAATTGAGAAGCTGGAATCGGTCGGCGTCCTGGCCGGAGGAATCGCCCACGACTTCAACAATATCCTGACCGGTATCCTGGGGAATATAACATTTGCCCAGATGTTTGTTGATTCTTCGCACAAGGCCTGCAAGCCGCTGGCAGAAGCGGAGAAGGCAGCTCTGCGGGCCGGGGAACTTGCCCAGCAGCTGTTGTCTTTCGCAAAGGGGGGGGAACCGCTTAAAAAGACAGTTTCAATTCAGAAACTGGTTGGCGAGGCGCTTTCGCTGATGCTGCGGGGATCAAGCGTTAAGGCGGCTGTGGAGATGCCTGACTCTCTGCATGCGATCGAAGCGGACGAAGGGCAGATCAGCCAGGTATTCAACAATATCATCATCAACGCGGTGCATGCCATGCCGGATGGCGGCACATTGAATGTGACGGCGGGCAACGAGATACTTTCCGGCGCGAACCCGTTTTTTCTTCCGGCCGGATGGTACGTCAGAATCGTGTTTGCCGATAATGGCTGCGGAATAGCGGAAAATGATCTGAAGAGAATATTCGACCCCTATTTCAGCACCAAAACCACCGGCAGCGGCCTTGGCCTGGCTTCGGCACACTCCATTATAAAGAGGCATGGCGGGAATATCAGTGCCGATTCGAAGCCTGGTAGAGGGGCAACCTTCACAATCCATCTGCCGTCTCTGGGAGATGTCTGTGCGGCGCCGGAAACCGGCGCAGCCGTACAAAACACGGGAAATCACGCAGGAGGTTCAATTCTGGTGATGGATGATGAGGAGATGATTCGCGATCTGGTCGCCGAAATGCTGAAGTATCTGGGATATCAGGTCACGACATGCATCAACGGTGAAGAAGCGATAGCCTACTATACGGCAGCCCATGCCTCCGGAGCTTCTTTTGCTGCGGTCATCATGGATCTGACCATTCCGGGGGGCATGGGGGGCAAGGAGGCTGCCCGGCAGATTCTGGAGCTGGACCCGGAAGCGTGCCTGATAGTCTCCAGCGGCTATTCCAGTGATCCGATCATGTCCGATTACAACCGATACGGCTTCAGCGGCGCCGTTGCAAAACCGTACAATGTTGCGGAGCTCGGACTGGCCATGGAAACCCTGATTACCCGCCAGGGTTAAGTGCATAAATACAGCACTGTCTTATCCTGAATTCGGCAGTCCATAACCACAAAGACACAAAGACACTAAGAAAACCAAGCAGATACAGTGCAATGTTATTTAACCATTCGGGTTTTGTACTAAATGCCCTGACTATCCGTTTTTACTTTGTGTCTCTGTGACTTTGTGGTTAGACTGCTTTTTCTAGGTTTATATATTTTCCCTTTCCTGCGCGACAGCTCCCCTCAATCCTCATGGTATCCGGATCAATCATACATTGCTGCACCCAATAAAATATTTAAAACTGGACCTATCAATAGGGCCAGTTTTTGTTTATCTTCAACTTAGCGGAATAAAAAACGGCTATCTCAAGCAGATTTGCGAGAGAATGGAGATGCCTTGCTCGATCTCGCTGCCATTCATCCCGCCGAAGCCGAGCAGCAAAGTCGTTGCTTCCGGTTGGCCGGTGACGTGGAAAGCAGAAAACGGGAACAGCCTGATTCCTTTTTGCAGGGCCCGATCTATGATCTCCGCCTCGCTGTGTAACGAATCGGGCAAAGTCAGAACAACATGGAGCCCTGCGCCCTGGCCGATAACAACAGCACGATTGCCAAAATGAGAATCAACCGAACGCAGCAGGATATCGTGCTTCTTTTTATAGACCATGCGCATCCGTCGTATATGGCGCTCCCAGTATCCCTGCTCCATGAAATTCGCCATGGTTCTCTGTTCAAGCAGTGACACAGAGGGAAAATAATCCCGGTAAAGCCGGCGGTACGAAGCAAGCAATGAATACGGCAGCACCAGGTAGCCCAGCCGCAATGCCGGGGAGAGTATCTTGGAGAACGTTCCCGAATAGATTATGTTTCCGGCCGGCCGCAACCCTTGCAGAGAGGGTATCGGTTTCCCGTGGTAGCGAAGTTCGCTGTCATAATCGTCTTCGATAATGTATTTGCCGCCCGATTCTGCCCATTCAATCAATGCAAGCCGGTTGGCGACCGGCATCACGTAACCCAGGGGCAGCTGGTGTGAGGGAGTGACGTAGGCGATGGTGCTGTTACCGGCCTTGAGCTGATTCAGGTCAATCCCTCCCGGCCCGACAGGGACAGGGGAAATGGTATATGAATGGCTATGGAATACGGAACGCGGCAGGTGATAACCGGGGTTCTCGACAGCGACCACGGAATGATTTTCCTTAAGCAAATGTGCGGTAATGTCGAGGCTCTGCTGAAGTCCGGCGCAGATAACAATCTGATCCGGGGCGCAGAGCACGCCCCGCGATCGTTCCAGGTAGCTTTGAATTTTGCAGCACAGTCCCCAGTCTCCCTGGGGATCGCCATACTGGACAAGCTGCCGGCTGTCCCGGCGCAGACCTTCAACGAAACATTTTCGCCATAGTTCCGTGGGAAAGCTTTCCGGATCGAGGCGAGCAGGATGGAAATCATAGGCAAAGCAGGATGGCGGTCCCGGGAGATGGTCGTTTTTACCTGGTTTAGCGGATAAAGATTGCGGCGCAGAGTCCCGGTCAAGAGCTGACACGAAATACCCGCTGCGCGGTTTACTGTACAGGTATCCTTCCGCGTACAGCTCCTGGTAGGCCCCGTCAACCGTGTTGCGACTGGCTGAAAGTTCGACAGCCATGTCCCTGACAGATGGGAGCCTGGAATCGGCAGGCAGCTTTCCTGACAGGATGCGCTCCCTGATCTGATTATAGAGCTGTTTGTATAAAGGAACAGGATCACTGTTATTCAGGATGAACATGCCGCTCCCTGTCATCTCGACTTTTTTGCTGAAGGGAGTTTAGGCCAACCGCTGCAGTGATGTCAAAATAAATTGACCCCATAGATGTTGACTGAAAAGCCATTGACAATGGTGACAGAGACGTAGACAAAGCTGCATTACAAAACAAACCACAGGAGGTAGTCAAAATGATTCCGGAAAAATTGCAGGAAATAATGAAGCAGGATGGAGTGGTTGCAATTGCAACCTTGGGGGAGGATGGTCCGCATATGGTCAACACCTGGAACAGTTATCTTAGAGCCACCGAAGATGGGCGGCTGTTGATTCCTGCAGGTTACATGCATCGTACCGAGGCGAACATTGCTTTCAACCCGAAAGTATTAATAACTTTGGGGAGCAGCAAGGTAAAAGGCCTTTATGGGCCGGGCGCAGGTTTTCTGATCAAGGGTAAGGCACGGTTTGTAAGCTCTGGTCCGGATTTTGATGTGCTCAAGGAGAAATTCGAGTGGCTGCGGGCCACAATAGCCGTCACCATCGAGTCGGCCACTCAGACCTGGTAACTTTTACATGCTTCCCCCTTGGCTGGGCTTGCCGGAAGCGGCAGCCTGCCCCAGGGGCAGAGTGACCACAAACTGTGACCCTGTGCCGACTTCGCTGGCGACGGTGATCGTTCCGCCGTGATTCTCGACGATGCCGTAGGAGACCGACAGCCCCAGTCCGGTTCCGGTCTGCTTGGTGGTGAAAAACGGTGTGAAGATATTGTTTATCTGATCCGGAGGTATGCCAATGCCGGTGTCAGCTATCTCTATCCGGCAGACTCCGCTCTCCCGCTCAAGAACTGTCCGGACGGTCAGCGTTCCCCCTTTCTCCATGGCCTGGACGGCGTTTACGATCAGGTTGGTGAACACCTGGCGGAGCTGGTTCTCATCCCCTTCGATTTCGGTTGTACCCATGGAGAAGTGCTGGTGCAGTTCGATTCCATCCAGCTTTACCTGGTGCCCCACCTGACGGAGAATCTCCTCCAGAATTCGCTCAATGGCCACCCGCCTGAGTGCCTTGCGCTGCTGGCGGGCAAATGAGAGCAGGTTGCCGACGATCCCCTCCACCCGGCTGACCTGTTGAGAGATGATTTCCGCCTCCTCCCGGTTCGGATGCTCAGCGCTCAGGTCCATCAGCAGTACCTCCGCATTTCCGCGAATGATCGCCATGGGATTGTTGATCTCGTGGGCCACTCCGGCTGCCAGTTCGCCGACGGCAGCCAGCTTCTCGGCTCTGACCAGCTCTTGCTGGGTTTTCATCAGGAGCTGATTTTTACTTTCAAGCTCTGCAGTGCGCTCCTGCACTTTGAGCTCCAGGCTCCGGTTCAGCTCGAAAATGGCCGCTTCCCGCTGGATCAGGGTGCCGGTCATGCTGTTGAATTCGCGGGCCAGTTCGCCGATTTCATCCCTGGTTTCCGTCTCTATCCGCAGCTCCCGCTCGCCGGCAGAGAAGCGCTGGACCAGGCTCTGCAGCTCCCGTATCGGGCGGGAGAGGCGACTGCCGATAAAACCGGAAACGGCCAGTCCGAACAGCGACCCGATCAGCAGCACTCCGCCGAAGATAAGATTCACTTTCTTCTTCAGGGCCGTATTGGGCTGTTCCCGCATGCCGACGTAGAGCGAACCGATCACCGAGCCGTTCAAGTCAAGGATCGGCTCATAGGCTGAAAAGTACCAGTCGTTCACCACAAAAGCCCGGTCGAACCATTTTTCCCTGTTGACGATCACCCGATTGTAAACCTCCTCCGACAATCGGGTGCCGATGGCCCGTTTCCCGTCAAGGGTCTGGACATTGGTGCTGATCCTGGTGTCATCCAGAAAGATGGTGGCGGTACCCACATCCTTTCCCTCAAATTGGACCCCCTCATAGACAATCTTCTTGATCCTGTCCACGACGGCATTGTTGCCGTTCAGCAGCACCCCTCCGTACAATGCCCCGACGATATCCCCTTCTGCGGTTTTAACCGGAGCAGAGGCGACCAGCAGCATTCCGGAACGCTCTGTTTTCTTTACCCCCGGCTTGGCCCTTTTGGTCGGGATTACATCAATGACAGCCTGACGCGCCAATGCATCACCTTCAAGCAGCAGCCTGTCCGGAGGAAAGAGCGCGCTGCCGGCCGCCACTTCACCCCGCAATGCCCGGGTGATCAGGCCGTCATTGCTGATCAGGTCGCCGAAAACATCCGGATTGCCGGCCCGGTAAAGAACCCTGCCATTAATATCGACCACCGACAGGATGTCCAGATGCTCGTTTAATCGCAAGGCGGTCAGAAGCGGTGCGATGGTCCGGCGGTCGCTGGCGGATACCGCCTGCGCGGCAAAGGGCATGTTGGCCGAGAAGCGGACCACGTCGCGGATATGGCCGATTTCGTTGGAATAGACCTCGCGGGCCGAGTTCAGGTCGGTACGCACCTTTTCCTGGGCCAGGACATTGATGCGGGTCGTGATGATGTAGATTCCGGTCAGTGAGCAGAACAGGATTGCCACAAAGAGCGGCAGAAGCGAGCCGATGGTCAGTTTCAGTCTGATGGAGAAAAAACGTTGCGGCATTGATTAGCCGGCCTCGACCTGGTTTTTGGGTACTGTCAGGCCGTAATCGGAAATCTTCCGGTCGAGGGTTTTGCGGGTGACGCCCAGTATTTCAGCGGTACGCGTTTTGTGATAGCCGGTCTTTTTCAGGATCCAGATGATATGGCTGCGTTCGATGCTTTCCAGGGAATCCTTTCCGTCGCCGCTGATGTTTGACGGTGCGATGTCGCTGCGGGTGATCGGCAGCAGATCCGCTGTGATCCGGTTGTCCCTGGTCAGAATTACCGCCCGCTCGATAATGTTTTCCAGTTCCCGAATATTGCCGGGCCAGTGATATTCGGTGAGTATTCGCAGGGCGTCGCCGGTGATTGTATCGACCGTTTTCTTCATCCTGTGTGCAAACTTCGTCAGAAAGTGGCGGGCAAGCGGCTCCACATCCTCTTTTCGCTCCCGCAGGGGCGGGGGATGGATGGTGATCACATTAAGGCGGTAATACAGATCTTCCCGGAAACGCCCCAATCTTACTTCCCGTCCCAGATCCTTGTTGGTGGCGGCAACAATACGGATATCGGTGCGCATGGTGGCGGTCCCTCCCACCGGGATAAACTCCCGTTCCTGGATGACCCGCAGCAGCTTTGCCTGTAGGGCCAGGGTCGTGTCGCCGATTTCGTCCAGGAAAAGAGTGCCGCCGTCAGCCGCTTCAAGCAGCCCTTTCTGAGCTGTGGCTGCCCCGGTGAAGGCGCCGCGCAGATGGCCGAACAGCTGGCTTTCCAGCAGGGTGTCGTTCAGGGCGGCGCAGTTGATGGTCAGGTAGCGCTGGTCCCGTCGGGCGCTGTTGAAGTGTATCGCCCGGGCGATCAGCTCCTTGCCGGTTCCGGATTCCCCCTGAATCAGGATATTGGCCTCACTCCCTGCCACCTGCAGGGTCATGTCGTAAACCGCACGGTATTTGCTGCTGGAAAAGATGATCTCTCCGGGGGCGGTATTGCGGATCAGTTCCTCCTTCAACCTGCGATTCTCCTTGAGCAGGGTTTCACGCTCCAGCGCCTTTTCCAGCACTCCCAGCAGCTTTTCCTTGGGGAATGGCTTGGTGATGTAGTCATAGGCTCCCAGCTTGATTGCTTCCACTGCGGAATCAATCGAGCCGAAGGCGGTCATGATCACCACCGGCAGTTCCGGCCGGAGCTGCCGCACCCGCTGCAGGACTTCGATGCCGTTCAGGCCGGACATGTGAATGTCCTGTACCAACAGGTCCGGTGTGTAGCCGCTGTCCGCCTCCAGGCGATCGAGCAGGGTTTGCCCCTCGGCAAAAGTCTCCACGGAATAACCGCTGGATTGCAGAATTTTCTTCAGATAACGCAGAATTTCTTTTTCATCGTCGCAGATGATGATCTTTCCTTGAGGCACAGCTGGCTCCTGTAGCTTTGTATCAAAAGTATACGTACTGGATAAAAAATATACACATCAGCCGGTTATTAACGTACCGGAACCTCTTCTGCCGCAGAGGCATCAATAATTCCGCTTTGTTATATGCTGTAGAATCTAGTTATATTTATTTGCAAGCGATGGCATGTCAATTGCTAATTAAGTCGCAGGCAATTATCCGGCACATGTTGTAATAGTGCAATATGCTGTATTTCATGGTTTTTTATGTGCCTTGGTGCGCGCTGCAAAACTCCTGCAAACGTATACATATGATACAGTGGTTTATTTGTAAAGTACCAGCATTAAATTTATGGCGTGATTTGTTTTGCAACGATCAATAAGTGTCCATCTCCGAGTCGCACCAGCCTACGGAAACGGTTTCTATGGCATGCGGCCTGCGGGTGTATCCGGAAACGGAAGCGCCCTCCTGTAGAAAAGGGGATGGTTGGCATCGACAACATTTTATGAGGAGGAACAGTACATGTCGGTATCAAGACGAGATTTCTTCAAGCTGTCCGGCTCCGGCCTGGCGGCGGCGACCATCGGGCTAAATCTGGCGCCGGTCGAGGCCAGGGCCGAGGATCTGCCGATCCGCTACGCCAGGGAGTCCACCACGGTCTGCCCTTACTGTTCGGTCGGCTGCGGCATGATCGTGCACACTCTGGGAGGCAACATCATCAACGTCGAGGGGGACCCGGACCATCCGATCAATGAGGGTTCGCTCTGCCCGAAAGGTTCGTCGGTTTACCAGCTGCGGGACAACAAGGCTCGCATCACCAAGCCGATGTACCGTGCCGCAGGCGCAAGTGAATGGAAAGAAGTCTCCTGGGATTGGGCACTGGACGAGATAGCCAAAAAGACCAAGACGGCTCGCGATGCTTCGTTTGTGGCCACCAGCAAGATCAAGGTCAAGGAAAAGATTGGCAGCGCCGAGGTGGAGAAGGAGATCGAGGCGGTTGTCAACCGTACCATGGGCATTGCTTCGGTCGGCAGCGCCGCACTGGACAACGAAGAATGCTATCTGTATCAAAAATTCCTGAGGGGGTTGGGCCTGGTGTATATCGAACATCAGGCACGCATTTGACACAGCGCAACAGTTGCGGCTCTGGCAGAGTCGTTCGGACGCGGTGCAATGACGAACCACTGGATAGATTTCAAGAATTCTGACGTAATCCTGATCATGGGGGCCAACCCGGCCGAGAATCACCCGGTTTCCTTCCGCTGGATCATGAAGGCCAAAGACGCCGGCGCCAAGGTGATCTGCGTCGATCCCCGATTCACCCGCAGTGCCTCCAAGTCGGACCTTTACGCCCCGCTCCGCTCAGGCACCGACATCGCCTTTCTGGGCGGGATGATCAACTACATTCTGCAGAACAAACTCTATTTTGAGCAGTATGTGCGCGACTACACCAACTCGGCCTATCTGGTCAGCGGCGATTTCAAGCTGCCGGGCGAGCTGGCCGGCCTATTCTCCGGATATGACCCCAAGAAGCGCAGCTATGATACAAAATCATGGGCCTTCCAGAAGAACGAGGACGACAGCGTCAAGAAAGATCCGACCCTGCAGGACCCCAACTGCGTTTTCCAGCTGATGAAGAAGCATTACGGTCGCTACACACCGGAGCTGGTTTCCAGGACAACCGGCACTCCCAAGGAAAAGCTGCTGGAGGTCTACAAGCTGTACGCTTCCACCGGCAAGCCGGATAAGGCCGGCACCTCGCTGTATGCCATGGGGTGGACCCAGCACACGGTCGGCACCCAGAACATCCGTGCCATGTCGATCATCCAGCTGCTCCTGGGCAACATGGGTGTTGCCGGTGGCGGCATCAACGCCCTGAGGGGCGAGTCCAACGTGCAGGGTTCCACCGACCACGGCCTGCTGTTCCACATCCTGCCCGGCTACATGCCGGTGCCGTCGGCCGATCTGAAGGATACGGCCGCCTACATCGAGAAGCACACCCCCAAATCCAAAGACCCCCAGAGCGCCAACTGGTGGCAGAACCGCAATAAGTACCTGATCAGCTACATGAAGGCCATCTACGGCGTCAAGGCCACCAAGGAGAACGACTTCGGCTACGCCTGGCTCCCCAAGCTGGATCCGGGTATGAACGCTTCCTGGCTGATGATCTTCGACAACATGATCAAGGGCAAGTTCAAGGGCTTTTTTGCCTGGGGCCAGAATCCAGCCTGTTCCGGTTCCAACTCGACCAAGGTGCGCAACGCGCTGGCCAAGCTGGACTGGATGGTGACCACCAACCTGTTCGACAACGAGACCGCCTCGTTCTGGAAGGGACCGGGCATGGACCCGGCGGCGGTCAAAACCGAGGTGTTCTTCCTGCCGGCGGCGGCCTCCTTCGAGAAGGAAGGCTCTATCACAAACTCGGGTCGCTGGGCCCAGTGGCGCACCGCCGCGGTCAAGCCGCTGGGACAGAGCAAGCCGGATGCCGAAATCATCCACGAACTGTTTCAGAAAGTGAAGGCGCTCTACGTCAAGGATGGCGGCGCGCTGCCGGAACAGCTCACCAACCTGACCTGGAACTACGGCTTCAAGCGTGCTGATGGTACGATCAAGAGTGTGGATGTCCACGCCGTTGCCAAGGAAATCAACGGCTATTTCCTGGAGGACGTGGAGGAAAAGCCCAAGCCGCTCAAGCCGGGCGAAAAGGCGCCGCCGCCACCGCCTCCCGGTACGCCGAAAAAGATGCTCGGCAAGAAAGGGGAGTTGGTGGGCGGTTTTGCCAACCTGCAGGCCGACGGCACCACCTCCTGCGGCTCCTGGATCTTCTGCCAGAGCTACAACGAAAAGGGCAATATGATGGCCCGCCGGGTCAAAAAAGACCCGACCGGCCTGGGAATGTTCCCGGAGTGGGCTTGGTGTTGGCCGGTCAACCGGCGCATCATCTACAATCGCGCTTCCTGCGATCCGGCCGGAAAACCCTATAACCTCAAAAAAGCGGTGGTTTACTGGAATCCGACGGCAGTACAGCCGACCGGCGCCCTGGGCGCCTGGGTCGGCGATGTGCCGGACGGCCCCTGGCCTCCCATGGCGGATGAGAAGGAAGGGCGCAAGCCTTTCATCATGCGGGCCGACGGCGTGGCAGCCATATTCGGGCCGGGACTGAAGGACGGTCCCTTCCCGGAGCATTACGAACCGGTGGAATGTCCGGTGCCGGAAAACTTCTTCTCCAAGCAGATGACCAACCCGGCCAGCAAGATCTTCAGCGATGCCGGCGTCAAGGAAGACGTGCTGGCCACCTGTGATGTGCGCTTCCCGCTGGTGGCCACCACCTACCGGGTCACCGAGCACTGGCAGACCGGGGTCATGACCCGCAACACCCCCTGGCTGCTGGAGCTGCAGCCGCGCCAGTTCTGCGAGATCAGCGTCGAACTGGCCAAGGAGAAGAACATCACCAACGGCGATACAATTGAGGTTTCCTCGGCCCGCGGCAAGATCGAGGCGGTGGCGATGGTCACTCCGCGCATGAAGCCTTTCAAAATCGGCGAGCGTATCGTACATCAAGTCGGCCTGCCCTGGTGCTTTGGCTGGCAGACCCCCGGCATGGGCGATGCCGCTAATCTGCTGACCCCCACGGCGGGCGATGCCAATACGATGATCCCGGAGACCAAGGCTTTCATGGTCGGGATCGCGAGAAAGGGGTAAGCCATGGCCGACACAATCAATCAAGCTGCCCGCAAGGGCTTTCTCGTGGATACGTCGCGCTGCATCGGCTGCCGATCGTGTCAGGTGGCCTGCAAACAGTGGAACAAGCTGGAGGCCGACAAGACCGTCAACCAGGGGACTTTCGAGAACCCGCGCGACCTGACTCCGGCGCTATACAACCGCATAAAGTTTGTGGAAAAGGAGAGCTCCGGCGAAGTGACCTGGCGTTTCTTCAATGAACGCTGCATGCACTGCGGCGATGCCGGCTGCATGAAAGTCTGTCCCTCGCCCGGCGCATTGTACCGCACCAAAGACGGCATTGTGGCCCACAACAAGGAAAAATGCATCTCCTGCAAGTACTGCGTCTCTGCCTGTCCCTTCAACATCCCGCGCTACGGGGCCGATGACAAGGTCAGTAAATGCCACCTTTGTCTGGAGCGTATCAACGGCGGAATGACTCCGGCCTGCGCCAAGGCCTGTCCGACCGAAACCCTCAAATTCGGCAACCGAAACCAGCTGATCGCCACGGCCACCGCCGCCAAGAAAACGCTCTACGGTGAAAAAGACCTGCTGGGGCTGGGAGTTGTCTATGCCCTGGAGGGGCCGCCGGAGCAGTACGGTCTTCCCTCCTCACCGAGCATACCCATGTCGATTTTCCTCTGGAAGGATGTCATCAAGCCGCTCGGCATCCTCGGCTTCTGGGGCAGTATCGGCGCCATGCTGCTGCATTATGTGACCATCGGGCCGAAAAAAGTTGACGATGACCTGAACAGCAAGGAGGCCGGCCATGAGTAAATATATCGAGCGTTTCAGCACCAGCGAAAGGGTGCTGCACTGGGTCGTCACCGCCAGCTTCTTCACGCTGCTTCTGACCGGGCTGGGGCTGTACTCGACCCTCTTCAACGGCTACTTTTCACTTTTCGGAGGGGGGCAGAACGCGATCCTGATCCACAAGATCAGCGGGATCATTTTCTTCCTCAGTTCTCTGTACATGTTCTTCAACCACAAAAAGGACATCTCCACCTTCGATCAGGACGACAAATTATGGGTCGACAAGAGCGGCGGCTATCTCTCCCGCGACGCCAGCCATTTCAACATCGGCAAGTACAATCCGGGACAGAAGCTGTTCGCCATATTTATCGCCGCGGCCACACTGGTGCTGGGAGTGACCGGCATCTTCATCTGGGCTCCGGCCATGTTCCCGCGCTGGATCGTGCAGCTCTCGCTGATGACCCATAGTCTGTTTTTCGTCGGTTCGATCATGTTTGTGGTCGTGCATGTCTATCTGGCGACCATCGGCAATCCGGGCACGATCGAGGCCATGCTGTACGGCGATGTGCGCAAGCTGTGGGCGAAAAAGCATCATCCCAAGTGGTACAAGGAAGTAACCGGAGAAAAGCAATAAGCCTAAACTCGGCAGTTCATAACCACAAAGGCACAAAGACACCAAGGAATCTGGGCAGTTGCAAGTAATTCGGGTTTTTTTATTCTTTGGCGTAACTGTCTGTTTTGCTTTGTGCCTTTGTGACTTTGTGGTTCAAATGCTTTTTCTAGATTAGGAGACACAATGCCCACAACTGAATCCAAAATATCCGCGCTGCAGCAAGCCGCTGCAGATTCCCCGGAATATGCCGCCATCACTCCGTTTTTTGCAGCGGTCTACGAATACCTGCGCGGCCGGGAAGGGCAGACCGGTATCACGATCGATCTTTCCGCGGTCAGCGGCGCCGAACGCACCGGGAATGGTTTTCCGCTGGTTTCTCCGGCTGAACTGTCCATTGACCGGGAAATGCTGAAAACATTTCTGTCGGGTGTCTTACGCGTCCTTAAGCAGCAGGGCAAGGAAGGGGACGAGTCTCTGGAAAGGATCAGCCAGGCGCTCTCCTCTGGTGGTGTTGATACCGGGGGGCTGCTGCTGGCAATCCTGGAGCGCCGCCGCGGACCGCTGGATGAAGCTTCCGCCACTCTGGGAGTACCGGCGCCGCTCTTGGAATATGTTTTTGAAATCCCGCTCAAGACAGCACTGGAACAATGTTCCTCCGGCATTCCGGCCGATGCCTTTCCGGAGTGGCAGGAGAATGTCTGCCCGGTCTGCGGCTCACGTCCCGCCATGGCCGAACTGGCCGGTGACGAGGGGCGCCGCCACCTCTGCTGCTCGGCCTGTTTTTACTCATGGCAGTTCAAGCGCATGAAATGCCCTTCCTGCGGCTGCGAAGATACGGAAAAACTCTCCTACTTTACCGCCGGTGAGGGGACGACAAGGGTTGATACCTGCCGTGCCTGCAGCCGCTACATCAAGACACGTGACCTGCGGAAAGGGGGCGGCGATGTGCCGCTGGAGGTGGAGGATCTGCTGACGATCCACCTGGATCTGCTGGCGTCACGGGAAGGTTTCGAGCGCGGCAAATGAACGCAGGCGCTCTGGATAAGGTCGGGAGGATACCGGGCGTTACCGGCGTCATCCTGGCCGGCGGGCAATCCTCCCGGATGGGGAGCAACAAGGCGTTGCTCCCCATTCAGGGGGGGCGCATCATCGAAGCGATCTACCGGCAGTTTTCGGAGCTGTTCCCGGAAGTGCTGCTGGTTACCAACAATCCCGAGCAGTACAATTTCCTCCCCTGCCGCAAGGTGGCCGACATGTATCCCGGCCTGGGGGCGCTGGCCGGACTGCACGCCGGGCTGCACAACGCAGCCACTCCGTACATCTTCTCCGTGGCCTGCGACATGCCCTGGCTGAACAACGCCCTGATCAGGCGGCTGGCAGCCTTGCACAATGCCGCCGATGTCGTTATCCCCCAGGTGGAAAACGGCCTGGAACCGCTGCATGCGTTGTATGGCAAGCAGTGTCTGCAGCCGATGGAAGATGTGTTGTCAGCCGGTCGGCGGCGCATTGTTTCCTTTTTTCCGCAGGTGCGCGTGCAGTATTTTGACCAGGACCAGATTGCCGCAATCGACCCCGCCTTTGATTCCTTCCGCAACATAAACACTCCGGGAGATTATTTTCAACTGAGGGCAGAATATGCTTCGGTCGGTCAGAAGGAACTTAGTTCCGAATTACGGCAGAGTGCGCATTAAAAGAAGCAGAGAGATGGAGACGTTGGAATACTGAAGGGCCGATCCTGTACGGGTTGGCCCTTATTGTTTATCTGCGCCGTCTTTGGTATAGACTGTTTTAATAAGAACCTGTATATGATTTTGTCAGGCGATTTGGAATATGGGGCAAATCATCTTTCTTTTGGCATGTTGGCTCTGATTCCAATGTTCATAGATGAAATGTTCCATTTGGGGGGATGAGCGGTTCACGCGCACGCGCGCGTGAACCGGTCAATAAGATGTTAATCATAAGGAATTGATATGAAGTTTGAGTTTGGGGATTTATACAAATTCGTCGTCTCGCTCGGGGTCGTTCTTATCTCGCTTTCAATTTTAGGACCTTGGCTATTTTTAAAAGAACCTTTTGATTTATTTAAAACTGAGGCAGAACTAAAGACTGTTACAGAGGTTGCCAGGGCTGCAATCCTTAGTCGGCAAACGTCAGTAGCATTTATACTCAAGTTCATTCCATGGTTTTCATCAATTGGAATTCTATGTGGCCTCACTTTGATCTATCTTGGTCTTAAAAAGTGGCACACCAATCAGCTTCTCCTAGACGAACAAACCAAGCTTGAGGTTGAGCTCAAGAAACAGTCACTACGAGACGCAACGAAGGACGAGATCGAAGAAGTCGCAGCTACAGACTATAAATCGATGGCTGCTGAAGGAGAAGTCTCATCTGGTTATCAATTCACCACCTTCAAAGCAAGCTATCGACAGTTGGAGGATCAGGTTGCGCAGCGCCTGAATGATGTCTATAGCTCTAAGTATCAAATTGAAACAAATAAGATGGTCGGAGGGGTAGAAATAGACATTCTTCTCCAAGGCAGGACAATGCTTACTAAGGATTGGATTGTCGAATTAAAATCAATCCGAAAGGGCTTCAACTATGGCTGGTTGCGAGAATCTTTTTTGAAGAACATCTACGCCAAGAATATTTATTCCCAAATTACTAATCGATCTCCTAATACACTCCTCTTAATTGTTACCGACTTCCAAAGTGAAACTCCTGACAAGTATGAATCATTACTTGCACGAATAGCCACTGAGGAGCACGGCCGGAAAGGGAAAGATAGAGTCGTTATGATAACTAAAGACGAACTGCAAAATCTTTCTCCTGAGATAATTCAAGAAAAACTTGGGATATTTGTATAACTGGAATTGCTTCCACATAGGCGGCAGCACCCTCAAATAGTTAGCCTGGGAAAGGGATGAGATGTTCTACGATCTACAAATTCGAGCGAAAGAGCGTCTTACCGCCCTAGCGGAACGAGTATCGCAGGTGACCCCGAAGGGCGAATTCAAAATTGAATTCCCGATCCGTCAAATCTTAGAAAATCCTGAAGCTTTAATTTATGATCTGAAAAAATCGGTAAAACGAGGTTCTCCATACATCTATTATCTGACAGTGGCAGATAATTCTTGCCTTTTTGAGCTTAGAAACGCTTTCAGCGAAGCAAGGAAAGGTGATTCTGGTAGAGCGTACGCAAGGCTAAATGGCCACGAATCGACATGCCTATACGTCGGAAGTTCGTCAGATATGCTGAAAAGAATAAAAGAGCACTTTGGTTACGGTGCCAAAGCGACGTTTGCATTGCATCTGGCATGGTGGACAGAAGATTACTCAGACATAAAATTAACTTTAGCCTTTGCTGAATATGAAACAATTACTGATGCCGAAACTTTACAGGCGTTAGAAGATACGTTGTGGAGTGAAATGAATCCGATGTTCGGTCGTCGTGGCAGCAAGTAAAACTAACTATCGGCAAGACCCGCCGATGGCGGTTCAGCCTCATAACGTTGTGCAAAAACTACAGATAAGGGGCCTTGATGGTCCTTTTTTGTTTTTGGCTTCTGTAAGATCGGCCAAAACATCGGCCAACATAATTAAAAAGTGAAAATGTTATTTATTTCTTTGGCAAAATACGGTACAAAAACATCGGCCAAAACATCGGCCAAAACTTTCGATGTTTTTATGTGGAATTAATTGCAATACCTAGTTTCAGCGTATATTTTTGTTTTATTAGCTCTTCCATATAACCGGCCAAATTTTCAACGCAACTAATAATTCACGTGTAAAAGCGGTCTTGCAATTAATTAAAGTCACGATATTTAATATCGGCCAAAATACTGGCCTATGTCAGGGGAATCAACATGGAAGATGGTTTTTATACAAAGATTTCAGAAATGGAACCAATGATGCCTACTGATCCTGCGGGAGAACTCGACGATTTGGCGATTGAGGTGATTCGTAAATCTGCCGGTATTAGTGCCGCTGTTCATCCAGTTACACGTAGAGGAGTTGTGGAATTAGTAAGAAGAATGAACAGCTACTATTCCAATTTAATAGAAGGGCATAACACCCATCCTGTAGACATTGATCGTGCTATGCGAGAAGACTTTTCCCAAGATCCTGCAAAAAGAGCAAAACAATTGGAAAGCAAAGCACACATAGAAGTGCAGAAACTCATCGAGTCCCACATCGAGGCTGCTCCCGGAACAGTCATTACAAGCAAGAGTTTTTTGTGCTGGATACACAAAGAATTTTATGAGCGAATGCCGGAGGAGTATCTTGTCGTACAGCGTGCAGATGGAACAACTGAAAAGGTGATCCCTGGTGAAGTAAGGGAATTAGAGGTTAAGGTTGGGAGGCATTTACCGCCTAAATCAGAATACCTATTCACTTTTATGAACAGATTTGAAGAAGCCTACGACCCTCAAAAACTGAAAGGTTTAAGTCAAGTTATCGGAGCGGCGGCATCTCATCACCGGCTTGCATGGATTCATCCTTTTTTGGATGGCAATGGGCGAGTTACACGTCTTATGACTCATGCCTACCTAAAAAAGGCAAAAATAGATGGCCACGGATTGTGGACTGTCTCTAGAGGTTTCGCAAGAAATCGTGAAGAGTATCTTGCATCCTTGGCAGGGGCAGACCAACCTCGCAGAGGAGATCTGGATGGACGGGGGAATTTGACACAAGCGGGCCTGCTCGGATTTTGTAAATTCTTTCTTAAAACTGCTGTTGACCAGATTGACTTTATGTCAGGCCTGTTGGGTTTGGATGGAATGCAGAAAAGAATACAAGCAGTGGTTGATCGTCAAGTCTCTTTTGGTGAATTGAAACCTGAAGCGGGTCATTTACTGAGAGATGTTTTTTTACGCGGGGAAATAGCTCGCGGAGAAATCCCAAGTATCATCGGAATGCCTGAACGTTCAGCACGCAGGGTCGTAAGTAGTTTGCTGGAAAAAGGCTATTTAGTTTCTGATACGGAAAAGGGACCTGTAATGCTCGGTTTTCCAGCATCTATGGTGGGGTATTATTTCCCTCGCCTCTATCCTGAAGGGGTTGAGGCCAGTCTTGATTAGCCAGTTTTAGGCTTTACCACGCCGTCAACCCGCATATCTTCGCGGCGGCCTGCGACATGCCCTGGCTGAACATTACCCTGATCAGGCGGCTGGCAGCCCTGCACAATGCCGCCGATTTTCGGAACTGGATGGAACCGGTTTCCGGAAGATGGGCCTGAAAAACCGATAGTCAGAGTGATTTGATCTGTTTATAAGATGACTAATCTGACCGGTTGGCCCTTTTTATATGTACTTCAAACGCAAGGATTCTCCCTTTGCCGCTCCAAGAGTGCTGTGACCCTGTTCTACACGATCCACTACGCAGCCAGCAAAAGTGGCTGCACTTGCCGCACCCTCTGAGCTAGCGCTTTTTCAGCTGTTTTTAGATCATAGCTGGTTTGCAGGTTCATCCAGTAGGTCGGTGTCTGTCCGAATGCTTTGCCGAAAAGCACAGCCAGTTCTGCCGTAACAGGGCGCGAACCCTTGATGACATGTGATATTCGCATGGGAGAAACGCCGATCACATGAGCAAAAGCATTTTGCGACATGCCGAGTTCATCAAGTATTTCCTTCAGGAATACCCCGGGATGTATGGGGGGAAGCCCGTTTTTTACAGCCATAAATTTCTCCTTAATGGTAGTCGGTTATTTCCACATCCGTTGCATCACCATTGGCAAACCGGAAGCATATACGCCACTGATCATTAATCCTGATGCTCCAATGTCCCGCCCTATCGCCAGAGAGGGTTTCAAGGCGGTTTGACGGAGGGATCAGCAAATCAGTAACTTCGCGAGCATTATCCAACTGCGTCAGACGCATAATCGAACGGGTGATGATTTCAGTAGGGAGTTTTTTGGATTTTCCCGTTGAAAAAAGCTTTTCTGTTTCTTTGTTTGCGAATGATGTGATCATGGCATAAATGTAAACAATTTGTTTATATGGGTCAAGCCGAAAACAGCTAAAGAAGCATTTACCAACTGAGCCTGGCCTTTTAATTGACAAAATCGTCTACGTCTCCGCAGACCAAGGAATCTCCCTTTGCCGCTCCAAGTGAACTGTTATCAAGCCTGTTGTTGCGATAGACTATTTTAATAAAAACCAGTATATTTCAGTGGATAGCGGATTGTCGGGGGGGCGGCTGAAACGTCATGGTTTGGCGGTTCCGAAGACTGCAGTACTATAACTCAACATTCATAAAATCAAGTTATCAATTGTGGAATGAGGAGCCATGACCCCGTGAGTTTGTCAAAAACAGAGTCTCTTCTCGGAAAGGGATAACGACCATGACCAAAATACTCGCAATTAATGGTTCATATCGAGATAATGGCATTACCGATCAGGCCGTCGAGGCTTTAGCAGAGGCACTACAGACTGCTGGCGCCGAAGTCGAGATTATCCTTCTCCGTGATTACCCGATCGAGTTTTGCCTGAATTGCCGTGTCTGCACCCAACAGCCCGGTGTGGTTCCGGGGGAGTGCATGCTCCATGATGGAATGGCGGAATTGATCAATAAAATAGAGCGGGCCGATTGTTATGTTCTTGCTGCACCGACGAATTTTGGTTCGGTCACGGCCATCTTTAAACGATTCATGGAGCGGCTGGCTGTTTATGCCTATTGGCCGTGGGATATGAACGGGCCACAGTTCAGGAAAGAGCAGGCTCCAAAGAAAAAGGCACTGTTGGTCTCCTCGAGTGCAGCCCCGGGAATTATGGGGCGATGGTTATTTGGAACCAGGAAACAGCTCAAAATGACGGCAAAGACGATCGGCGCCGAAGTTGTTGGTTCTCTCTTTACCGGTATGATTGCCAAGGAACAACATCCGAAGCTATCAGATGGTGTGCGGGCCAAGATCAAGGCTTTGGCAGGAAAACTGGTATAAACAGAAAAAGTATGGCTCTTTTCTGGAGCCTCAGAGGTGTCAGCGATGCTTAAGAATCAAGTCTCAAAAACAGATCAGGTGGAAGCGCGCAGCGGTGCAAAGATATTGCTGGAAGTGCTTGAAAGTGAAGGGGTTGAGTACGTCTTCGGCAATCCGGGAACGACCGAGCTGCCTTTTATAGATGCCCTGGGGGAAAGTTCCGTTATCAGCTATATCTGGGGCTTGCAGGAAGCGAGCGTTGTGGCGATGGCCGATGGATATGCGCAGGCTTCGGGCCGCCCCGGGTTTATTAATCTGCATACCGCAGGAGGACTTGGCCACGGGTTCGGCAATCTTTTGAATGCGAGTATTGCCGGCACACCTCTGGTTGTTACCGCAGGTCAGCAGGATTCACGCCATTCGGTTACTGATCCGCTTCTTTTCGGCGATCTGGTACGAATCGCCACCCCCGCCGTCAAATGGGCGCAGGAGGTTACAACCCCGGAGCAGCTGCCGATTCTGGTCCGGCGGGCATTTCAGGATTGCCGTGCCGCCAAGTCCGGCCCGGTGTTTCTTTCTCTGCCAATGGATGTCATGGAGGAGATGAGCACAATCCCCATTCCGGAGCATTCATACGTGGACCGGCGCCCGGTGGCCGGCTCGCTTGATCTGCTGGCGGAAGAGCTTGCAGCCATCACGCCGGGGCGGATTGTCATAGTTGCCGGTGATGAAATTTCTTTTCACAATGCCGCCCCGGAGGTCGTGGAACTGGCGGAAATTCTGGCGGCCCCGGTTTATGGTTCTTCGTGGCCGGCACATATTCCCTTTCCGACCAGTCATCCGCTTTGGGCGGGCAACCTGCCTACCAAATCCACTGAAATTGCCGAGCGCCTGAAAGATGCCGAGTGCGTGTTCGGTCTGGGCGGAAAGTCCTTCATTACGGTGCTGTATACCGAAGGTTCGGCGCTGCCCAAAAACTGCAAGCTGTTTCAGATGTCTGTCGATGGTTCCGACCTTGGCCGGACCTACCCCTCGAAACTTTCCGTGGTGGGTGATATTCAAAAATCACTGGAAGTATTGAATAAACTGCTTAAAGAAAAGGTTGCCGGAAGGGCCGGGGCTTTCTCGGACCTTCGACAAAAAGCAGCCGCCGCGCAGACAGCACGGCGTGAACGGTTATCACAGACCGCAGCAGGCCTGTTTTCAAATCAGTCAATTCACCCGCTGGTCGCCGCTCAGCAGGTTGTCCGGGCGATCGGACCGGATATTGCCATTGTTGACGAGGCTCTGGTTACGACAAATAATGTCAGAAGTTTTCTTGACAGCAGTTCGGTCCGTCAATACTCGTTTCTTCGTGGAGGCGCACTCGGGTGGGGGATGCCGGCTGCAGTCGGTTTTTCTCTCGGTCTTGGGCGGGAGCCGGTTGTTTGCCTGGTGGGCGACGGGGCCGCAATGTATTCACCGCAGGCGCTCTGGACGGCGGTCCACGAAAACCTGCCCATCACATTTATTGTGATGAATAACTGCGAGTACAATATTCTCAAGCAATTCATGAAGTCGCAGCATCACTACAATCTGACGCCAAAAATCAGTTCCATTGCCATGGATATCGTTAACCCTGTCATTGATTTCATTGCTCTTGGACTGTCCATGGGCGTTCCTGCCATTCGAGTCGCTTGCGCCGGTGATATCGCAGCGGCTGTCGAAGCCGGCATTGCATCTGGAAAGCCCAATCTGATTGAGATTGTGATCAGGGATATTTAGGGGACATCAGGAACGCTACTTGCGGTTAATCCAAAAACGGCAGTTAGCCCCAGAGGTCACAGAGAGCACAGAGAAATCACTCAAGAAATTCGTTTTTTCAGTATCACCTGTTTGGTGCAACAGAATAATCCTGTATCTATTCGATTTCCCTCTGTGAACTCTGTGTGCTCTGTGGCCAAATGCTTTTTCCAGGCTAACAGTGTTAAATTTTGAACGGTATCCAGAACAGACTCAGCGAACTCCCTTCTTTTCCTCCGCCGTAGCCAAGCAGACCTTTCAGCAGCTTGAACTCCGTTCCGGCGCCGGTTGAACGGTACGAAACCAGCGGCGACAGTTCCCAGGCCAGTTCCTGGCCGCGCCGCTCCTGCCAGTACAGGTTCCAGAGCAGCGAAACCGCATTATTGCCCTTATCATCCCACTGCGCGATGAACAGCCTCCAGAGCGGCGCCCAGTTGCGCTCCAGCCCGTCATTCCAGATGACCGCTTCGGCCAGGGCCGGCATTGTCAGCGACCGCATTCCGGCCTCGTCCCGTTTCCAGGCGTACAGCGGCCAGAAGGCAGAACGGGCGCGATCCTTGCCGGTTTCGGGCCAGGATTCCTCAGAATGGCTGAACAGGAAATAGAGCAGGCTGGTCTTGTCTTGGCGGAAGCCGGTCGAATCGATGGTTTCATGCCGGTAGATCGGCCACATGATCCAGTTGCTGGTGGAATCCTTTATCTTCGATCGGGAGTAGAAAGGCACGAAGCGTTCAATGCTGAAATCCTGCCCCTGGGCGGTCACCCAGAAGGGCCAGAAGATGTCGCGTTCGACCACCTGCCCCTGCCCGTCCCGCACGACTCCGCAGAAGGGCCAGGGCATATGGGTTGAGCTGCGCTGCGGTGAAGTGGAAGATGCGTAAAAAGGGATCAGGTTCAGGTTCTCGGTGGGGTTGTCGCTGTTCAGTCCCAGGCTCTCGCGGATGTAGAACGGCCAGAGCATAAAGCGCTTGGAGTAGACCCCTTCTTTGGCGGACTGTCCATAAAGCGGCCAGAACTGGAAACCGCTCTCGTTCTCGCCCGAGACCGTGTTGAAGAACGGATAGAGCCAGTTGGTGGAGGTCGTGCCGTTTTTGACCGTGCGGCCGTAGAGCGGGAAGAGAGTGTAGTGGTATTCGTCGCGCCAGAAACGCTGATAGATGTTGCCGTGGATCGGAAAGAACGAGCTGTAGGGGCCGTATTTATCCGATGTTCCGCTGATGTAGAGCGGGAACAGCATCGAATCCTGCTTTTCTTCGGCAGTGCCGGCCCGGCTGACATGCTTCTGGTAAATCTTCATAACCTGGGTGGAGGAGTCGCCGCCGCCGGACGAGCTTGATGCCAGCGGATAGAGGATGTCGCTGTCGTCGGATTCCTTGTCGGACTGGTTGAAAAACAGCGGCCGGAGCGCTGTTCTGGTAACGTCGCCGGAATGTTCACGCTTGAAGAGAGGCCCCAGGATCGAGAGGTTGCTGTAGCCGGTGGCCGGACTGCTGCGGTAGTCAAACAGCGGCCAGAAGGTCGTGACTGTTCCTTCTTCAACGGCAGCGGCCGGGGTGGCGGCGGCGATCAGCAGCAACAACATTGAACAGCGGGCGGTAATTGTCCTCATCCGGGCTCCTTCATATCCATAGTCAGCAGCGGCATTATTCCCTAACGACCGGAGCGAGTCAATCGAGAAGCTTTTAATTCATTTTTATCTGCTTTACCGCTATAAGAGACGTTCTTGTCATTCTGTTTTTTATCGAGAGTTCAATGCCCGACACCCATTCCCGCAATCGCCGGCGCTGGACGATCTTTGCCGTGCTGGCGCTGATGTACATACTGGTCTATTTCTACCGGGTCTCGCTGGCAGTGGTGGCGGGGGACATCTCCCGCGAACTGCATCTGACACCGCAGCAGCTGGGCTCGCTCTCCGGGATCCTGTTCTATGTCTATGCCGTGGCCCAGCTGCCTTTGGGGCCGATGATCGACCGGCTGGGGAGCCGGCTGGTGATCAGCGGCTGCGGAGTGCTGACCACGGCCGGAGGCATCCTTTTCTCACAGGCCGATACTCTTGCCGTTGCCATGGCGGCCCGAGTACTGATCGGTATCGGCACCGCCTCGGTGCTGATGGCTACTTTCACCGTTTTCAGCCACTGGTTCAGCAAACAGGAGTTCGGGCGGGTATCCGGTTTCATGGTGGCGGTCGGCAACCTGGGAAATCTGGCGGCTACCGCGCCGCTGGCGCTGGCGGTGGGTGCCTTCGGTTGGCGAACATCTTTTCTGGCGATCGGTGCCGTTCAGGCACTGGTAACCGTGCTGGTTTTCTGCAAGGTTCAGGATCGTCCGGCAAAATGTGCGACAGCGGAACAGGAGACAGGTCAAAAGGGCGGCATGCTGGCCGCCTGGGGTGAGATCTTCGGCAGCCGCGACTTCTGGCTGCTGGGGATCATCTCGTTTTTCTGGTATGGAAATTACCTGGCGCTGCAGGGTTTGTGGGGTGGGCCGTATCTGATGGAGGTGCTGCATCTTTCCCGCGAGGCCACCGGCAACATGCTGATGTTCACCTCGCTTGGCTTCATCGCCGGAAGCATGGTGACTGATACGATTGCCCGGCGCTTTTTCAGGTCGTACAAAAAAACCCTGCTGGCGGGTCAGATTGTACTGGTGCTGCTGATGTCGGCTTTTCTGGGGTGGGCGGAGATGATCCCGCAGTCACTTTTGGCAGCGGTCTTCTTTGCGATCGGCCTGGCGGTTTCCAGCGGGGTCATGATCTATCCGATCATCCGCTCCATGTTCCCGGTGAGGATCGTCGGAACCGCGCTGACCTCGCTGAACTTCTACGTCCTGCTGGGGGCCGCCGCAACCCAGCAGGCCATGGGGATCATTGTCGGTTCATCATCCGGAGGAGCATCCGGAGCCATGTCGGCGGCGGCCTTTCACAGCGCTTTTCTGCTCCCGGTGGCAGGGTTGGTCGTGTCGATCTTTTTGTATGCCTTTGCCAGGGATTTCGGGCAGCAGAGTTGATGCCAGGAAACGATTATTCAGAACGTATATCAGGCCGCCAGCTTGAGCGCCTCGGATGCCAGTATGATCCTGTCATCTTCCTGGGTCACGGCGTGTGCGTTGTGATCGATAATCTCATAGAGCCTTATGTACTTTTCCACCTCTGCAGCAGTTGTAGTTTTCCGGCCGTAGTACTTGCCTGATTGCGGGAAAACATCGGTTACCACATGGTCGTCATAGATGCCGAAGTCGAAGGAGCTGTTTATATCACGACCGCTGATGTCGTTGGCCAGGGGAAGCTCGTCCCGGAATGCGACACGCACATCTATGCCGTCCAGATACTGACCCATAAGTATCTTCTGGGCCTCGGGCCCGGTCATTTCATCACGACTGATTACAAATATGCGGGTGACAGAAACTCCTCTTTCCAATGCCCGCAGGTTGGACTGGTAGAAGTTCATCAGAGCACCACGGGTAAGCCAGCCAGCTGTCAGCGGGTCCACAGCCTTCAGGCGCTGCAGTGATGAATCTGTGCATTTGGCGCCTTCCAGATAATATTCTGTCTCATCAAGGGGTATATAGCCCTGCTGGAGCAGGAGGATGGTCCGTTTGATTCCGCTCAGCATCTCCTGGGCCTTGACCTGGCATTCCGGATCGTTTATCTGGGCAACGGCAAAGGTGATTTCATGCGCCTGGTTATACTGGCTGGTCAGTTGGTGACAGGTGTTTTCCAGGTCTTCCCGGAGCAGGTAGGTGGTCAGGGAGAGAAGCAGGCCGATGCCGAAGATGCTGTAGGCCGCTTCCGGGTTATGGAGCACCAGGTGGAAGAAGATGGCCAGACCAGATCCGGCCAGAAACTCTATGAAAACCGCCATCTGCTGTACTTTTTTGCTGAACTTCATGAAATACCTCCTGTCGTTATGCAACGACATTGGAGTCGACCGGCAATAAAAAAGCCGGGTCGCTCGCTATCGGAAAATTGATAGTTCGGCGACCCGGCTATCTCATGGAGATCCTAGGCTTTCCGTCCCATCCTCGCGGATGGTTTAGTATTATCGCTATCGCAAGTGCGTGACTTGCTTGAGCGCACCATACCCCACTGGAAGGAGCCTGTCAAGGCCCGCATGCCTCTGTGGCGAAATAAGTATCTGTAATCATTGTATATTTAAGCGGAATTTGTGCTGCCGCAACTGATCTACTCCAGCTCTTCCCCCACCTCTTCCATTTCGCGGGTCATCTCGGCCAGTCCGGCGTCCTTGCGCCTGAAAACCGTTACCAGCCAGTAGCAGGCAGCGTAGCCGGCCAGCGCAGCAAAAAAGCCGATCACAGAACTTCCCAGAAGCAGCGACGAGGCATACATTTTGAGGCTGCTCCATTCCAGGCTTGTCACCTGAAATTCCATCGGCTTGTTTCCGAGCATTATCTCGCCCAGTTTATAACTGGCCGCCAGGGCCGGAAAGACTGTCAGCGGAGTGTTTACCCAGGCTCCGGTTATGCAGGTCAGCTTGTTGAGCCGGAAAATGAAGGCGACGGCGATTGCCATGGGTGTGTGCAGACCGAAAAAAGGGGTGAAGCTGATAAAGACACCGGCGGCGAAACCAACGGCAATGTGCCCGGGGTGGGCATCCAGCGAAAGGATTTTCTTGAATTGCTGTTTCAGTTTGTCAATATTGATCATGTTCGCCTCGGTTGTCACCAACTCTAAGGTTTTGGGTGGCATATTGTCAATTGAATAGACTTCACGGGAGTAATGTATTCTGCTATAAAGCCATTTATCTCAAGCGAAACAATTGCGTCGGAAATATTGCATCGAAAATAGTATGCCAACAACATCAGTGAAAGGAATGAAATTTATGAGCAAAGCAACCATCGGTGTAATCGGCGGAAGCGGACTGTATGACATGGAAGGGCTAGAAGAGGTCGAGCGGGTCAGGATCGAAACACCATTCGGGGATCCTTCCGACGAATATGTGACCGGCGTTCTGAACGGTGTAAAAATGGTGTTTCTGCCGCGTCACGGGCGTGGGCACCGCCTGCTTCCGTCCGAGGTCAACTACAGCGCCAATATTTACGGCATGAAGAAGCTTGGGGTCGAGCAGATCATCTCGGTTTCAGCTGTCGGCAGCCTGAAGGATGCCATTGCACCCGGCCATATCGTGATTCCTGATCAGTTCATCGACCGCACCAAGGGCATCAGGCGAGATACTTTCTTTGGAGATGGAATAGTAGCCCATGCAGGCTTTGCCGACCCGGTCTGTCATCCCCTGTCCGAAACTCTCTACAATGCGGCTTTAAAGGCCGGCGCCACCGTCCACAAGGGGGGCAGCTACATCTGCATGGAAGGACCGGCCTTTTCCACCCGGGCCGAATCGTTTTCGTACCTGGCGCTGGGTGCTTCCGTGATCGGCATGACCAACCTGACCGAGGCCAAGCTGGCTCGCGAGGCCGAAATCTGCTACGGAATCATTGCCCTTTCGACCGACTATGACTGCTGGCACGATTCCCACGATGACGTGACCGTCGAAGCGATCATCCAGATCATCCACCAGAACGTGGCCATGGCAAAAAACATTATCCGCAATGCTGTGGCTGAAATCGGCGGCGAGCGCAGCTGCCCCTGCGCCAGTGCCATGCAGTATGCGATCATTACAGACCGTTCGGTCATCCCGGAGGCGGCCAGGCAGAAACTGGCGCCGATTGTCGGCAAGTACATCTAGCATTAAGTAAGGAGTGTATAAAAAAGGCTGGCACCATTGGTGTCAGCCTTTTTTTGTAAGAGTGTATTTAAAAACGTTTAAAAGAGAGTTCCGATCACACTTCCTATGACCGAAATCGGCCCGGTGTCCTGCAGCCCTTCCATCGCTTTTTCAGTTTTCTTAAGAGTTGACAGGGCGTCACGGTAGAGCTTGTCGTCATTGACCATTTTGCCGATAGATCCTTCGCCGCTATTGATCTTGCGTGTGATTTCCTTCAGGTTGGAAACCGTATCACGAAGTTCGTTGTACAGGGCCGGATCATTGACCAGCTTGCCGGCTGTACCTTCACCATTGTTGATGCGCCGGGAGATTTCGGTAAAGTTATTCATGCTGTCGTTCATGCCCTTGACCGCCGAAATTGCCTGATTATAGAGGTCTTCCTCGTTAAGCAGTTTGCCGATGGTGCCTTCTCCGTTCTCCAGTTTCGAACTGACCTCTTTAAGGCTACCGGTCAGGGCCGTGACATTGTTGTAGAGGGTTTTGTCATTAAGAAGCAGGGCCAGGGAGCCATCTCCACGGTCCAGCTTGGCTGTAATGCTGGAGAGGCCGGTAAGGGAGCTGTGCACGGCGCTCCGGTTTTCATCCAGTATGGCGGTGATCTTGGTCATGACCTCGTTCTGGTTGCGGTTCAGGTCGATGATCAGCTGCTTGGCATCCCTGGTCAGTCCGCCCACGCTGTCCAGCAATGCGTCAACACTGGCCGAATCCGAGCTTTTCACGGTGCTGCCGGCCGGGAGTTCCGGGCTGGACGGTGTTCCGAATGAGAGCCCCAGAAACTGGCCCCCCAGCATGTTGGACATGCGGATGCCGGCGACGGTATCCTGTTTGATGCTTGTTCCGGGATTGACCTCGAAATCCACCTGAACCTTGTCAGCCAGAACGGCTATTTTGGAAATGGTGCCGACTTCCACCCCGGCCAGTTTGACCGTATCACCAACCTTGAGACCAGTGGATGACGGCAGAAAGACCTTGTAGGGTATGCCGTGATCGAAGATTTTCCAGTGGTTGCCGACCTCCAGCATGATGCCGAAAAGGGCCAGGCTTATAACGAAGAACAGACCTACTTTTGCTTCCTGTGACAGTTTCATGCTGTCAGCTCCCGACGCTGCTTAATAGATACGCCATTATACCCAACCGTAAGAGCTTGGCAATCATATTGTGTTTTTAAGATGTTCCGGCTATTCTGGCATCTTTCCATTGAAAGGGGCAAATATCATGGTTTCTTTTGAAGAGGCACGCAGCATAATACTTTCAAATACAGGCAGCTGCGGAGTGGAGCGGGTTCAGCTGCAGGATGCCGTCGGACGGGTTCTGGCGGAAGATGTGTCGGCACCCTGGGACATGCCGCTCTGGGACAATTCGGCCATGGACGGATATGCGGTGCGCAGTGCCGACTGTGCTGAAATTCCCTGCCGCTTGACGGTTACAGGCTTTCTGCCGGCCGGCGCCCGGGCTGACGGGGTAACCGTTGAAGCCGGCTGTGCGGTCAGGATCATGACCGGTGCGCCGACACCGGCCGGCTGCGACGCGGTTGTGCCGGTCGAGGAAACCGACGACGGACAGCAGGTCGTCACGCTGAATGAAGCGGTCGCAAAAGGGCAGCATCTCCGTTTTCGCGGGGAGGATGTCCGGGCCGGGGTCACATTTGCTACTGCGGGCACGCTGATCCGCCCGCCGGAAATCAATATACTGGCAACTTTCGGCCTAGCCATGGTGCCGGTCTTCCGGCGTCCGCTCGTGGCGATATTATCCACCGGCGATGAACTGATTGAACTGGGCCGAACCCCGGGGCCGGGCGAGATTGTCAACAGCAACACCCTTTCGCTGGCGGCTGCAGTGCAGGAAACGGGGGCGATTCCAAGGATCATCGGAATTGCCCGCGACAATCTGGGCAGTCACCGGGAATTGCTGCGGGAGGGGCTCAAGGCCGATGTTCTGATCACTTCAGCCGGCGTCTCGGCCGGTGACTGTGATTTTGTTCGGGACGTGCTGGATGAGCTGGGCGTCAGACAGCTGTTCTGGAAGGTCGGCGTCAAGCCGGGCGGGCCGACCGCCTTTGCTCTGCATGGCACAACCCCGGTCTTTTCTCTGCCGGGCAATCCGGTTTCTGCGATGATAACCTTTGAAGAGTTTGTCCGTCCGGCCCTGTTGAAGATGATGGGGCGCCGGCAGGTGATACGTCCGCTCTTCAAGGCGGTACTGTCAGAAGATCTGAAAAAAAAGCCGGGCAAGGTCCAGATTGTGCGGATACGCCTGGAAAGGGAAAACGGCCGCTGGCTGGCGTCATCGGCCGGGAACCAGCAGACCGCCATCCTGAAGACCATGGTGGATGCGGCGGCCCTGGCGATCCTGCCGTCCGACAGCACCGGTTCCGCGGCCGGTGAAGAGGTCGACGTTCATTTTTACGGCAGCCATATTGATCTGATCTGAAATTCAAAAAATGAGGTTTCACCATGAACGATTACCTTGGCGCACACATGTCCATCTCCGGCGGCCTGCATCTGGCCATTGACCGGGCCGTTGCCGCCGGTTGCGGAGTTCTGCAGATTTTCACCCGTAACTCCAACCAGTGGAAAGGTAAACCGGTCAGTGAAGCCGATGCGGCCCTGTTCCGTCAGAAGTTTGCCGCATCGGGCCTGCATGAGATTATTTCCCACGATATTTACCTGATCAACCTGGCTGCTCCGCCGGGAGAAACCCGCGACAAAAGTCTGGCGGCTTTTCGGGATGAGCTGGAAACCTGTGCTCGGCTCGGCATTGCCAAGGTCGTCATGCATCCGGGCTCGCATCTGGCCGACTCGCCCCAGGCCGGATTGGAACGGGTGATTGCCGCTTTCGACCAGCTGTTCGAAGAGGTGCCGCGGTTTGAAGGGCAGGTATTGGTGGAGACCACCGCCGGCCAGGGAAGCAATCTGGGCAGAACCTTTGACGAGCTGGGTACGATTATAAAAGGTTCGCGTTTTCCGGAAAAGTTCGGGGTCTGTTTTGACACCTGCCACACCTATGCAGCCGGCTACGATACCGCCACCGCAGAAGGCTACCGCGACACGATGGATCAGTTTGACGCTCTGATCGGATTGGAGCGGCTGCAATGTTTTCATTTCAACGACTCAAAAAAGGGACTCGGTTCACGCGTAGACCGTCACGAACACATTGGGCAGGGCACACTGGGGCTCAATCCTTTCCGCTTCATCCTCAATGATTCCCGCTTCACAAACATTCCGAAAATTCTGGAAACTCCCAAGGGGGACAGCGACGAGATGGATCTGGTTAACCTGGATCTGCTGCGGGGTCTGGTGGGGGGCTGATAAGTATCACTTCCCTTCGACTCCGCTCAGGGGACTTTCGTGCGATGAGCGGAGTCGAAGCGGTGGCTAGAACAATTTCAGGTTTTCCAGACCCTTCAGCGGCTGATTGTTGAAAGTCTGGCGCTCGGGTCTGGGAGGGGCAGCCGGAGGCGGTTCTTCGCAATGCGGTTGACAGGTTTCATCCTGCAGGCACTCCACTTCCTGATCATCGTCCATTCCGTTGCATTTGAAAAAATAGCGGTCGTACAGTCTGTGATGCGCGGTCCAGCGTGAGCTGGAGGCGTTTTCTTTGGCAATGTGGGCCTGGATGCCGTTAATCTTGGAATCCATGTCATCCAGATAGTTCAGGATTGTAGCCTCGACCGTCTTGGGTCGTTTTGGGGAACCGTATTCGTACTGGCCGTGATGGGAAAGCAGCATGTGTTTGAGCAGCATGGACAGTTCGCGCGGAAAGCCTTCAACCTGCCGTATTCTCTCCTCCACCAGTTCGACGCCGATTGTGATATGTCCCAGAAGCTTGCCGGCGTCGGTATAGTCAATGGCCCTTTCAAAGCTCATTTCATGGATCTTGCCCACATCGTGCAGCAGCGCCCCCGTAATCAGCAGATCTTCGTTGATGCCGGCGTAGAGCGGCACAATCGTTTTAACCAGCTTTACCAGCGCCAGCGAATGTTCCAGCAATCCTCCCAGGTAGACATGGTGCATGCCTTTGGCCGCCGGAGCTGCGCAGTATTGTTTCATGAATGATTCGTCGGACAAAAAGGCCTGCATCAGACCACGCAGATGCGGGTTGGCGATGGAGGTGACAACGTCGCTCAGTTCCTTTCGCATATCGTCAATGCTGCGAGGCGATACGGGCAGAAAGTCGGCCAGAACCACGTCATCCTCTTTCATTCTTGCGATCTCGGCAATCACCACCTGCATTTTATTCAGATAAACCGAAGCCTTGCCCCTGACGGACACGAAGTCGTCCTTGTCAAACTGCTTGTCCAGTACTTCCACGTTGTCCCAGAGTTTTGCGTCGATGTCCCCGCTCTTGTCCATCAGGCGCAGATTCATGTAAGGTTTGCCGTTTTTGGCCATGGCCATGATCTTGTCTTTGACCAGGAATACCGAGTTGATTGAATCCCGATCCTTTATGCCGCTGATGAACTGTTTCGTCACGGATTTGCTCCTCTTGCCAGGGGGCGCAGTTCCGGTTTCCGGTGCTGCGCTCCAGTTTGAAATATGTACGTTTTCAGGAGACACGTTAGCACGATGCGCAACAATTAGACAAGTGTCGACAGTATGTATACGCCGGATCTGTATGTAGGCTTAAATAATAGCTTGCATTTTATAAACAGCATCTATATAGTTATGAATTGCTGTACACAAACGAAGGAGCGGTATGGTGTCCGCTGCTTCTCTTTTAATCATCGCATTCTGCCCCCCTGCACTTCAACTCTTTATTGAGACAAGCAGACCGTCTGGCAGGCGAAGGTTCATTGTCTGCCCGCACGTTACTGACTATCCTTTCCTGGAATCATCTGTTTGATTCCACGTTCCGTGTGCGCTTGTCCCTTTACACCGCTCCCAGAAAAGGAATCATCATGACTTTTGCAGAACTCGGCCTCAATCCGGCCATCCTCTCGGCTATCACCGCTTGCGGCTACACAAACCCGACCCCCATTCAAGAACAATCAATCCCGCTGGTTATGGCCGGCCATGACGTAATCGCCACTGCCCAGACCGGTACCGGCAAAACCGCCGCTTTCGTGCTGCCTGCCCTGGAGCGTCTGACCACAAAGTCAGCCATCCCTGGTAAAGGTCCCCGTATTCTGGTATTGGCACCGACCCGCGAACTGGCCGGTCAGGTTATGGAATCCGCCCGTGGTTACGGCCGCGGAATCCGTCCCCGCTGCGGCACACTGTTGGGCGGCATGCCTTATCGTGAACAGCTGCGCCTGCTTTCTGCACCGGTTGACATCATCGTTGCCACACCGGGCCGACTGGTAGACCACCTTGAGCGCGGCAGCATCCGTCTTGACCGTCTGGAAATGCTGGTGCTGGACGAAGCCGACCGCATGCTTGACATGGGTTTCAGCGAAGACATCAACAACATTGTTTCCCGCGCTCCTGCCGATCGTCAGACCGTCATGTTCACCGCTACCCTGGAAGGCGCTATCGGCAAGCTGGCAGAAAATATGATGCGTGAGCCGAAGCGGGTCGAACTGGCCGTACGTACCGACTCTCACGCCCTGATTGAGCAGCGCCTGCATGTAACCGACAATCTGAGTCACAAAAAAGAGCTGCTCAATCACCTGATCAGCGATTCGGAATTGACCCGTGCCATTATCTTTTCGGCAACCAAGCGTGATGCGGACGAGTTGTCGCGCGAACTTTCGCGCAGCGGTTATCCGGCTGCCGCCCTGCATGGCGACATGACCCAGATGGCCCGCAACAAAACCATCGAGCGTATGCGTCGCGGCGGCATCCGCCTGCTGGTGGCCACCGATGTCGCTGCCCGCGGTCTGGACGTAACCGGTGTCAGCCATGTCATCAACTTCGACCTGCCGCGCTTTGCCGAGGATTATGTCCACCGCATCGGCCGTACCGGACGTGCCGGAGCAACCGGTGTTGCCATCTCTTTTGCCTCTGCATCCGAGCGCAACTATCTGGAGCGGATCGAGCGCTTCATCGGCAAAAAACTACCGGAGCAAATGATTGCCGGTCTTGAGCCAAAAACTACATTGCGCAAGCCCGCCGGTCGCAGTGGCGGCCCCAAAAAAGGCGGAGTACCGGCTGGCGGCCGTTTCGGCAAATCCGGCGCACCCGGCAAGAGCAGCAATGGCAAGCCTTGGGAAAAATCAGCCAAGCCGGTCGGCGCTCCACGCAATACGCCGCGCCACGAGCCGGTTATCGAGTATCGTTCAAGGCGCCCACAGGTTTAAATTACTTTTTCAACACAAAGAAATATCATAAACAAAGACCTCCGAGGCTTGATCGCTTCGGAGGTCTTTGTTTTGGCGGATACGTGAGTTTTCGAGAGCCGGCTTCGATTACCGTCCCTCGCTGTTATCAGGAATCAGTTTCCTGCAACAGTTTTCCGCTGAGCTGCCCACAGGCCGCCGAGATATCCCCGCCGCGGCTGTCGCGGGTAATGACCGTCACGTTATGGTCGATCAGATATTTGTGAAAGATGTCGATGGCAGCCCTGGTCGGAGCCTTGAAATCACATCCTTCATGCTCGTTGAACGGAATCAGGTTGACCTTGTTGGGTATGTCGCTGATCAGACGCAGCAGACGTTTGGCGTCCTGCAGAGTATCATTGATGCCCCCCAGCATGACGTACTCGAAGGTAACCTTGCGGCGGCCGGGGAGCGGGAACTGTTTGCAGGCCTTCAGCAGTTCCTTGATCGGATACCTGCGGTTGACCGGCATGATCCGGTCTCGCAGCTCATCGGTGGTGGCATTCAGTGACACAGCCAGATTGACGTTGGGAATCTCACGTCCCAGCCGCTCCATCTCCGGCACCAGGCCGCAGGTGGAAACCGTCACCCGCCGGTTGGAGAACTGCAGGCCGTTGCCGTCGATCATGATCTGAATTGCCGGAATGACGTTGTCAAGATTGTGAAGGGGCTCGCCCATCCCCATCATGACGATATTGCGGATGCAGGCCGGTGACTGCTGCTGTCCGTCCTCACTCTCCTCGTTGTCATCGATAAGAGAGCCGGTAATACTGGCGTCTGCCTGAAGTGTCGGCGGGTTACTGACAAGATCCCGCTCGACGGCCATGATCTGATTGACGATCTCGGCCGTGGTCAGATTACGGGTCAGCTTGTAGGTCCCGGTCAGGCAGAACTCGCATCCCATGGCGCAGCCGGCCTGGGATGAGATGCAGAGCGTATTGCGCCCCTCGATCGGTATCAGAACCGACTCGACGCCGTTACCGTCCCCCAGGTTGAAGAGATATTTCCGGGTTCCATCGCTGCCCTCCTCCACCGCCTCCGGTTTCAGGTTGCTGATAAATGCTGTTTCGGCCAGTTCCCTGCGCAGATCCTTAGAAATGTTGGTCATCACATCAAAGTCGTCGGCATCGTGCTGAAATATCCACTTGAAGATCTGGGTGGCACGGAAGCGCTCTTTGCCCTGCCCCTTCAGAAACAGCTCAAGGGCCGGCAGTGTCAAATTTTTCAGGTCGGTTTTTATTGTCATTTTTTTTCGGTCTGGCTTTCGTTTGAATTATTCGGGACAGTCTCGGCGGGCTGGGTCGGTGCGGTCGGTGCGGCCGGTTCAGTCGTTTCCTTCTTTTCCTGCTCACTCTCGGGCGTAATTGCGGATGGCTCCTGTCTGGTCGACGATGGCGATGTAAACACCGGCGGAACGCTGATGATGGCATCAACCTTCTGCTGCATGCGTCCCACGTTGGGAGACTGGGCCAGGGCCGCCTGATACTCATCCTCGGCCAGAACGCCATTCTTGCGCAGCAGTCCCAGGATCATGTTGGAGCGTTTCAGCACTTTATTCAGGTTTTTGTAGGGGTTGTAGGCCACTCGCGGTCCCGGCAGCATGGCTGCCAGAAAGGCGCATTCACGAGGTGTCAGCTCCGAGGGCGACTTGCCGAAATAGTAGCGCGAACCGTGTCCGATACCGTAGACCATCGGTCCCAGTTCGACCACATTCAGGTATAACTCGATGATACGCCCCTTGGTCAGTTCCTGCTCCATGCGGTAGGCCAGATAGATTTCCTTCAGCTTGCGGGTGATGGTCTTCTCGCGGGAAAGGAACAGATTCTTGGCGGTCTGTTGGGTGATGGTGGAAGCGCCGCGCTTCAGGCTGCGTTTCTCCAGATCGTACTTGATGGCATTCTTGATGGCCTTGACGTCAAAGCCTTCATGCTTGTAGAAATTGGAATCCTCCGCCAGGATCACGGCCCACTTCATCTCGGCCGGTATGCGCCCCGACGGAGTCCAGTAGCGGTTTTTCGGGCCGACTGCAAAGGGATGATATTCCCCCTGCCAATCCTTGACCTGGATGGTTGTGTTGAATTTCTTGTCAGCCAGATCGGAGACCGGCGGGGTCATGGACAGGGAGATGGCGATATAGGCCAGGTAGGCGCTGATTGCCATAAATATGTAGAGAACGATCTTTTTCATGGAATGATATTTGTACCAGAATATGACATCTGCGGGAACTGTTTTTGTGCTACGGACCCGTCGGAACGTTGTGATTCGGCTGATACCAGCTCCGCGGTAACCTGGCCGAGAGCAATGGTTGTGATGAATTTGACCGGCACCCGAAATTCATCGTCGCTGAGCCAGATAAACACATCCCCAGTTCTTTTGAAAATACCTTCAGTTTCAAGTTTTGGATGAACAACCAGAGTTGCGATCTGTCTGAAACCCGGCAGAAGAATTTTCTCGCGGCGCAGTATATCCACCGGCACCGCAGTATATTTGTCGCTGTCGTAGATATGAAGAATTTCCGTCAATCCTTCAGACAGCGGTCGATTGCGCAGATAATAAAGTCCGGAAAGCATGTCAACCACATCGGAATCCGGCAGAGATTCTTTAAGGCTGCGCTTCGTCAGCCGGTCGATCCAGAATACGCTTTTATCCCTTAGAAAAATGGTGAAACCCCGGTCGCCCCGGAAAGCGCCTTCCTGTTGGCGAATCCTGGTCAGTATGAAATTTCCGTTGATATGTCGCGTCTCGATCAGGTCATCAACCGGATAAATGGACGATAGTACGGCATCGGATTTAACCCGTAAAGTGATCCTGATCTCCTCATTCTCGCTGCTCGCCTCCAGTTCGGCACTTCCAACCGGCAGGCCCAGCAGGCTGATCCGGTAGACCAGCTTTTCATGAGTTGTTCCCATGAAATCACTGGTGGGCATCAAGGGCGGATAGGGAACAAATGGCTGTTGAATGTGCTCGGCTGCAGAGTTCGTGACTCCATGCGGTTCAGGATTGACGGCTTTATTCTGCACCTCCGGAGCAACGGCCGTCACCGCTTTCGGGGTCATCGTCGGAACATTTTCTGGCGGTTCAATCCCTGACGCAACCGCCGAAGTTGTTTCGGGTAAACTGCCAATAGTTTTTAGTTGGAGCACAGTTTTGACTACAGGCAGCTTTGAAATATTTCCTTTTATAGAATGAGAACGATTTTGAACCGGAAAGTCACTTTCCCTCAGATCAACTTCAACAATTAGTCGGCTGTTTACCGGCACGTCAAAATCCAGGCGACCGAATAAGCTGATCGAAGACAGCAGAAAGGTATGTCCCAGCAGTGATAGGACAAGGCTGGATGAAAGCAGTATGGTGTGTTTTTTGTAATTCATTGGTTTAGAGTCGGACGATCGCTGTCTCACGTAAAATATGGCGCAGGTATACCAAGAGCCCCGAGTGACATCCGGAGCTCTTGTTTGTTCACAATCAAATGTGACATCGCCTGCGGAGCAGATCATCCGCTCCGCAGGAAGTTCAGTGATGCCGGTTACGGACGGGTTGCACCCAGATAAGCCTGGGCGTCCGTCAGTGTTTGACCGGTCAGCCTTGCAGCCAGCGTGGCCGGTACCGAGTTGTTCAGGATACTATCATCAATGAAGTCGATGGAATCCCAGATCAAACGCTTGGCATAGAAACGGTTGTGGGCATAGCCGCCCGGATCGTGGATCAGCAGGTTGGCGTTGAAGGCAGCCCCCATTACATCCTTATAACTGGCAAAACCGTAATTGGCTGCCCATGTGGTATAAGCTGTATTGGTACCTCCAACTACATACGGTGCTGTGAAGAAGTATGGGTTCGCTTCACCAAAATGAATGCCTTTGGCAGCCAAAGATGCTTTGAGCCCTTCCAGAGCGGCCTTGTATTCCTCCTCCTCAGTTGTCAACGAAGCAGGTGTCAGTGCGAAACTGCCTGTGTGGCAGGTCACGCAGGAGGTGCTTGTAATCGCTGTTATGGCGCCGGTGTTGTCCTTGGTAACTGGCAGGAATTTGTGGCCGTTGCTGCTTGTCATGTGACATCCGGCGCATGGCCCGTTGCTGCCGGTGCCCGGCGCAGTTGCAGTGCCGACTATGTCATGTTTGAAGAAACTAGGATTGGCATAGCTTTGTCCGGCGAACTCGTAACCTGTTGTGGCGAATAGTGTGCCTCCGGCAGTCAGATAATGGGAGTTTATGAAGCCGCGGGTACCGTCTGCATCAGTATCAAGCTTGATGGTGTCGCCGGTTTCTCGACCTGTATGGCACCCGATGCAAACATTGGAACCCTTGAGGTCAGGGTAGGTGTATGACGACATGGTCACGCCGCTGCCGTAATAGATGGTGAGTGCTCCCGGATCACGCAGTTTGCCGGTGCCGGCGTTGCTGTGGCAGCCGTAGCAGTAGAGGAGTTCGTTTTGTCCGGATGAAGTCACTACACCGGTATTAGACCTGCTCCATTTGTCAAGATGCCCAAAGTTATTCAATCGTGCATTGCGGGCGCTGCTGGTAGGCCTGAATGCCTGGCTGGGATCATATCCGCTGATATAACTGCCATTGGCGGCAAGCTTGGTCGGACTGGACAGGAAGTTCGATATGCCGGTGGTGGTGTGACAGCGCTGACATGTTGCACGATTGCTGGCATCCCAGTCGTAATGACTCCAACCGGGACCGGATGCATCTGTAACGCCCGCTTTCATAACGGCGTCAACCTGCGCAGCCGTGCGATCGGTGGCCCCTGCAGCGGCAGTAATCTTTTGTGTCAACAGCTTTCCGGCATGAGCCGATTGTGCCCAATCAAGGTAAATTGTGTTCGGACGCGACTTTACAGCCGCAGATGCCTGCGGGTGGAGGCTGCGTGTATTGGTCTGGAATTCGTGGCCGTGGCAGTCGAAGCATGGATTCTTGGTGCTCTTGCGGACCACATAGCCCTCGATGACAGTGCCGGTTGCGGTGGTGCCGGAAGCAGCCTGATCAATGTGAGTAGAGGGAAGAGTGCGATACCATGCTGTATTATGGTAGTAAGCAGCGGTTGTTACATTTGTGAATAGTCCGGCAGTGTTGGCTATCGCCAATATATTGCCGCTTCCGATCTGCCTGCCTGCATTGGTGGTCATGGTATGGCAGCTGGTGCATACGTCAAACTGGTCGGTGACCTTGTTGTTGTTGGGATCCCAGGTCACTACGTTTCCTGCCAGATCGCGGGTTTTGGTCTGGCGAATGTTGCCGCCGTGCTCATGGCATGTTGCGCACTTGATGGTATTAAATGTTTCGGGATCGCGGGCCAGCACCGGCTGGTAAGCGGTATTGTCGATAATGCTTTTGTCTCCGGTAAATCCGTCTTTACCATAGAGAATGGCGCCTTCGTGTGAGTGGCAGCGTGCGCACTTGGCTTCGTGGGCCTCTTCGGCGCTAAACGGGTTGGCATGGTTGCCATTCTGGAAGTTGGCGGAGCTGCTGAGAGGCGCATCGGTGCCGTTATGACACATGGCGCAACGCTGTGCCTTTTGGGCATCGCTTAACTTACTGTTCAGCTCATAAGGAAATGGACCTATGCCATTATGCTGTGCACCGCCGCCGTGGCAGCTTTCGCAGCCAAGATTGGCATGCAGTGAACGCTGATACTGGGTAATGAATGTTTCACCGGTCAGCGGATCGGCCGTGGATGCATGACACTGGAAACAGGCGGTGTCACCTACACGGGCCACACTGCCGGCAGAAATTGCACTTTCCTTGCTGGACGAGCCGCAGCCGTTTAACAATGCGGCAAGTGCCATCGCGCTTAACAGCATCATACTAAACTTCTTGATACTCATAGCTTTCCTCCCTTTTTTATGTGGTTAAAATCAATACGTTCCAGGTATGTGGCATTTCAGGCAGACTTTACCGCCGGACCTGTCCTTCATATTCCCCGATTTCCATCCTCTGGGATGGGGCCTGACTTTACCGCTGCTGTGGCACTGGATGCAGACATCGCCTTCCGGGTGGCAGGTTTGGCAGGACTGCAGGTTTCTCCTCGCCTCGGTGCTGTGATCAATCGCCCAGTATTTCTGCCCGTTTGCACCCAGCGGGTTGTGAGACTTGATTTTGAGTGAACCTTTGGGAAAACGGCTGTGACATGAGGTGCAATACTGCTGGTCGTGGCAGCGGTAGCACTGCTGCTGGTTGTCCATGGCCTTAAGCGGGTGGATGCTGATGAAATCGCTGCGGTGGCTTTTGGGCTTGAAGTCACGGCCGCTATTTCCTTTGGTCAAGTCATCACCGCTGCCGCCGCCTTGATGACAATCCAGGCACCATGATTGATCATGGCACTGGTTGCAGTTCTTTCCGGCTTTGCCGGCCAAAACCCTGTGGCTGCGAATAAAATCAGCATCATGGTTGGGGGCGACACCTTCGCCTTTGTGACAGGCGTTGCATTCCCTGATTTCCATTTTGGCGTATTCAGCGTGGGACATCTTCTTGTCGGCATATGAGCGCTGCTGCAGACAAATCAAGCCAATACCCAGAATTGCCAGTATAAAAACTATTCTTTTCACGTATGTCCCCCCTTTCTAAAAGTCGTAATTGAAGGCCATCCGTCCCTGCCAGTCACTCTTGTAACGGGCGTTGACGTTGTCTTCAATCCGGGCAGATGCGGACATGTTCCGGGCAAGTTTGTACTTGCCGCCAAACCAGTACTTGCGAGCCGTCTCTTCACCGGTCGCCCGGTCGCGCTCATATACATCAAAATGGATTCCTGCGGCCAGTTCAAGGGGTTTGATCGGCTCATAGACGACTTCAGCGATGCCGCCGTTCAGTTTGCCGCCATAGCCGCTGCGATGGTCATAGCTAAGATTCAGTTGAACATGTTCGATAGGGCGAATACGGCACCCTGCTTCGAAAACATCGGCGCTGTCAGTTTCATAATCCTGTCTGCTGTAGCCGGCATTTACCGCAATTTTGTCGTTGATGGTGTAATCAACCCGGAAAACGCCTTCCTGGTAGCGGTTGACGGCGAATACAGAGTAGATTGAGGTGGAATCAAAGGTCGGATAGCTTTGGTACCATTCGCCGGTCAACACAAGATCAGCCGTTGGAAAATATTTGACGCCGGCCAGGACTTCGCTGAAAACTTCGCTGGCCATATCAAACCTTGTGTTGCCGTAAACTTTGAGCGAATTGAACATGTACTGTTTGAACGATGCGCCCAGATTGTCGCGGGCAACACCATCCTTGTCGAACTTCATGAAATAACTTAATTCTGCATCGGTATTTTTGTAGCCGGCTAGATTAACAGCCGCTCCGAAAGCAAAGTCACGACTCCGTGTAGCCTCTCCGTTCAGGTCAAAAAACACGTTTCGACCACCCATCACAGAGAATGCTATCGGCCCGACATTTTTAAGTTCAATCTGGCCGCCGTCAATCAAGGTGCTTCCAGCGGCATAGTTTACAAACTGGCGACCAAGGCGCAGGTCGATTTTGCCAAACAGGTCGCGGTAATTTCCATAAAGGTAATAGAGCCTTCCGTTCAGCCCCTCTCCATTACGGACTTCCTGGGACACTCGTCCATAACCATGAAACGACAACTTGTTTTCTTTGTCCAGCTTGGTAATCGACAGATTGAGGTATTCCGCGAATTCCGCCTGTTTCTTTTCAGTAAACACATCATTGTACCACAGGAACTGGGTAGAGCTTCTGCCATGTACCTCTGCCGACCAGGCTGCTGTCGAAGTCAACATCAGCGACAAACCGGTCAACAGGCAGAAAAATCGTTTACATGCCATCAGAAACCTCCTTTCAAGTAATTAAACATCCTCGAACAATTCAGTCACCAAAAGTCGCCATTCACCTCCTTCTTACAAGTTTTATCAGGATAGCGGTATGCTTTTACACACCGGTCAAACCCCTGCAAAGCATCGTGACCATTGCGTCAACCACAGGTTTGTTTTCAATACTCCTGCAGGCGTTGCCAAGCTGCATTTCTTCAACCTGGAAAAAACCGAAGCAAAGCATCACAAAAACTTTTGCGGCCAGTTCAGGATCGCAGCAGATGGAAGTATTTCTGTGTGATAGCTCCGCAAAATAGCTGCCGCAGGTACTGTATAGCTCATCCAGAAACGACTGGTACAATGGCTGAAATGTTTCCGAATCCCGCTGCAGTTCCAGCTGGAATATGCGTACCCATGCCTTTTCTTCAGATAATCTGGCGAGATAGGCATTCACCAGGATTACGAGACCTTCGTATATCGGCTTGTCCAATATGGTTGGTATCAACTTCTCCAGAACCGGTATAGTTGAGTAGTTTTGTGTTGTTTGACGGAAGAGGTTTTCCTTGCTGGTGAAATGGCGGAAGAGCGTCACCTCTGCCACACCTGCCCGTTGAGCTATCTCACGGGTAGATGCGCCTGCAAAACCCTTGTCGGATATGAGTTCGAAGGCCGCTCCAAGTATCCGCTCCCTTGTTAAATTCTTCCTTGTCATAATGCCTCACAATGTAAGCAATCACTTACAGCACAAATCGGGCCATTAATGAGAAACAGGTTCGGAGCAAAAAAAAGACGCGGCCCGTGTGGGTCGCGTCAATGATATCGTATATTTAAGTTTTTACAAGCCGGATAGGTGAAATTGTTTATTTTGCGTGTTTGGACAGATACGAGGCAACCCCTTCAGCGGTCGGTTTCATGGCTTCTTGCCCTTCCTGCCAGTTGGCCGGGCAGACTTCGCCGTGGGTGTCCGAAAACTGGACGGCGTCCACCATTCTCAGCGCCTCAACTACGCTTCTGCCCAGCGGCAGATCGTTAATAACGCAGTGGCGGACTTTTCCGGTAGGATCGATCAGGAACAGGCCGCGCAGGGCGACCGAGCCGTTAAAGAGAATGCCGTAGGATTTGGCGATCTCCTTGTTCAGGTCCTGCACCAGCGGATACTGGATCTGCCCGATGCCGCCGTTCTCGATGGGGGTGTTTTTCCAGGCCAGATGGGTAAATTTGGAGTCAACCGAGACGCCGATCACTTCGCAGTTTTTGCTCTTGAATTCGCTGACCCGTTTGTCAAAGGCCAGGATTTCGGACGGACAGACAAAGGTGAAGTCCAGCGGATAGAAGAACAGCAGAACGTATTTACCCTTGAAACCGGAAAGTGTGATGTTTCCGAAAGTATTATCTGGCATGACCGCTTCGGCTGTAAAATCAGGGGCTTGCTGGGTTACGAGTGTGGTAAGGCACATGGGAGACTCTCCTTTTGAGTAAATGTAATGATTAATGTTTATCTAATACCAGCCTATCATTATATTGTCAATAGGATAAAAATACTCTTTTAGTCTTGTTTGCCGGAAATTGAGTCCGGGAAATGCAGTGAAGGTAAAGCCCTGTGTTATCTCACCCCGGAAACTTCAACCGTGGTTCTTTTTTCCAATGTCTCCTGCTCGGCTGCTATGAAACGGACCAGTGTAGATCCTGAGGAGAATGAACACTTTGCTTCCTCTATTTTCAAGCCGACACTTTCCAGTCCAAGATCAAGCTCCGTAACAAGCGGCTTCAGGTACTCCTGCATGGCCTCTTCACCCTGCAAGGGAGGCGGCGGGCAAACCAGATTCGCAGAGCTTTTCAGCAACAGCCTCCTTACTTCCAATGCCAGTTTCTCATTGTGCAGGACAATACTGTCATATGCCCGCTGCCACGCATCCTCTTCCAGGACATAATCAAGGTGAAGAGACAGGCGGCAGGAATAGAGTCCGCCCTCGCCGTTCGGGAAAAATATTTCCAACTTGTAAGGCTGGTCCAGTAAGCCGTAGTGCGGCAATTCGAAAATGGTCTGCCCTCGTGTAACAAAATCAATCCGGTTACGAACTGTTGCCTCGGGGATGAAGAAGACCACCTTGCCATTACGTATTACAAGCGAATACGCCGGGACCTTGAGGCAGATCAGTCCTTTGTAGAGTGTGATGAGCAGAAGGACACCGAAAAGCAGGCCTGGAATAAACTGATCATGTGAAAACGCATATATTACCAAGGCCAGAAACAGTATCAGCATCAAATAGAAAAGAACACGGCCCATGACCCATGTGATTCGCTGAATATTCATAAGGTACCCCCTTGTGTATCCAAAAGTAATTGCTTGTTGCAGGTAAAAGCCCGCGCAGACTAACTCACCTGCTTTCAGTCTACACCAATTACGGGCAAATAAAATTAAAGCTTATTCAGTGATGGAATTTATTATAAGTATGGCGAGAACAAGTGGCAAAAACTGTCTCTGAGTTTGGTCGGCAGTGTGCGGTTTTCAATCTCCTGCAGCGAAATTTCCCGAGCATGCAGTAAGGCCTTTTCGAAATGCCGTCTGACGGAGGAGGCCAATCCGGAATCGATGACACTGAGATTGAGTTCAAAGTTGAGTCGAAGGCTGCGTGTATCCAGATTGGCGGAACCGATCAATGACCATATTTCATCCACCAGCAGAAGTTTGCTGTGTACAAAGGGCGGAGGCTGGTAATAGACCTTGATTCCACTGGTCAGAAGTTCACCAAGCATTGCCTGGCTGGCCCATTGAACAAAGGGGAGGTTGTTCAGGCCGGGCAGCACAATGCGAACGTCTACACCACGTAAAGCAGCAGTTATAAGGGCTGACACCATCGAGCGTTCAGGGATGAAATATGGGGTCATGATTCTGACGGAGTGTGCCGAACAGGACAGGGCACCCATGATGATCTGTTCCAGTTTCCGGAACTCCTTGTCCGGGCCGTCGCTTATGCTGCGTATAAGGGCATTTCCGGCCGGTTCTATGATCGGAAAGAAAAGCGGCAGATCCAGCCTTGCGCCGGTTACAAAAAACCAGTCTTCCAGAAATGAGCGTTGAAGATCAGCTACCACAGGGCCCTGTACAGAAAAATGAACATCGAGCATGGCCTGGGCGGGGTTGGCTTCGGAGAGCATGTGTCGTCCCCGGATATTCATCCCTCCGGTGAACGCTTCACGCCCGTCAATTATCAGCAGTTTGCGGTGATTGCGAAGATTGATGTAGGCTCCGTGACGAAGGGGAAGGTAGCGTGCAAGGCGAACCTGTGAGCCATGAAAAGCTTTGGTGGGAGAAATACGGCTGTATTTTTCGCCCAGGGCATCAATTATTACCCGGACCTCGACTCCCCGGTCGGATGCTGCTATGAGCTGTTCAACGAACTCTCCACCGATTCCTTCGGCATCAAAGATATAACTGGAAAGATTGATGCTTTCCTGTGCACGCCTTATGGCCACCAACATTGCCGGATAGACGTTGTCGCCGTTTTCCAGCATGCAAATGCGATTGCCGTCCCGCAGCGGTGTCGATACAACCCGGTCTGCCAGAACTCGCAGGTCGCGCAGATGGGCCGCGGCTGGTGGAAACGATGCCCCGTCGCCGGTCTGCTCCTCCAGAGGGTAAATATCGGTGCCGCTGATACGCCGGCCGCTTTCCTGCCAGTTGCGGGCCCTGCGTGATATTCGGTTGATCCCCAGGCACCAGTACAGGAAAGGGCCTATCAGCGGCAGGCTGAGAGTCAGGCTGACCCAGACAAGCGCCGAGCGGGAATCGCGCTTGAAGAGCAGGGCATGTCCCGCCGCAGCCAGTGAGAGCAGGCAGCTGCCGGCAATAGTCAGTGCGATCAGCAGGTGATCCAACAGTTAGCCCAGATCCACCAGGATCTCATCACCATTAAGTTGAACCGCGAATGTCTTCAGTACGAATTCGGGATGTTCGGCGCATTTGCCGTCAGTCAGATTAAAACGATAACCATGTCTGGGACAGGATATGTAACCGTCCTTTACTACGGCGCCGCCCAGCGGACTTCCCTGGTGTGGACATTCGTTCTCGACTGCAAACAGAGTCCCCTTGATGTTGACCAGCAGAACTTCACGACCTGAGACGGATACGACTTTTTTGCCGAAATTCGGAACTTCGCTGACTTTTGCCGCAGATTGCATGGTAATACCTCCCTGTAAAGTATAAGAATGAACCAACCTAACCGAAAAAGCATCCTGCCGTCAAATGAGATTCAAGGTCTGCATGTTTTTTAAGCAGAGTAATCATGCAATGGTCTTGAACAGTTATGGAACGGGTATGAGCAAACTCGGGCTAATTAAACCATCTTGTCTGCCTAAAAATTAATCTTAGTGATGACCGGCAGTACCGCTATAGAATGGCTTTTTGTTGCCATAATGCCATAATATGCTGTAATTGCGCGATATTTTAATTGTGGCACGCTCTGTGCTAATAAATATTTCAACAGTATGTGCAACTCTGAAAGTGTGAGTTGTTGTGGCCAACAACGTTAACTACTCTACAGAACGTGCAGCGATGAGACCAAGGGAGCTTTCAATCGATCACCGTTCAAAATCAACGATGAAAAGGAGAGGAAAGATGAAACTCAGAAGAATTTTGGCAGCAGCGTGTGCAGTAGTGGCTTTGGCAAGCAGTGCAGCAATGGCGACCCCCTCGACACAGATCTGGATTCCTTCGACAGATGTTAAGGGCTTCAAGGATATTCATATTGACGTCGATAACTACATGCGCTTTTCACCCAAAAACGAAGCTGGTCCTAACTACTACAACCTCGGTTTGAGCGCTGGCGTATTACCCTATGAAAATATCAAGCTTGAAGTCGGAATTGACATGCTTATGTCCAGCCTCCAAAACGATAATCAGGTTGATAACCATCCCTTCTACTTCAATGCCAAGCTGGGTACTCCCGAAGATGCTTTCGGAGTCAAGGGTCTTCCGGCTTTTGCAGTCGGTGCCTATAACCTTGGAACATACGACAAGCCTGAAGTTAACGGTATTTCAACTCGTCAGAACATAGTTTACGGTCTGGTCGGAAAGACTTTGCCGGTGGTTGGCCGTCTGTCCGCCGGCGGTTATTACGGTTCATCGCGGGCTCTGGCCAGCTCAGGCAGCCCTAGTGGAACAAAAAACAATAGCGGCATCATGGCCTCCTGGGACCGCAGCATGCCTGAGATTTCCGACAAGCTCTGGATGGCTGTCGATTATATGAGCGGCAACAACTTCAACGGTGAGATCTCCGTAGGTGGCTCCTGGGCATTCAACAAAAACGTTTCTCTGATTGTGGGCGTTGTCTTCTTTAACCCGTTTTACAATGTATCTGCTTCTGACAATGGCCTGATCCCCGGCGGCAAGCCGGCTCTGACCACCCAGCTGGATATAGCATTCTAGGCTGTCCCTCCTTTAATCCGGGGGTGGACGCACCCACCCCCGTCTTTTTCCAGGAGTTTAACCATATACGCACACAAGGAGGTAGGCGCAATGAAACTCATCGAAGCGATAATCAAACCCTTCAAGCTTGACGAAGTAAAGGATGCCCTCAACGAAATCGGCATCGAAGGGATAACCGTCAGCGAAGTCAAAGGTTTCGGGCGCCAAAAAGGGCACACCGAGCTGTATCGCGGCGCGGAATATGTTGTAGATTTCATTCCGAAAATCAAGATGGAAATCGCAGTCAGTGACGATCTGGTGAACAAAGTCGTCGAAACAATCCAAAACACGGCCAAGACCGGCAGAATCGGCGACGGCAAGATATTCATAATCTCACTTGAAGAGGCGGTCAGAATCAGGACCGGTGAAACAGGCTCCGACGCGATCTGATAACGACGCGATAATTCTCTGGAGGATATATCATGAAACTTAAACTTTACCTTGCTTCGCTAATGCTCGTTATCATGGCTGGACTGGTTCCGATCGCAGCCATGGCTGAAGAAAAGAAAGATGCAGCTCCTGCGGCCGCTACAGCAGTTGCACCGGCAGCCACTCCTGCTGCCGATCCCGCAGCCGCAGCTGCACCATCCGCCCCTGAAGCTGCTCCGGCAGCCGCCGCACCGGCCACACTGCCAGATGTCAAGCCGGTACTTAACACCGGCGATACCGCCTGGATGCTGGTTTGCTCGGCTCTGGTCTTGTTGATGATCCCCGGCCTGGCCCTGTTCTACGGCGGTATGGTCCGCCAGAAGAACGTTCTTTCCACCATGATGCACTCCCTGGTTGCCATGGGTATCGTCGGCGTGCAGTGGGCCGTGATCGGCTACTCGCTCTCCTTTGGCCCCGACGTGGCCAAAATGGGTTTGATCGGCGACTTCAGCAAGGTGATGCTCAACGGTCTGATCATCATGAAGGATGCCGCCAGCGGTTCTGTTGAATGGGCACTTTTTCAGAACTACACCAAAGAGCCGGGCGCTATTCCCGAACTGGTTTTTGCCATGTACCAGGCCATGTTCGCCATGATTACCGTGGCCCTGATTTCCGGCGCCATAGCTGAGCGCGTCAAGTTCTCCGCCTACTGCGTATTTGTCCTGCTCTGGACAACACTGGTATACGATCCTCTGGCCCACTGGGTCTGGATGACCGACGGCTGGCTCTTCAAGAAAGGCGCCCTGGACTTCGCCGGTGGTACAGTTGTTCATCTCTCATCCGGTGTCTCTTCGCTGGTCTTCCTGGCTTTCCTGGGCAAGCGCCACGGATTTCCGACCGAGCGCATGGCTCCGCACAATCTTCCGTTGACCCTTTTGGGTGTCGGTCTGCTCTGGTTCGGCTGGTTTGGCTTCAATGCAGGTTCTGCCATTGTTGGAGTTAATAATTCTGACGCAGCCGGCGGACTGGCCGGTCTGGCTTTCGCTACAACGACTATTGCACCGGCAGCAGCAGGTCTTTCCTGGATGATCGCTGAATGGATTCACTCCGGCAAACCCAGCGCACTGGGCTTCGGTTCAGGCGTGGTTGCCGGTCTGGTTGTGATTACACCGGCGGCCGGTTTTGTACAGCCCGGTGCGGCCCTGATCATGGGTGTTGCTGCCGGTCTGGTCTGCTACGGCGGCATCCTGCTCAAAGCCAAGCTTAAGTATGACGACTCGCTGGACGCATTCGGCGTGCATGGCATCGGCGGCACCTTCGGCGCCATCGTCACCGGCATATTTGCCACGGTCGGCGCCACCGGACTGCTGGCCGGCAATGCCAAGCAGCTCATGATTCAGTTGATTGCAGTTGTTGCTTCCGCTGCATACGCCGTAGTCGTAACCTTTATTATTACGTTTGTCCTGCACAAGACAATGGGTCTGCGGGTCGAGAAGGAAGACGAGATCATGGGTCTCGACCAGACACAGCATTCGGAGTCAGCTTACAACATGTAGAACCGGTCTCATCTTTTTAAAACCACAGGAAGCCGCCCAGATTGTGGGCGGCTTCTTTCCGTAAAACAGACGATGAATATCGGAGCCAAGTATGAACACACCGGCAGGCACGCATAGCAGCGGCGCTATCAGCAATGAACTGTTCCGGCAAATGGCCCACAACGAGAAGATGGCCGAGCTTGGACGGATATCGGCAGGTGTCGTGCACGAACTGAACGCACCGCTTTCAGTGATAACATCAGCGGCCCAGATGATCCTGCGGGAAGAAGATGTTCCGGAGTTTGTGCGGGAGATGGTTGGACGTATCAATTCCGAAGCCCTGCGCCTCTCGCAATTGACCCGCGGACTGCTCAGCTTCAGCAGTCATGACGATATCGGCGGCGAATCCGATGTTAATCTGACGATCAACTTTGTTCTGGATTTTGTCGGGTTTGAAGCAGCCCAGCGAGCCGTGATAGTTACCCGTCAGCTGGATCACAGCCTGCCTGTGATAGGTGTCAACAGCAACTCTCTCAAGCAGATTCTGCTTAACATCATAATGAATGCCCTTCAGGCGATGGACGAGACCGGCGGAACCCTGCTGGTTGAGTCGTCACTGACAGCCGACGGCAAGGTGCGCATAGCGATCGCCGACACTGGTCCCGGCATGACCGAAACCACGGCGTCAAAGATTTTTGAACCGTATTTTTCGACCAAAAAACCGGGTGAAGGAACCGGCCTGGGGCTGTTTGTCACCAGAACTCTGGTGGAACAGGATGGCGGTTGTATTGAAGTCGCAAGTCAGATTGGAGAGGGAACCTGCTTCAGTATCACGTTTGATGCAGCTGAATAATCCGGCGTAATTGATTTGAAATCGTTATAACAGAGCTAATAAAAAAGGCCACTATCCCTGTCAGTAGGGAAAGCGGCCTTTTTACTATATGCGGCTGTGGTTTATGCCGGTTCTTCCAGCTTGTCTTCCAGTAACGGGAATATAACGACTTTGAGTCTGCCCTTGCCCCACAGGCCGATTTTTTTGGCTGCAGCCCTGGAAAGGTCGATGAAGTGAAATGATTTCGGAGCGCAGCGGTCGTTGATTGTGACGTGAACTTCCTGCTTTGTCTCAGGATTGAGTACTCTTACGACAGTTCCTAACGGCAGGCTTTCGTGTGCAGCTGTTAATTTATCCGGGTTGTAACGGTGACCGGAGCTCGTCCGGCGTCCCACGAACTTTTTTGCGTAATAGGAGGCGATCGCTTCCACTGATTCGAACGAACTGCTCTTCTTCAGCAGCTCTTCCAGAGCGAAAGTCTGATGTGCGGATAGTTCCTTCGGAAGGGGTTCCTGTGAGGCAGGCAGCTCACTGGCGCGGGCTGATGCAGTAGAAAACAGAATGGCAATTGAAACAACAAGAAACCCTATAGTATTGAAAAACTGAATTTTCATACCGTACCTTATACAGCAATTAGGGGCTGTGGTCAAGTTTTGTGCAGGTATTCGCCGATTCCCTCTTTGAATCCGCGGGGTTTGAATCCAAATGATTTCTGCCAGGCGCCGTCACAGACACTCTCTTCCAGCAGCATCTGCAATTGATCCATCGTGATCGGAAACTGCGGGATATTCTGCATGACCGGGATGATCAGCTTCATAAGTCCCAGCGGAGCATGGGGCTTGAACGGTCTGGATCTGCCCAGAGCTGCAGCAACCTCATCCAGAAGTTCTTCATAGCTCATGCGGTCGCTGCCGCACAGCTCATAAGCCTGACCGGCTGTCTCGGGCTTTTCCAGAGCCAGTGCAAAACAGCGCGCCACATCATCGGCATGAATCGGCTGCAGACGGTAACTGCCGCTGCCGATGACCGGCATGATCGGGGCCAGTTTCAGCTGGGCAGCCAGCATGTTGATAAAGGCGTCCTTCGGTCCGAAGATCAAAGACGGGCGGAAGATTGTCCATTCGAGACCCGAATTGCGTACCAGTTCCTCGGCCTGCCACTTGGTCTTGTGGTAATCCGATACCGCATCGGCCCGTGTCCCCAGGGCCGACATCTGCAGATAGCGGCGGACACCGGCCTTCCGGGCGGCCACCAGCATGTTGTCGGTCGCCTGAATGTGCAGCTTCCTGAAAGTCACGTTCCTGCCGGGGAACTCACGAATAATGCCTACCAGATTGATAACCGCCTCGCAGCCCCTGACAGCCTCTTGAAATGTTTCCGGTCTGGTTACATCACCTTCGATCTGTTCGATGCCAACGGTGTCCTGCCTGCGCTGATGGGTAAGCAGTTTCAGTTCATGGCCCCTGTCTAGCAGTTCACGGCTCAGATGCCCGCCTACAAAACCGGTACCGCCGCTGATGAAGATTTTCATGGTGTTCTCCGGAATTTCTGTTCATGAGGTAGCAAAGCGTCGAATCCTGCACCCGGGTTCGGAGATTAATTCATTTGGCGGAGTTCTTCTTCATACCGGCTTATCTGATTTTCTTTTTCATCAACAAGAGCTCTTATGGTTGCTAATTGTTCCGGATCTTCGATGTCCACCGGTCTGGTAAGCTCGGCAACTTCATTTCTCAACTGCGCAATTTGAGAAACAAGATATTCCTTCCTGTTCAGGGAGCTGTCGGCATTTTCTGCAGTTGCACCAGCTTTGGGGTTGACGCTCTCGGAAGGCGGCGCGGTATTTTCCACAATAATACCGTCAGGCGTCTCAGTGATCCTGATTTCCTCAGCTTGAGAAAACGTTGATAGGGCCAGCAGAATAATAATAGTCAGAATTTTCATTTCCTGCACCTTTCAGATGTTTACTTCATGTCTGGAATTTTGCTGGTTGCTTGATACTGGATCATCATTATTACTTCTGAAATTTCATCTTTCAAGTAGTGAATGATAGCGACGTCGAGATTATATTGTAAAACTGTAATTAATTACACAAAAAAAGGGAGGGATCGCTCCCTCCCTCTCTCCCGAACTCCAGTGACGATACTTATGGATTTGTTGTGATAGGTAACGGTGTTGCGTTAACCCAAGCCGAGGAGACGATTGTGCCGTTGTTCGACCGGATCCGGTAGTAGTAATTGGTGTTGCGGGCCAGACCGGTCTGGGTGAGGGTTACCACATTGGCTCCTACATTGGCGGTGTTGAGTCCTGCCGTGAACGCAGCGTTGGTTGCACGCTGAATTGTGAAGCCGGTCTCGTTGCTAGAGAAATCCTGCCACTTGAGGATCACGGTGCGGTTATTGGCGGCGCCATTCGGGCCGTTGGTCGCGGTGAAGTTGCGTGGTGCGGCCGGCATTGCCGGCAGAAGCACAGGCGCTGACAACGCATAGGCGGACATTCCTGTTAGATTCGCTGCCGCCACTCGATAGGTGTATGTGGTGTTCGTCGCGGCCGCTGCCACCGTGGTGTCAATATACGTTACACCACCGGTGTTGGCGCGGGCTGGTGCAGTACCGATCAGAACATATGCGCCACCGTTGGTGGAGCGCTCGATTGCGAAGCTGGCCTCGTTTGTGGCGGTGTCGGTAAAGGTCAGACTGATTCGTGGGCCAGCCTGGAGGGTGGCCGCAAGGCCGGTCGGGGCTGTAGGTGCCGTCGCAGGCAGGGTGCCTACCGTCAAAGGAGCGGAGACCGATTTGACGGTCATGCTCGGGAACTGGCCACCGTAGCCGATGGTGTTCTGGGCCACGACCTGGTATTTGACAACTGAGTTAGCGTTGTAGACCGCAGGATCGGTGAGGGTGCGTTTTGGAACAGGCGGTGCTGCTGCCGGGTCTGTCTTTGTGTTCGGCTGGTCGAGAGGCGACAGGCTGGTTCCCACATCGGTCCAGATGAGGTTGTCAGTTGTCTTTTGGACCAGGAACGCCGTCTCGTTGATGGAGTTGTCATTCCAGGCCAGATTCAGCCTGCTGTTGTTCCCGTTCCCGGTGATCGAAGATGCGAGTCCGTTGGGTTGTACCGGCGGAATTGCCACCGACACCGGCCGCATCATGTCCATCTCTTCATGGCTCAGGATGTGGCAGTGCCAGACGTACTCCCACCCGAAGTTGACCAGCTGGTTGGTGATGTTGGCTGTTGGGTTACCCTGGGGGTCAATGTTGTTGAACATGGAAATATCACCGGCCGGCATCATCGGGTTCAACACGCGGATACTGTTGGGCAGATCGAACGGCAAGGTCGGGATGATCGGCCTGAGAGCCACGATGGTGTCCTCCAGCGGACTGATCCGGACCGTGTCCTTCCAACCCAGTTCGTTGGCGTCAGGCGGAATGATGATGTTGTCCCAGGTCACCCGGTTGATCACTTGGACGTCGTAGAGGTGGAAGTGGATCGGGTGGGTGTCGACACCGTTGTGGGTGATTTTCCAGATCTGTGTGCCGTCCTTGCTAGAGATGGGGGCGACGTTAACACCCTTCGGCAGGTTAGTTGCGTCAATCATCTCAGTCGCCGGGTTCACGTACGGATAAAGGGTGACGTTCTGGTTGGCCGGAGTGGCCGGCACCGTCTCGATCCCGATATTGGCCGTCATGCGACCGAATTCGTCGAATGCAACCGCGTTCATCTCATCGTGCAGCGCCTTGGGCTCGATGAGGAGCTGCAATTTGGCCACCGTAGGACCATACAGGGGATCCAGGGTGTTGACGCCGAACAGGGTGCCTCCCTGATTGTTGATACGGGCCAACCCGTCGCACCTAGTGATGGTACTGCCGGGGTTATTGCAATTACTGCTTGCAACGAAGGTGCTCCCATAGGCCGAGTTGTATGCGGCCTGTCCGACGATGATCGGGTGCTGCCCGTTCTTGAACACGCCAATTCCGGTGGTGTTGGTCGCACTCGCCGGCTTGAAGGCGTTCTGGAGCGCAGCCAGGTCGAATGCCGCAGCCGGAGTGCTGGCGGCGATCTTTACCTGCATGATGGTGCGGGTGTTGGGCCCGTAGCCCGGCACTATTGCAGCAGGACCGATAGGTGACTGGTCGGGATATCCGGTGTAGTAGTCGTAGCTGGGGACCCTGGCCGGGAAGGCCGCCGGGGCATCGTTGTAAAGGATCAACGTCTGGCCGGCAAATGCTGAGAAGTCGACGATCACGTCGGCCCGCTCGGCAGGAGCCAACAGCAAGGAGTGCAGATCGACATTACCCACGTCGAAGCGTGTTGGATCGGTGATCCAGGTGGTCGGCTGCTGGCCGTCGATTATTGCCGGGGCCGGCAGGAAGCCACCCTCGGTGCCGATCTGAATCCAGGCCGGACCGGCGGTCGCAAGGTTTTTCTGGACGGGCGTCGGGAAGACGACAGGGTCAAGCTGCGCGGCCGCAACCTCGGCCGGATTGAGCTCGACCTCGGTAGCGCCGATAATTTCACCCTTGCTATTTGTACCGGAGCTGGCAGTGGTGGGGTCGCCCAGGTACCACTGGAAGTTGAAGAAGCGGTCATTGGCCGCATTCAAAATCCGCAGACGGTAGGTTTTGGGCTCCAGTGTAATGGTCGGGTAGGCGGTACCGTTGACAATGGGCGTGTCGTTAAACTGTTCCATGCCGACCGATATGTTCGGCGTGCCAGGGATGAACTCCGGCTCGCAGAAGGGATCCGTCTGATACTGCCAGGTAGCCGGATCGTCAATCAGGCAGCTGGCGTTGTAGTACGGGTTGGCAATCGGCCCAAAGGTTGGCGTGGCTGGTGGCCAGAACCAGGGGCCGTACATCCAGCGCCCGTAGCCGCTCATTCCGCCGGCATCGCCGGGGTTTTGGGCCGGCATGTAGACGTGGTGATACCAGAGATTGCCGTAACCGCCCCAGCGGCTCTCGTCCCAGGTTGGATCCTGTTCGTAAAGCTGCCCGGTACGGCTCGTCTTGTCGCCCTGCGGCACAAATGTCCGGTCCTGAACGATGAGCGGAATCGTGTCGGCAGCTCCGGGGATGATGCCGTTGTTGACCAGGGCCTTTTCGGTGTCGTCGGTAATCAGGTAGCCGGCAGCTTCGCCAGCGTAAACATTCAGGCGGGTGATACCCCAGGAATGATCGTGGTAGAACATCAGCCGTGCACTCTGCTGGTTAGTGTAAAAGAAGGTCATCGCACCGGGGCCCGGGTCAACCATATCGGGGACGTTCATCACGCTGACACCCTTCGGCCAATCGGTGGTTTCGCCGGCAGGGGTGGTCCACTGGTGCGGAGTGCCGTCACTGATCCAGGGGGTTACTCCGCCGTGCAGGTGCAGGGTGGCACGGTTGTCCTTAAAGCACCCGGCATCCTTCGGATACTCGGTACAGATCGGATTGCGGATTTCGTCCATGACCGTGTCATTGGCAAATGGAGGCCCCATGACCATCGGCCCCATGCCAGAGCCCATCATGCTGGAGTCGGTCGGAAGGAACAGATCCCCACCGGCGCCGGTGGGGAGCAGGTTGCGGAATACAATGCGAACCGGCCGGTTTTTGGTGGCAGAGATGGTTGGGCCGAGGTACTGGGGCGGGGTAACCGCATAGGCCTGACTGCCGTTGATTATGACCGGCGTATCAGGGAGGGTCGGGTCAAGATTCGCGTTCGTCAGCGCGTAGTGCTGGCTGATAGCGGCGTTTGCAGCTGTCTCCAGTTGCACATAGCCGCGGACGAGCGTATTTGGAAGACTGGTGGAGAACGATGTGCGGTACTGTACCAGGCCGATCACATATTCGTCGGCCTCTATCCCGTTGTATGTTTTGGTTTCCGGTACCGCGAGCGGGATGTATTTGCCGCTTGTCGGGCAGTCGGGCACAGCAGGAGCCAGCGCGCCGCCCGGGTAGCACAAACCTGGCAGTTGATCGGTAAACTTCTTGATGCCGCCGGTAACGGTTGTCCTGTTGCAGGTTTCACCTGTCGGGCAGCCTGCATCTGCGACACAGGCGGTCGTTGTTGTAACTGAGCACGTTCCTGCCGGCAATGGACTGAGCGCCCAGTTCGGGTACGGTCCGAAGTAGTGTGGGACTTTCGTTTCATCAGTGGGCGATGCGGGCTTAGCCTGCGCCTGGTTTATTCCCCAGAAAGCGAATAGCATTGCCAGGCATGTGATAAGCATAAATTTCTGCCTGTTCATAACTCCTCCTTGTTCATTCATTAAGCCTGTTTTTACATTGCGAAACGGTGACGATTACTTGCCGCTTTGTGCCATACGTCTACTTGCCTGGCCTTTTTTTTGTACTTCGCGCATCTTTTTGTCCCGTTCCAACTTTGACTGCATTGCCTTCTTCGCGTTCTTGATCCCCTGCTGCTTCGGATTGTTTGAAGTGTTTGCCGGAGCTGCATTTGCTGGCACAATCAGTGAAGCTGAAAGAAATAACCCTGCTGCGATTACAATTAGTCGTTTCATTACATTAACCTCCTTTCCCTTGAATGGATCCGCTTTGCATCACGATCTGTTTTACGCATTGCTCCACAACCTTGACATCCTCCCCGGTGGAGGACTGGTATTGCCGACTTCAGCTTTGCTGGTATCAATAATCCGCATATACGCATGCATTTGTCTCCTTCCGCTGATGAAGTTTGGTATATTACCGGTGCTGAAGGCCTGATTAGATGCTGCGCGATCAATGGAATGTGTAAGCATAATCGTGGTGTCATAATTCAGTTAGTATGCCAATTCACGTGCAAAACTAACTACTCGTAATTACATTTAATCTATATTTGGAGTGGCAGTTGTAGTTAGAGGCCTGTAAAAAAAAATTACAGCTTGTAAATTATTATTACACAATGAGGAGACTTTATATTCTTATTATGAAAATGAACATTTTCAATTAGAAAGTCTGGTTGAAAAGAGTAAAACGTTTGAAAATATGCTGGATGGCGACAGGTAATGACAGCGTCGGAACCTAATTGAATATATGTATGTAAGTGTGTTCATAATAGGCAGGTGCTGCAATTGAAAGTTAAATCCCTCTAGGTAATCCCCCGACCCTGCCGGCGGATGTTTACTAAACTAATTGCGGCTCATAAGTATAAAATAATTAGCAAAAATCAGGCCGATGAGTAAGTAGCTTATATTGCAGTAGTCGGGTATTCCGGTTGGATGATGTGTTAAGAATATCTACACATTTTGGCAGGAATTGAGTGGGGAGTGGTAAGATTTTCGACAGATAACATGCGCCGGTTAAATAATAACCGGCGAGAACTGAACAAAAAGTCTGAAGTCTTCAGGCCGGTAGTTCAGTCGGATTTTCCAGCAGACGCTTGAATTCGTTCAGGAAGTCCGCAGCATAAACACCGTCAATGATGCGGTGGTCACAGGAGAGGGTTGCGGTCATAAAGCGCCCGATTTGCAGGCTTCCATTTCGGGCAACTGGACGGTCGGTAACCGTGCCGACCGCCAAGATGCCGGCCTGGCCAGGCATGATAATCGAGGTAAAGGAACTTACACCATGCATTCCCAGATTGGATACGCTGAAGGTGCCTCCCGAGATTTCTTCCGCTGAGATTTTGCTGGCCCGCGCCATGGCCGCCAGTCGGGCGGCTTCATCGTTCAGCTCCCGGGCGCCCCTGTTTTCGGCCCCTTTGATAACTGGCACAATCAGGCCAGCTTCAACTGCCACGGCAAAACCCAGATTGACTGAAGTATATTTCAGGATACCTTTATCGGTGAGGGTCGCATTTAATCCCGGATATTTCACAAGCGAAGCAACAGCAGCGGCCAGTATCAGCGCATTCAGCGAGACCATCACACCCTCGGCCTTCAAGCCTTGCACAACCTTTTCGGCGCGCTCCATTTCAACTTCGATCGAGATGTAAAAATGAGGAATTGTGCGCCACGAATCGGTGGTGACCCTGGCAATTGCGGTTCTCATGCGGGAAAGCGGTTCTGCGGTGATGTTCCGGACGGTGGAGGCGGGAAGTATTTCTTCTGTTGATTCAGCGGCTGCAATAATGACCGGCTTGTCCACAATCTGTCTGGTTTTAGGCAGCCGTTCCAGATCGTCCAGCAGAATCCGGCCGTCAGGACCGCTTCCGGTTATATTGGCCAGGTTTATTCCCAGTTCGGCGGCACGGCGACGGACGATCGGAGCGGCCTGCACGGCAGAAGAACGTTCAAACGGTTTCGGAATTGGTGGAGAGGATATCGCTGCAGAGGGCGGTTCAGCGGGCACGGCTGGTTGTATCGCTGGTTCAGGCTCTTTTTCTGTGGGTGCGTCTGCCGGTTTGAGCTCATCCGGCAGGCCGATCAGGCCGATCACCGTTCCGACCGGCACCAGTTCTCCGGCCTGAACCCGCTGTTCCAGCAGGATGCCGGATGCGAAGGCCTCCAGATCCATGGTCGCCTTGTCGGTCTCGACTTCGGCGATGATGTCGCCACGCTCGATCTTTTCGCCGACATTCTTGCGCCAAACCCCCAGATGCCCTTCGGTCATCGTGTCTGAAAGCTTGGGCATTGTGATTTCGGTTGCCATATTTCCCCTCCATTATTCCATTTCCACATCAAAGCGCCCTCTTCGTTGGTTCGTCTTCGGCTCCTCAACATACGGTTTGTGTGCCTTCGTCGCCTCAGTCCTCACCGCCTTGAGTGCATCTCTCATCTGAAATTGGAATTACATATCAGGATTCCCTGCTGACTACCTCACGCACCGCGTCTGCAATAGTTTCGGCCTGAGGGATGCAGATTTTTTCAATCTTGCGGGAATAGGGCATCGGCACGTCCAGCCCCGCCACCCGCCTGACCGGCGCCAGCAGGCTGTCGAAACAGGCTTCGTGAATCCGGTGGGCGATGTCTCCGCCCAGCCCCGCCGTCCGCCAGCACTCCTCCACCACCACGGCCCGTCCAGTTCTCCTGGCCGATGCGATAAAAGTCTCCGTATCCAGTGGAGAGAGAGTGCGCAGGTCGATCACCTCGCAGGAGATGCTCTCCTTTTCCAGCACATCTGCAGCCTGCAGCGCCAGGATGCTCATGCGGGCATAGGCGACGATTGTCACATCGATGCCGGCCCTGATGACACTGGCCTGTCCGAAGGGTATCAGAAAATCAGGATCATCCGGCACTTGCCCCTTGCTGTTGTAGAGCAGTTCATGTTCCAGAAAAATGACCGGATTATTGTCGCGGATGGCGCTCTTCAAGAGCCCCTTGGCATCGGCCGGCGTGGCCGGATAGGCGATTTTGAGGCCTGGGCAGTGCATGAAGTAGCTCTCCAGTGATTGTGAGTGCTGGGCCGCCAGCTGGCTGCCGCCGCCGCCCGGCATCCGCACCACCATCGGCAGGTTGGTTTGTCCGCCGAACATCGAGCGGACCTTGGCCATGTGGTTGACAATCTGGTCCATGGCCAGCAGCGCGAAATTGACCGTCATCAGTTCCGCCACCGGCCTCAAGCCCCCCATGGCCGCCCCGACTGCCACTCCGACAATCGTGTTTTCGGAGATGGGAGTATCCCTGACCCGCTCTTCGCCGAATTCGGCCAGAAGTCCGCGCGTCACCTTGAATGATCCTTCGTAAAGTGCCACGTCCTCACCCCACAGCACCACTGAGGGGTCCCGGCGCATTTCTTCTTTCAATGCCAGATTCAACGCATCCCGGTAAGTCATTTCAGACATAGATGTCATTGTACACCTCACTGTCTTCGGGCCAGGGAGAATCCTCGGCAAATTTGACCGCCTCCTGCACGACTGTCAGGCATCTGCCGCGAATTTCCGTCAGTTGGTCATCACTGGTGATGCCCTCCTCAATCAGCCGCCTGGCCAGGGCCGGGATCGGGTCCCGTGATTTCCAGATTTCATGCTCGGCTGCGCTGCGGTATTTGGCCGGATCGGCCATGGAGTGTCCACGAAAACGGTAGGTGACCGCTTCGATGAAATAGGGATGGGAGGTTTCGCGAACCTTTTCGGCGGCGTACTTGACCGCCTTGTAGACTGCGATCACATCCATGCCGTCTACCTTTTCGGATGGGATGTCGTAGCCGCAGGTACGTTTGTGGATGCTGGCCAGGGCTGAGGAACGATGGACCTCGGTGCCGATGCCGTAGAAATTGTTTTCACAGATGAAAAGTACCGGAAGTTCCCAGAGGCGGGCCCAGTTGAGGGATTCGTGGAAATTACCCTGATTGACTGCGCCGTCTCCGAAAAAGCAGGCTGCAACCCTGTCCTCCTGTCGGTACTTGGCGGCAAAGGCCAGGCCGACCGCTATCGGGAACTGTCCCCCTACAATCGCATAACCGCCCATGAAGTTGAGGCCCGGATCGAAAAGATGCATCGACCCCCCCTTGCCCTTGCAGATGCCGGTGGACTTGCCGAACAGCTCCGCCATTACCCGTCGCGGATCGGCTCCCCTTACAATGGCCTGGGCATGTTCTCGATAGGCGGAAAGGATGTAGTCATCCTTGTGCAGACCGGCCGTGGCGCCGACCGCAACAGCCTCCTGGCCGCTGTAAAGATGGAGAAAGCCGGTTATGTGCCCCTTGGTGTACTGCTCGGCACAGGACTCCTCAAACTCCCGGGACAGAACCATCTGTTCGTACAGCTTCAATAACTCCTGATCCGGCAGGGCTGCCCTCAGTCTGGTTTCCATATGATCACCTCCAGCTGGATGCAGGAACTGCCAGAACCATAACGCAACACAAAGCCAGACCCTGCGTTAAAAAATATACCATCAGTTTTTGGAAATACTTATTTGAAAATAAAACTGACTACTTCAGACTGAAGAATCAGTTGATGACATCTGAGCACTCAATGCGTTCCCACGAATCAAGCTCTCCGTTTTCAAGGCGGACCTGAACCGTTTCACCCGAAAAGGTGCAGCCGAAGGACACTCCCTTTTCACCCGTCCTCAGATTTTTGAGCAGGACCGCTTCATCGCGCTGTTCAGTCCGGTAGCATACCTGTTGATATTTTTCTTCTCTCATGACACACCTTCCTCTCAGATAATGTCTGATGCAGCAGTCGATCAGAGTGAACGCAAATTGGAAAATTCGCCCCACTCCAGATAACAGCCGGGAGCTTCAACAAATTCGTAAATCCCTTCAATTTCCTTCAGATGTTTTTTCTCATTTTCGGCCAGCCAGGCAAACAGCGCCTTGACATTCTCATTCGGTTCGGCCTTGGCCATCCCTTCACACAGCTTGATCATCTCTTCTTCCGCATGCAGAACATGGGAGAAGGCGTCGCGATCATTTTTCATCTCTTTTGTGATGTCGTGAGTGAAAAGAGCCTCCCTGAAACCGTTCACGACATGAGAAGCACGCTCAGCCAGGGCGGACTCCACATCGCTGCCGCGTGTGGTCTCCTTCAGTGTTTCAAGGATGCCCAGATGTCTCCTCTGACTGTCTGCCAGCAATCCATACAGATTTACCAGTTCCGGATTATGCTCATTACTGCCGAGTGTTTCATAAAATCTCAGACAGTCCTCTTCGAATCTTGTCATAAAATCAAGTGCGTTCATACAGCTCACCTCCCTTTACGAAACAAGTATAACAGAATAATCCGAATAAGATCAAATAAGTCTTTTTGGGCGCTATGAACTCAGAAGGAGCGATTCAGGAAGCTGTGATGCGGAGAGGGGATTTATAATAATTGCAGGAATATTTCACGGAATTATTCTTTGTACGCAAAAAAGGCGGAAATAAATTCCGCCCTTCAAAATACTCTTTAACTGAACTGTAAAAAATCTATTCCTTAGTGTACATGACCGCCACCGCACGGGCCTTGCCTTCACCGACCGAAACCCAGCCGTGCAGCTGGCTGGAATCGTAATAGATGCTGTCGCCGGCACGCATTCGCAGTACTTCGTTGTTGTAGTGGAAGTCCAGTTCCCCTTCGGTGACGTAGATGAATTCTTCATCTCCGTCGTGTTTGAAGAACAGGGTGTCGTCCCACTCCCTCTTGTCAAATTCCACCAGGAACGGTTCCATATGCTTGTGCCGCAGTCCCTGGGCAAGGGAGTGATAGGCGTACGGACGGGTTACATCATTGGCAACCGCTCGCGGCACCTTTTCGTCCTCTCTGACATCCTCGCGCCTGGTCAGCACATATTTCTGGCGGTTGCCTTCGTCCTCGAAAAAAAAGTGAATATCGATCCTGAGGCCCTTGGCAATTTTCAGCAGCGTAGCCAGAGGCGGAATGACCTGCTGATTCTCGATTTGCGACAGCAGGGGCTTGGAAAGAGTTGTCAGCTCCGACAATTCCTGAAGAGTCAGCCGTTTCTGCTGACGCAGCGCTCTGATTTTCTCGCCGATGCGAAAAGCCTTTATCTGTTCCTTGATATCGCCCATCCGATTCCCCCACACTAAACTGTGCAAATATATCTGTACTTTTGCATAATCCGCCCGACGTTTCAATAACATTATTATGGTGTGTAGAACGTGCGAATACCGAATTGCATATGCCCTCCGGCATCAAAGTATTCGTTGTATGCAATTGACATCCGGATTGAAGATGATTAGTCTTTGGGGTGTTTAATATCACTGTCTCTTGAAAGTTGGAAAAATATGAAATACACGCAACGTAAATTACTGTTTGCCCTGCTCTGTTCGCTTATGCTGACTGCGCTTGCCGGATGCAGCGGCAAGAGCGATACCCCGCTGTATCTGGAATCGAACCGCAAGGGGGGCGAGGCGGACGCTCCGGTCAAGGATGTGCCGAGCGATATCCTTTCGGCCCAGAAAGCCTTCAGCAACGTTTCAAAAAAAGTTACCCCCTGTGTAGTCAATATTTCCACTGTCAGTCGCAAGAAGGTCGTGCAGCCCTTCTTCGAGATGAACCCGTTCTTTGAGGACTTCTTCGGAGCGCCCCAGACCCGGCGGGACAAAAGCCTCGGTTCCGGTTTTCTGATCAGCAAGGACGGTTATATCGTCACCAACGACCATGTCGTGCGTGATGCCGAGAGCATCCAGGTCAAGCTGTCCAACGACAAGGTCTACGATGCCAAGGTCGTCGGCGGCGACCCCAAAACCGACATTGCTGTCATCAAGATCAGTGCCGCAGATCTTCCGATTGCGGTTCTGGGTGATTCGGACAAGCTGGATGTCGGCCAATGGGCGATCGCGATCGGCAACCCGTTCGGTCTGGACCGTACCATGACGGTTGGCATCATCTCCGCCACCGGCCGTACCAACATGGGCATCGAAACCTATGAGAACTTTATACAGACCGATGCCTCGATCAACCCCGGCAACTCCGGCGGACCGCTTTTGAATGTGTATGGCGAGGTTATCGGCATAAATACCGCCATCGTGGCCGCCGGTCAAGGTATCGGCTTTGCAATTCCGATCAACATGGCCAAGCCGATCTTTTCACAGCTGATCCAGAAGGGGAGCGTCAGCCGCGGATATATGGGGGTCACTATCCAGCCGGTCACCGAAGAGCTGGCCCAGTCTTTCGGCCTCAAGCATACCAAAGGCGCACTGGTCAATGACATCATCAAGGGTGGTCCGGCCGACAAGGCCGGCATCAGGCAGGGTGATGTCATCACGGCCCTGAACGGCACCGAGGTCAAGGATCCTTCGCACCTTCAGCGTCTGGTGGCCGAGGCCGGGATTGGGAAATCTGCCAGGATCACCGTGTTTCGTGACGGCAAGCCGGTTGAGCTGAACCTGACCCTGGCCAGTGCCGACACCGCTCCCAAACAGCAGCAGCGCCAATCGGGCGGGGGCAGGCAGCAGGACGGCGAGGCAGACCTGCTTGGTCTGGTGGTTGAAGACGATGAACAGGGAGAGGGAGTCGTGGTTGCTGATGCCGCAAGGGGCGGCGCCGCCGCAGAAGCGGGAATCAGGCGCGGCGACCTGATTGTTTCAATCAACCGCAAGCGGGTTTCCAACAGTGCCGAATACGAGCGTGCAATCCGTGCCAGCCGCGGCGGCAGCATGACAATACTTGTTAGAAGGGGCAACTCAAGCATCTACTTTGCATTACGCGTAAAATAGTGCTATGGTGTTAAAACTTCACCGTATAAGGGAAAACTTCCATGAACATGATTGATAATCCCGATCAGGCAAAACGCCTGGCCAGAGCTATTCTTTCCGACGTGGCCATGTACAACAAGGAAAAGGTTGAGACCGGAATCAAAAATGACAATATTTTTGATATTCTTAAAGATGAGCTGGAAGAGGGGCGCCAGCATTTTCTTTCCAGGGTCTCCACTGATGTCAATCCCGAGGTAATCTACGGAATAGCTGTGGTTGATGTGCTTATCAAAAGGGCCGGCAAGATCGAATCATCAATCTGGTAGCTGCCGGCAAAATCCAAAATTTCTGCAAGGCGCGCCCTTTCCGGTGCGCCTTTGCTTTTTATCTGACACACACCGCTTAGAGGAGTTTAGAGGTAACATGAACCAGATTTCACTTGCGTATCCAACCGAAACCGGGTCGATCAGAATCGACCTTTTCCTCAGCCGTGAAATGGGCGGGGAGTCGCGGGCAGGCATCCAGCGTCTGATAGAAAACGGCAATGTGCTGGTGGACGGCTCACCGGTCAGGCCTTCCCACAAGCTCAAAGGGGGCGAACAGATCGAAGTGGAGATACCGGAACCGCTGCCGGCCGAACCGAAGGCGGAATCGATCCCGCTGGATGTGCTCTATGAGGACAGCGACCTGATCGTGATCAACAAGGAGGCCGGAATGGTGGTGCATCCCGGACCCGGCACCGCCAGCGGCACGTTGGTGAATGCGCTTCTGGCCCATTGTACCGACCTGTCCGGCATCGGCGGCGAACTTCGTCCCGGCATCGTTCATCGCCTGGACAAGGGCACCTCCGGTGTGCTGGTGGTTGCCAAGAACGACCGGGCCCATCAGGCCCTGTCTGCACAGTTCAGCGTCCATTCGGTCAAGCGCCTCTATCAGGCTCTGATCTTCGGCACTCCGCAGGAGGATACGGGCAAGATCGAGGGAATCATCGGCCGGCACCCGACCGAGAGGCTGCGGCTCTCTGGCAAGGCCCGGCACGGCAAACATGCCGTGACCCGCTGGCGGGTGAAGGAACGCTACAACCGGGTTTCCCTGGTGGAGCTGCGGCTGGAAACCGGACGTACCCACCAGATCAGGGTCCATATGACCGAGGCCGGATTTCCGTTACTGGGCGATCAGCTCTATCCGGACGGCGGACGGATAAACAACATTCCCGACACGCAGCTGCGCGGCATGATCAACCGGCTCGGGCGCCAGGCGCTGCATGCCCGCTGCCTGGGATTTATCCACCCTTCCAGCGGCGAATACATGGAGTTCACGGTTGAACCGCCCGGGGATATGCAGGAGCTTCTGGAATACCTGCGGCGTGCAGCGGCCTGAAATATTTTGCCGGCAGGTGGATTAGTTTACCGGCCACATTTAAACCGTATCGGCTCGCCCGGCAAGAAGTTCCTCCAGCCGCAACAGCTGTTCAACCGTCCGGCTGAGATAAACCGGGCAGCCGTACTGTTCCGGCACCCGCAGGTCCACATCGTAACGATCCCCCACAAATAAAGCCTCTGACGGTGTCAGTCCGATTTGTGAAAGAATCCCGGCCAGCGCCTGCTCATCGGGCTTGGCCTGCCAGTTATCATCGATGGAAAATATTCTTTGGAACAGGCCGTTCAGGCCGAGCTGATTGATGATGCGGGTCGCCATGGGGCGGTTGTTGTTGGTGTAGATATACAGGGGGAAATGCCGGGACAGATTCTTCACAAGCCTGATCACCCGCTCATCCTTCGCAATGTAATCCTCCGGATGAAGGTTCTCCTCAAAATAACGGTGAAGATCCCTGATGTTGCCGCCCAGCTCGCTACAGACCGCTGACAGCGTCTGGACCGTGCCGTTTTCCTTCGTGAGGCGTGCGCGGGTGTCGGCCATCAGCTGACAGGCCTGGGCCTGTCTGATCCCCAGCAGCTGCGCTATGTAGCTGACCGCTGCATCCTGAGTCGTGTCGGCAAAGGCTTCGCACACATATAGTGTACCGTCCAGGTCAAAAACGATGCCGCGGATATGCCGGTACGGCAGCTCCGGCATCAGAAACCGATCCTGCGCTGGCAGAGCAGCTTCGGGTCGGCAACATCCTTTGACTGCACCAGCACCCGGAAGGTGTCGCCCATGCCGCCCTGGGGCACGATCAGCTTCTTCAGTGTCAGTCGCAGACGCAGTTTTTCTTCATCGGAAACTCCGGAGCGTTCCAGATCCTCAAGCTCTTCAATAATCCCGGCCGACATCAGGAAACGGTACTGCTCTCCGAACCAGTTGTTCCGCATTCCCAGCTCTTCGCCCCGCTTCATAAGGCTCGTGAAATCCACATGGGCGGTGATGTCCTGCAGTCCCAGACGGATATAGGGATTCTCCTCGGTCTGATGGCGGTAGTAACAGAGCAGCGTTCCGGTCTTGCGGAGCGGCGCGTACAGCTCCTCGGCCGGAAAGCCGTAATCTACCGTCAAAATAAAGCCGCGCTGCAGGGCTTTCGATGCTGCTGACAACCATTCGGGACCATTCAGGTTGACCTCGGCCTGCTGGCCCGGGTGCAGTTCGACGGCAATCCGTTTCAGATATTCTGCGATGGCCGGCGTGGACGGTTCTCCGATCTCTTCGGAAAGCTCGCCGTCTTTCAATGTCACATAAAGCTCGCGCAAGCCTTCAGGCATCATCAGCACCCGATGCACCGGCAGCGCGTCGATAAGTTCGTTGGAGTAGAGACAGCCGCTGAAGGTGAAGCTGCCGGAAGCAAACTCTTCCGGAGCAAGCCACTCGATCCGCTGGACATGGGCTGCCAGCATCTCGCGCTGGGCCGATTCCAGCGAAGGCTCCTTCTCCACCAGCACCAGACGCAGACTGCGGTACATCTCCGGTTCGCGCTTATCCAGAAAATCCATGATGTCGCAGGCCAGGCGGCCATTGCCGGCTCCGCACTCCACCAGGGTGAAGTCGGCCGGCATCTCCATGCAGCGCCACATCTGGGCGATCTCCCGGGCGATTACCCTCCCGAAGGCGGCATGCACCGTGATGCTGGTATAGAAATCGCCTTCGGCGCCGACCTTGCGCCCTGCAGAGGTGTAGTAGCCCAGTCCCGGTTCATACAGGCAGGCTCCCATGAAATCGGCAAATGTGATGCGTCCCTGTTCGGCGATGCGGGCGGCAATGATATCGTGCAATGCTGTTTCGGCTGACATGTGAAATCTCGTAGGCTAAAGATCGTAATAAGAAGCAGGTACAACTTTATAGTGCAGTCCGCCGGTCTTGTCAAATCCGCCGTTTATCTGCTTCTTATCAATCAGGGATGCGTCTCAGATCGCCTTGCGCCAGGCCAGCTGTTCCTCCAGCCAGCGCGAAAAACTGGTGAAGGCATAGCAGAGGATGAAATAAACTACAGCGATGAAGATGAAAATCTCGGTTGGAAAAGCCATGGTGCGGTTGTTGACCTGGGTGGCCACGTGCGTCAGCTCCGAAACCCCGACGATGAAGGCCAGCGAGGTGTCCTTGATCAGCGATACGAACTGGTTCACGAAGGAGGGAATCATGTTGCGCATCCCCTGGGGCAGCACAACATACAGCATCGCCTGCCACGGCTTCAGTCCGGTGGAGATGGCCGCCTCGGTCTGTCCCTTGGGAATCCCCTCGATACCGGCCTTGACGATCTGGGACATGTAGGCCGAGGTGAAGATAGTCAGCGCCATGATGACGGTATTGGTTTCGGCCACCTTGCCGAACAGGGCCGGCAGCAGAAAGTACATCCAGAAGATCACCATCAGGAGCGGTAAACCCCGGACCGCGTTGATCAGGGCCGTCACCGGATAATTGATCAACCTGTTTTTGGAGAGGCTCAACATTCCGAGAATCAGGCCGCCGAAGAGCGACAAGATGCAGGAAGCCAGCGCCAGGTAGAGAGTCAGCCCGATTCCGCCGAGCGGTCCTTCCGGAAAGCGGCCGATCATGAAGTAGATGAAGTTGTCGGTAATTACCTGAAAATTAAACATTCCGTCCATAATGTTCTCCACTAGGCCCTGTGCGGGTTCAATATTCTTACGTTGTACTGATGCACCAGCGCCGTGATGATAACCGACAGACCGAGATAGACCAGCGTGGCCGCCGTAAAGGCCTCAAAGCCCTTGAAGGTGTAGCTTTCCACCTGTCTGGCCTGGTAGGTCAGCTCCATTACGCCGATGGTCATGGCCAGGGAGGAGTTCTTGGCCAGGTTGAGGAACTGGTTTACCAGTGGCGGCACTGTGATCCTCACCGCCTGGGGCAGGATGATGTACTGCATGGACTGCAGGTAGGAAAATCCCGCGCTGCGGGCCGCCTCAAGCTGCTCCTTGGGGATCGAGAGCACTCCCGAGCGGATGTCCTCGGCGATGAAGGCCGAGGTGTAGATGGTCAGCGCGATCAGGGCGGCGGCAAACTCGAAATTGGTGCTGTTCAGCCAGTCGTTGACCACGGTGGGCAGGATCTTGTAGGAGCCGAAATACCAGAAGAAAATCTGCACCAAAAGCGGCGTGTTGCGGAAAAACTCCAGGTAGGCATGGGCGAACCAGCGTATCGGACGGATATGGCTCATGCGCATGACCGCGATCAGCAGGCCGATGATGAACGAGAAAATGATTCCGACCGTCGAGATCTGCAGGGTCTGCATCAGGCCGGAAACGAGCCAGTCGAAATATTTGCCGGAGGTGACGGTTGACCAGTCGAATTGATAAGAAAGCATCTGGAACTCCAGTTCAATGAAAATGGGGGCGAAACCGGCCCGCCCCCGAAAAAAATCTATTTGTCGGCAGTAATCTTGAAGTTGCGGGTCAAATGGAACTGGGTCGCAGGTCCGAACCACTTATCGAAAATCCTTGCCGCTTCCCCGCTCTTCTCCATCTCCATAATGGTCTTGTTGACGAAATCGACGAAATTCTTGTCACCTTTGCGCATGCCGAGGCCATAGGGTTCGTCGGAGAGCTGGACCGCCGGAATCTCGAACTGGGACTTGTTGGGCGCCTTGGCCAGGATGCCTGCCAGGATGGCTTCGTCGGTAGTTACGCCGGCCACCTTGCCCTGCTGCAGGGCCAGAAAAGCCTGGGGATAGTCGTCAAAGGAAAGCACGGTGGCGGACGGAATGGCCTTCTTGACGTTCTGCTCGGAAGTTGAGCCCTTGGCGGTGCCGATCTTCTTGCCTTCCAGATCTTTCAGGCTTTTTACGGTCCCTTTTTTGGTGATGAACTTCTGGCCGGTAAAGAAGTAGGTGTTGCTGAAGTCGATTACCTTGGCGCGGTCAGCGTTCTTGGTCATGGTGGCGGCAATGATGTCGATGTGGCTTTCCTGCAGCTGCGGCATTCGGCTGGCCGAAGTAACCGGCTTGAGTTCGACCTTCACCCCCAGTTTTTTGGCGATGGCGTTGATGAAATCGATGTCGTAGCCGACGATCTGGCGGCTCTTCTCATCAATGTAGCCAAAGGGTGGCAATGAGTCCTTGACTCCGGCCACCAGCACACCTTTCTTCTTCACATCTGCCAGGGTATCGGCCGCCAGGGCGGCCTTGGCCATAAATGCTGCCATTACTACGGTCATTGCGATGGTTGCGAGTTTCTTCATTTTTTAATTCTCCTTTGTTGGTGGTGTTTACTTGGACTTAGGTTGCCATATTCAGAAGCAAATCCCCCCTAACCCCCCTTTAAAAAGTGGGGGACTTTAAAGCCTCCCCCTTTACGAAAGGGGGATTGAGGGGGATTTGCCGTTAAGGTGGCAATTTCCTTAATGCATCGGTGACAGCAGCTGCTTCAGGAACTGCTTGGCCCGGTCATGCTTTGGATTCAGGAAGAATTCCTCCGGATGGGCCTCTTCCAGAATAACGCCGTGATCCATGAACACGACCCGGTCGGCCACCTCGCGGGCAAAGCCCATCTCGTGGGTCACGCAGACCATGGTCATGCCGCTTTTGGCCAGATCCTGCATAACCGCCAGCACCTCGCCGATCATCTCCGGATCCAGGGCCGAAGTCGGTTCGTCGAACAGCATGATGCGCGGCTTCATGGCCAGTGCCCGGGCAATGGCCACCCGCTGCTGCTGTCCGCCGGAAAGCTGCGACGGATAGGCATCGCGCTTGTTGGCCAGGCCGACCCGCTCCAGCAGCGCCATGGCCTGTTCTTCGGCTTCCTTTTTGGGTGTGTTGCGGATTTTGGTCGGAGCCAGTGTGATGTTGGCCAGAGTCGAGAGGTGCGGATAGAGGTTGAACTGCTGAAATACGAAGCCGACCTCGGCCCGCAGTTTGTTGATATCGGTCTTTTTGTCGCACAGGTCAAAACCGTCCACGGTCAGGCTGCCCTGCTCGATCGGCTCCAGCTGGTTGATGGTGCGGATAAGGGTCGATTTGCCCGAGCCGGACGGCCCGCAGACCACCACAACCTCCCCCTGTTTGACGTGCAGGTCGATGTTGTTGAGGACGTGCAGTTTTTTGAACCACTTGTTGACTCCCTGAAACTTGATCATGCCTTGCTCCTTGTCGATGTGGTGTTCGTATTGGATAAAAAATTACAGGTTCCTGAGCAGGTGTCCCCTGATCGTCGCGGCGAAGTCCGCCTCGCGGTTGCCCTGATAGACCATGGAAGAGGCGATCTCGGCCGCCAGGATGGCATAGAGATACTTGGCCGGCAGTTTTTTGATCCGCTGGCGAAAGCCGGCTGATTCACGCAGCAGTCGCGGCAGGTGGTTAAGGATGGCCCGCCGGAAGAGCGGCTGCAGGCAGAGCTCAGGATTTCCCTGGAAATATCTGAACAGCCGGGCATACAGGGCGTTGATCTCCTGGCTGACAGCATCGGAGATCTCGGTATAAAGCAGGCTGCTGCCCGGTTCACGCTTGCGCCGCAGGATCAGGCGCGCCTCGTCTTCGGCCCGCTTCTCCAAAATTTCCAGTACGTCCGCCACATAACGCTCCTTGTTGTCCAGGAACTCCCGCTCGCTGAGCATCAGGTTGGCGATGATCTCGTAGGAAGATGAGATTACGCCGCACTTGTTGGCCGAAGCGTCGCGCATGATCACCGCCCCGTTCTTCTGCAGCTGGACCCTGGCCTCGGGAGTGATGAAGGAGTTGGCCCCCTCTACGATCACCCGTGCCGACGGGGTTCCGTCCGGCCGCAGAAACTGCCGCCAGTTGTCGCGATCGATGGTCTCGGGACGTCCTCCGGCCGGGATGAAGAGGTCGGCCGTGACCGTGAAGACCAGCTCGCCGTATTCGCGGGAGAACTCGTCCAGCGAGATCCATTCTTCGGAAACGCCTTCCGGGGTGCGCACCACTTTGCGGTACAGTTCGCGCAAGCCCTCCGTGCGGCGTCCGCTGCGGAAGAGCATGAAGCCGCCCGGCTGGAGGCGGACCGGATCGAAGGCATCCAGATCGTGCTGCAGGATAAGTCTCCTGAGTTCGTCGTGACCGGCTCCGGCCGGGTCAACCAGGGCGGCGGTGCCGTCGATGATCAGGTTAATCCGGACATGGGGGCAGCGCTCCAGCAGGATGCGCATGGCATTGCCGGCCACATCGCCGTTGGGGCCTCCGGTGAACTTGACCGAGAAAGGATCGCGGCGGATGTCTATGCCCTGCTCCTGCATCGTGATCTCGGCAAAGGCCACCACCCCGGTGGAGGTGACGCCGTATTCCTTGTGATTGATGCCGATCCGCTTGCTGGAGATGATGCCGATACCCAGCATGTAGCCGCGCTGCACCGACAGGCGGGCTATGGCCTCCACCATGCTGTCGTGCATGTTTTCGTCTGGTCCGATCTCGATCGCCTCATCCTCGCGGTAGTAGTCGATCACGTTCGGGTCTCTGGCCACGCCGCCGGTTGTGACGAACAGATCCAGAAAGGCGTTGGCAAAACCGTACTGCAGCTTGTAAAGCCGCCAGGTCTCCAGATCCCGCTCGGAGCTTTTCAGATCCGAGTTATCCAGGACCACGACCATTTTCGAGCCGCCTTCGTAGATGTCCTTGTTCTTGAGATGCTGTGTGTTGGCCAGGACATAGACCTCGCGGAAGAGGGTGTTGGCGCTGGTGGTATAATCGTCGCGGCTGTGGGCGATGATGGTCCGCCAGCCGCCGCGGGCGATATCGGAAAAACCGACGTGGTACCCAGCGCCGAAGCGGCCGAAAAAGAAGGTTACCCGGAATGGCACCGCCGGCGGCAGATCGGCGGTGAATTCGGGGCCTAGTTCCGCCAGGTAGGCCGGATCGAGGCGGAAAGCCAGGGCCTGCTTGAGCAGCACAAAGAAATTGGTCTTGAGGGTGTGGCGGATGAAGAGCAGGCAGCAGCGGAAGATCGCGCGGCGGATCTCGTCCAGATAGCGGTGCCCGGTGTTGTACTCCTCTACGCAGCGCACGGTTTCTGCCAGCGTGGAACTGTAGAGCGCCTCCCGGTCAGTACAGGCCGGATCGAAGCGGACCCGGAAGAGGCGCACCAGCTGCAGGGCTATTTCCGGATTTGCATGAAAGGCGCCCATGACATCGTCCTGGCCGAAGCGGTCCGGGTGGTTATGGGCCAGGTTGGTATGGCAGAAGCTGATGAAGGCGTTGATCAGTGAAGCATCCGCGCCGCTCATGACCCGGTCTGTTACGAAATCGCGATAGGTATGCGACCAGGTGGCCAGCACCTGGGTGTTGTACAGCTCCTGCTGCAGGCGGCAGAACAGTTCGGAGCCCTTTGCCAGCGGTGCCCGGTCACGCCGCTTGACATAGAAGGTGCCCAGGAAATAGGGGTGAACGCCGTTGCTGACGGTCAGGCAGTAGGCCCGGCGCACGCCGATATCCAGGCGGTTGAAGACCTCCATGATCTGCAGCAGGAAGTCCTTCTGGGGCGGATTGGCCACGGCGAACAGCACCCGCGACTCGCCCTGATCCTCGGCGCTGTCCATCTCCACCACATCCAGATACAGGCCGCCGTTGGCATTGCCCTGACGGTAAAGCCAGAGCAGCTGGGCTACCCGCTGGGGAGGCGAGACGCGCACGTAATTCTCGTTATTGAGCCAGATGATTTGCAGCAGCCGGTCCATAGAACGCGGATCACAGCCAGGATAGCTCTCCTTCAGAGCCGCTACGATCCTGCGCCGGATCGTCGCGGGTATGGCAGTGTCGATTCCCGCCGCGATCTCCCGGTTGCTTTTGCGGTCGAATTCGAAGCGCTGTATCTCCAGTTCCTGTTCCAGTCCGGGCACCGGCCCGTCGGAATGGGCGATCATGGCGTAGGATATTTCCCGCTCCTGCATCGTGCGCAGAGTTTCGTAGAGAGAGCCGGGCTGGTTGATGCGGGCCAGAATCTGGGTCTTCTCCCGATCCGCCAGAATCAGCCGGCGGTTCTGTCCCAGGCTGCCCAGTTCACGGGCCAGCGTGGCCAGCGCCCCCGCTTCATCGTTCATCGCCACGAAGAAATAGGGGTGCATGCTGGACTGAAGCCACTGCAGGTTCTGCTCGACCCGGCCGAAGCTGTCGCGACTCTGTGACTTGATCTCTTTCAGCATGCGGCCATTGGTTAAAGATTTCATCAGCGATCCTCTTCATCCGGGATTGGTAAAGCTGGCGGAACATTTAGCTGCAAAGTCATAATGCTGTATCAGCAAAACGGATACCAAAACCGGTGATTATCAGCCAGTCGCCTATCTGTGGCTATTAACGGTGTTTTATTGAAAATGGGACGTAAGCGAAGTGGTATAGCCTGTCGGCGGTGGTGGAAGTCTTTTCAGCGGAATTAATCAGAATAATCGGTGAGTTGCTGGTGGTATAACAATGGTTATGGCGATAATGATTGTTATACCACTTTGAGGGTGTTTCGATGGCAACGACGGACTCCGCGCTGCCTTGGTAAAAGTGCCAGATGTTGAACCGGAAAATTTGACACGATGTGACAGCTATTTCTATTCGGGAATAATCATGTTTTTCCGCATATCCGCAGAACAATGGCTGCTTGACTTGAAAGGGCATAAAGAGTAGCTTGGCGCAGTTTAATTATGATTGCTTCTTGTAGGAGGGGGCATGTTAGCTGCGGTACAATTTATGATAACAGGACAAGCCGTTCAGGGCGTTTAACGCTTTGGATGGCTTTTTTGCATATTCACTCGCAATGTGAGGGTAGTCCCATGCTGAAGGATATGAAAACACATACTCACCTGAAACCGGGGCAGAAGGGAACCAGGCGGTTGGTGGACGAGTTCGGAGACAAACTTCTCTGTGTCCGGTATAGGTATGACGAGATACGGCAGGTCAGGATGAAGACTGTAGAAATTATTGTTGACGAATGGCCATGCGATCCCAACATGCGGCATCGGGATAAGGATATTGTTGCGGTAATGGTACCGTTTAAAAAGACAGTTCTTCGGGACAGGCTAAAGGCGGCCGGGGGACGATGGGATCCGGAAGAAAAAATCTGGCGGATTCTGTTCGGCGCCATCCGTAACGACGCAGAATTGGTTGAGAGAATAGTAAAAGAGTAAGATGACGACGGACAGGTCTCAAGTTACCTATATAAGTGGCTTTTGATAACAAAAACAAGCAACAGAAGTTACTTATATAAGTAATAATCTAGTTACCTATATATGGTGCTAATTCCGTATATAAGGAACAAGTTACTTATATACGGAAACCCACTATCATATGGTTATATCAGAAGGAGAATGGCCTTGAGTGAACAAGAAGAAACAGAGCAGAAAGCTTATGAAGAGAGGCTTCAGCGCCGGCTCAAAATTCTTCAAAAGCAATTTGAGGCAGGCAAGATTAAAATTGCAAAAGACCTGAAGGTGGTTGATAGCCTGAAAGCTGTGCGGTACGCACCTGACGGCAGTGTTGATCTCAGCACTGTTGACGGTCTGGTTCGGTCGATGGCTCTGGCTGTTGAGGCCATGCATGATCGTGAAGAATTAAAGAAATCCATGTCGCTTGCTGAAATTCAAACTACTTATTTTAATTTTCTGTCAGGAAACTTCAATCACTTTTACCAAATCATGCTCAAGCGTGGGTTGAACCCTCATGATGCAGGAATGGCACTATCAAGAACTTCATCGACAGTAGATGAGTTGATCAAAAATCTACCGGACTTCCTGAAGGCAATTGAAGAATTTTGGACCGCAACTGCAGATGTCGCCCGCACTCATGTCGAGGATATGCATGATGTACTTAAAGGCGTATTTGGCGGTGATCTCTTTCCATCAAACCAACAGAACATCGCATCAAAATGTGGGCTTTATACTGACACAATCGTTTTGCCCGACCCATTTGTAAGGTCAAAGGAGCTTTTTAAGCGTTGGAAGCCTGATCAACAGGCCTATTATCTCATTAAGCATGCACTAAATCTGCTTCAGTACCGAGAGCTTGCTTGTGCCGATGTTAATCCACCTATAGTTGTCATACTGCCAGATGTAACAGAAATGTATGAAGACGAGAAAAAATTCATTTACAGCATGGGGGAGCGTGATGCAGTTATTCACGCAGGTAAAATATTCGGGAGGTCTTTTGAAACATTTGACGAAGTGGCTGACTTTGCAAGTAACCTCGATTCAATAGATCGAGTCGTTTCAGCAGTTGCAGACCCCCAGCGAGTTCTTTTTGATACGGAGTGGGAAGGTGACTTGAGAAAACATCTAGAAAGAGCCACCAAAGATCAGCATGCTCAGATACTACAGACCAAAAACCCAGGAATAATTCTTGCCTCTCAGGCAATAGGTAGAATGGCTGTAAGCAATGAGCTTTTAATAAAAGCACGACGCCTTAGAGGCACCCCAATCATTGATGCGCCAACTTCATGGCAATATCTAGTTTGGAAGCTTGAATATGATGCACAAAATTCCGAACGAGAAACCCACCTTCCAGATCTTCATGTTGTAAGGGGGCTGCAATCTTTAGCAGAAAATGAAATGGAATGGCTAGGGAAGGTTCCTCCTGAAGCCCTCATAGAGGTTCGACGGACAGGTGCTATTGACGAGATACGATCAGTCTTATGTAAGGGAGTAGCAGAATTGACATCTGCAAACCCGACAAACTTCCATAGGACATCAGATCGAATTTTCGACAATATCCAAGAAGCCTTCAATGAGCATCGGAGAAAGATCGCAGAACTCAGCGCAAAAAAATGGAAATTCGCGGGTTCAGACATTGGGTCATGGCTTGTAGTTGGGTCTTTGTCCGTTACCGCAGCCGCAACGGGCCAGGCTTTTTGGGGTTTGGCTGCAGTCGCAGCAGACCAGCTTCTGGGTGGTCCGAAGCTGAGGGACATCCCAAAATCAATAAAGGAGTTGGCGCTCGAAAATCAGAAAATGAAGCAATCTCCTGTCGGCATGCTCTTCAAGTATGCGAACAAGAAGATATAACCAAGCGTGGCAGACGGTCTCCGCTACGCTCCGCCGCTGCACTCTCAGCCGTTGAAGGAAGACAATGAATAAAAGAAAAGTGATCAGGATATTTTTCTTACTATTGGCAGCGGGGTTCCTGCTCTGGCTCAATATGCCATCTCATCAACCACCCAATAGTGACAAGAAAACAGGAGAGGCGATAACAAATGCCTGCCTGATGACAGATGAAGAAGCCGTTGCAGCAACTGGGAAATTCATTCATCAAATTGGGTTAGGGGATTTGGGCTCACCAATAGTTAAAAACATATCACTTTCCAATGTTGATTATCCCGGCACACGAAATCTTAAAGAAATCATTTTTCGAAATCTATCTGGCAAGACGAAAGTCCGTTTTTATGTGGGATGCGAGTCTGGCGCAGTTGAAAATTTTGATGACGTTGAAAATTGGGAAGATAATTTCCCTTATTCAGCCAAGAAAGAACCGAGTAACTGTAAGAAGACCATCGAATCATTAGCTAAACAAATTGGCATTCCCACCGACATGCATTTTGAGAATGTGGAATATGACTGGAGAAAAGGTATTTGGGTAGGAAAGTATGTTCGGATAAGAGATGGTTACCAATATGATATAGACAATATAGCGATTGGCCTCTCAGGTAGAACCGGCAAGATTGCCTTGTATAGAAAGATTTATTTCGGTCAAAGTTGCCCCACTGAAATAAATATTCAAAAGGATGAGGCCATAAAGATGGCTAGTACAGAGTTTCATAAGTTTATTTTTGGAAGAGTCAGAAATAATTCAGATAAACTTTATGAACGTAACGAGCGTCTTCTTATTGTACAGCCAGAACGCTCAAAATGGGCACTAGCTGTAGGAGAGATTGCCAACCCACCGTTGAAAGAGAAGCCGTCACGACTGGCATGGATAATTCGTTACAATTTCACTGGGGGAATTAAAAATCAAAAACCCTTGAAACGTATCGAAGAAATGACTCCGCAAGAACGAGAAAACTTTGACAGACAAAGATGGGAATATGAAACCTTACTAAATGAATATGGAGATCCAATTTACTATTTTGAAATGAGAATTGACGCAGGTAATGGAGAAGTCTTGCATGTATCTCACAAAAATCCCGAATATTACGCTAAGAGAAAAAAGAGAAGCTGCAAGTAGATGAGGCACTCTTTGAAAATGTGGGGCCAGGGGGACGCTGTTATCTATTTATCTATTGACGCTTTCTCCGTTTATGGTACTTTTTGCCCATGCCACGATTAGCAAGACTTGATATATCCGGACTCCTTCAACACGTGATCGTGCGAGGAATTGAACAACGCAATATTTTCAATGTCGATCACGATCGACAACTTTTTGTTGACCGTCTCTTTTCGTTACTATCCGAGACCGGCGTTCGCTGCTATGCATGGGCGCTTTTATCAAATCATGCACACTTTCTTCTAATGCCGACTGCTACTCCTCTATCGTATTTCATGCGCAGGCTTCTGACCGGTTACGCAGTTTCTTTCAATCGCCGGAATAAGCGATCCGGACACCTGTTCCAGAATCGTTACAAGTCGATTGTCTGCGAGGAAGAGCCTTATCTGCTGGAATTGGCCAGATATATTCACCTGAATCCGTTACGGGCTGGAATGGTTGCAAGCCTTGAGGAACTGGACCACCACCCATGGAGTGGTCACTCGGTTTTGCTTGGTAACCGGCAGAATGACGCGCAGGACAGCGATGCCATACTTGAGCGTTTTGGCAAAGATCTGACTGCCGCGCGACGGAATTATCGTCACTTCGTCTCGGAGGGAATAAAGACCGGTCGTCGCGATGATCTTGTCGGCGGCGGTCTTAAACGCAGTCAGGGAGAGCGCCGTAATGATGAATACGAGAGTTTTGACGAGAGGGTTTTGGGAAGCGGCGATTTCGTTGATGGTCTTAAGCGGGAATGCACGTTACGCGATAAGATGAATGCTGTTATCTCTCTGACTCGGTTGTTGGAAATTGTCTCCACGACTTTGATAATTGATCCCGATTTGATTCGAAGGCCAAGCAAAAGCCGGGCACCGGGGGGTGCACGGGCGATAATTTGCCATTTGGCAAAATTTGAACTTGGTTACACCGGAAACGAGGTCGGCAAGTTTCTGCACCTCGGGCCAACCGGTGTCAGCCTGGCTTCAAGGCGTGGCGAAAAGATATTGAAGTCTGATCCGGTGATGCTGAAAGAAATAATGAGTTCAATAGAAAAATAGATAACAGCATCCCGCCTGACTTTGACTTTATCCTGGATTTTGAAAGGTCTTTCATGGTTAGGCCTGTGGCTTAGCTTGGGGGGCTTGGCTGTTCTTCAGGTCCTCTTTGCGCTTGTCTGTCAGCTGTTTCAGCTTGTCGAAAAGCAAACCTGGGGTCAGGCCGAAAATTGCTGCCAGAAGAATGCCTCCCAGATTTTTGTGGAGATTGAATATGTCTTTGAGCGGAGGAATTATACCTCCTGCCCCAGATCCTGCTGCAGTACTAGGATTGAGTGATTCTCCCGGTCGTTTGATAAATAGAGACAACGATTTGTTGTCAGTCTTATTGTTGGTATCCTTTACCAGTGCATTGAAAGTAAAAGTTTTGTCTTCATATGGTGTACCACTTAGTTCGCCGGTGTTTTCATTTATTTTCAGCCCGCTTCCCTTGAGCTGTTCTTTACAAACTTCCCACTTATAGGGTGGTTTGCCGCCGACTGCCTGCAATCTCTTCGAGTAATTTTTGCCCACTGTACCGGCAGGTAATGGTGAGGTCGTGTCGACTGTAGGTTTGTTGGATATCTTTTCCGGTAACTGTTTTATGGTTAGGCTGAACATCTTTTCTACCATACTGCCCGTACTATCGGTAAGTTGCACCGTGAACCTTCCGCTTCCATTGTTCGTCGGTGTACCGCTTATTACACCGGCATCACTCAGTTCCAGTGCATCCGGGATTGCATCTTTATCGTTTGTTTTGAGCGTCCATTTGTAGGGTTCAGTACCACCTGAGGCCGTCAATTGTTCGAAGTAGCTTGTTGCAACATTGCCCTCTCGCAATTGTGGTGCAGTGACCATTGTCAGCGGAGTGGAGTGGAGTGGTCCTAATATTTGCCCGGCATACGGCAACATTGCCATCAGTAAAACTCCCCCAATGGCAGTTAATCCGCTGAATATCGGCAACGTAACCAGACCGGCTGCTGAAAGCCCATAGTCGTATACTCCCGACTTATTTTCGGACTCGCCTCGCAGCCTGCTGCCCAAGCCTATCGCTGCACCCACCACATAAAAAGTCGATGCAGCCAAGATTGATTCTTTTTGAGCATTCGCAATTAGAGCTATTACAAGGAGTATATAGACTGTAAGCGACGTCAGGAACAACGTTGCCATCAAACGGTTACGAGCCAGGATTAAGCCATTCCACAGCCCCTCGCGATACTCATTTATGGAACCGCGTATGGTGCGCAGAACAGCCCGTGCCTCTGGGTTGAGCATGGCATTCAGTAGAGGGGGGGGCGCGGCTGCAACCGTATCCCTGATTGCCAGTGAAAAAAACTTTTTCAAAGACAATCCGTTGCTGTCGGTGACAGTTACTTGAAAAGCAAAGTCATAATTTTTATCAGGGGTTTTACCACGTAGTATTCCCGTAGTCTCGTCCAAGCTGAGTCCACCATCCTTCAGTCGTTGTGCCTCGCCATTGTCAGTCACGTTCCATTTGTATGGTGGCGTGCCGCCGACTGCCTGCAGCAGATAACAATAGTCGCTTTTAAGCGGATGGACGGGTAATTGGGAAGGAGTGGTGATAATAAGTAGGACGGGAGAAACAGATGATTTTAAAAATTGCCTGGAGCCTGGGTCAATAATGCAAACGGCTTGTCGTAACTTTGCCAACAGTTCATCGCGCTGTGTGATTTCGGAGCCTTCTAGTCGCAGCTCATCATGGATTGCGCCTGCAATAACTTTTTCCTGAGGCAAAACTTCAATCAGAGCTTCCTCGGCACTATACAGACGCCCCCAAACATTGATGTATCCTGTTGCCAATACCCAGGGGATCCCAGATTTTTTGAGCTCTTTTTTAATTTCTTCTGTATGACAACGTATTTCTTTGCAGGCGACGGCCACCGTCGGATTGTTGGACTCTGCGTTATTGTTTGAATCGCAAGGGACATCGGGACAAAGAACCTTTAATGCAGACTTCAATTGACAGAATCGTTGGTTGAACTCGCCATAGCTGCTATGGATTGCGTTCTCGAAGTCACAAAATCGACGACAGATAAAAGCTGTTACGAACCAACCCCATATCGAGATAGTCGAGCCCAAGAATAAAGCACATTTACCTTCAAAGCTGCACCATTTCAGGTCAACAAATCCAAGACAGTATATAACGACTGTAGTAATTACCAGCGTGACGGGAAGTAATGTTCCAGTGGCGATCAATGCGCCCGAATATCTTTTTACCTCATCTTTATTCAATGTCGCTATCCGAAATCCGACGCAGAGATACGCTACAATGGCAACCCATGCTTGAAATTCATTATACGGCACTGCTGTACCAGAACAGTCTGCAAAAACTGCGAAGAGAACACCTAGGCACACTAAAGGTAAGAAAAATAAACCAAAGGAAGGTAATATTTTTTTGAACATTCCCTCGTCTTCGCTTGATTCATTTTTTGCGTCACCAGGTCCATGGGGTTCAGTCATAGTCGATACCTCCTATTTGGCTACACCAGTAAAGAGTCTTTATTCACTCTGGGTGTCAAGCCAAGGACTTGGACGGCAAGATCGTTGACGTAAAAACTAAAGGTACATTTAATTTTTCAAGCGCTACAATCGAAAGCTTCGACCAGTTTAGTTCAAGCTCACTGCTTTATATCTGCTGACACCAGTTTCTCCACTGTTTTTCTCAATCAACCTTTGAACATATCGGGTAATACGGTTATTTCGTCCATTGGGCTTCAGTATGTAGCCAGAGACGACTAGGTGAAACCATTGCGGTTTCCATATGTTTGTTCCAGGTCGAGGATGTATAAAATAATTTAATACAGTTAAGATTATATAACTTAAAAAGTGAATTACAATTTATTTTGCATACATGATTGTGTATAGAATCAATATGTGTAAGGGTGGTGGCGATATTAGGGAAGCCAGGTGGACTATAGAATGTCCCGTCTGACTCGCGCCTGACTCGCCTTGGAGTATGTCTTGCCGCAAGGCGCGGCGAGAAGTTTATACAACAATATCCGTGCATTAGGTAAGCGATATTGGGCGATTAGCAAACTAGCAAACAGCGCCACCCTGAACGGTCGTCCCGCTGAACGTTCTATGCTCCCATTTTGATAAAACCACAATATATTCCACTTGACCATTATACGCTTAGGACGTACATTATGGCTATGCACACATTTATTGAATTGCACCTATTTGCAACGATCCGCGACAAGTATCTGAATGATGACGAGTTCACGGCCTTTCAGCATTATCTGGCCGCACATCCTGAAGCTGGAGACGTAATTCCTCGTTCAGGCGGTTGCCGTAAACTGCGATGGGCAATTGAGGGACGAGGAAAAAGAGGTGGTGTACGTGTCATTTATTTCCTGCGTCTCAATTCAGGACAAATTGTGCTGGTTACAATGTATGCAAAGAACGTACAGGAAAACATTGATCCCAACCTATTAAAACGCCTCAAGGAGGTTTTTGAAAATGGCTAAACTATCCGAAAAAGAACTGGCTGAATGGGAAAATAAGCGTGATTTGAATGCAGAGCTATTGCAGGCTTTGCATGATATGAAACGCGGTGAATGGGCTAGAAAAACGGAATTTACACCACAACCGGATGGTTCAATTCGTCGAATGATTTTGAGAAGTGACGGAACAGTTGAAAAAGACGAAATAATCGCAGCAGAAAAAGCACATGTTGCTGCTGCAAGGGCTGCAACGGGCTTATCTCAAGCACCATTTGCCAGGCTTTTGGGTGTTTCAGTCCGCACGCTTCAAGAATGGGAACAAGGCAGAAAAACACCGTCTGGAGCTGCTGCTACGCTACTGAAAGTGGCTGCGCGGCATCCTGAAGTACTGCAAGAACTGGCTGCTTAAAAGGTAGTAACATTTAGGGGCGTGTCTAAACTGCAATTTTTCGCAGATTTTCACGCCACTTGTTTTTTTCACGGAAAGTGTCTCTAATTTCCCCTTTATAAAAGGAGCGTTATGAATCTTTACGATATTAACGTCACAACCATCGATGGACTGACTCAGGCAATGGCGACCTACCGCGGCCAGGTTTTACTGATCGTCAACGTAGCCAGCAAATGCGGCTTCACGTCCCAGTACTCCGGCCTGGAAGCGCTTTACCGTCGCTATCAGGACAAGGGGTTTACCATACTGGGTTTTCCCTGTGACCAGTTCGGCCATCAGGAACCAGGGAACGAGGCGGAAATACAAAGTTTCTGCTCGCTCACCTATGATGTCACATTCCACCTTTTTGCCAAGTTAGAGGTCAACGGCAGCGGGGCGCACCCACTCTATCAATACCTGAAAAAAGCCCAACCCGGTTTTTTGGGCAGCGAGGCGATCAAGTGGAATTTCACAAAATTTCTGGTCAGTCGGGAAGGGCAAGTACTGAAACGCTACGCTCCGACCGACACGCCGGAAAATATCGAAGCTGATTTAAAGGGGATGATAGAGTTGTCAGGTGGTGACACATGAAAGGTGAGCCATGAAGGTCGCGATCACCGGCGTCGGCATATCCGGACCTGCCACAGCTCACCTCATTTCCAAACTTCCCTCTTAATCAAACTCAACATCTTTCGGTTAGGTATCTGCACTGTTTCTAAAACCCTGCCTTATACCCTTACCCGGCCTCCGTCGCCTCAGTCCTCGCCATCTTTGATCCTAAAAACGGCAGTTAGCCACAGAGGTCACAGAGAACACAGAGAAATCACTCAAGAAATTAGTTTTTCAGTATCATCTATTTGGTGCAACAGAATAATCCTGTATCTATATGATTTTCCTCTGTGAACTCTGTGTGCTCTGTGGCCAAATGCTTTTTCTAGGTTGATTTGAAAACGGAATTACTTGCCTCGGGAGGCGTGCCCGGACATTCGCACCAAGAAGCATTTCCTGATAATATGATGGATTCTTGACCGCAAACCATGAGATCCGTATAATTTGATGCGTAATATTTCAAAGAGAGGAGAACTGAAATGGCAATGGATGTGGTGGATTACGAGATTTTCGGGGAAGAAATGCAGTATGTGGAAGTGGAGCTTGATCCGGGGGAATCTGCTGTGGGTGAGGCCGGGGGGATGATGTACATGCAGGATGGCATCCAGATGGATACCGTCTTCGGAGACGGGTCCCAGCAGCAGGGCGGTTTCATGGGAAAGCTGATGGGTGCCGGCAAGCGCCTTCTGACCGGGGAAAGCCTGTTCACCACCGTTTTTCACAACGAGGGTAACGGCAAGCGTAGAGTCGCATTTGCCGCCCCTTATCCGGGTAAAATTATCCCGGTTCACCTGACCGATATTGGCGGCACCCTGATCTGCCAGAAGGACTCCTTTCTCTGTGCCGCCAAAGGTGTTTCGCTCGGAATCGCTTTCCAGAAAAAACTTGGAGTAGGTCTCTTTGGCGGTGAAGGGTTCATCATGCAGAAACTGGATGGTGACGGCATGGCCTTCGTTCATGCCGGGGGGACTCTGAAGGAGATGGTCCTGGCTCCCGGCGAGTCGCTGCGGGTCGATACCGGCTGCGTGGTGGCCTTTCAGCCGTCGGTGGATTTCGATATCCAGTTCGTCGGCAAAATCAAATCAGCGCTTTTCGGCGGAGAGGGGTTCTTTTACGCTACCCTGACCGGTCCCGGCAAAGTATGGCTGCAGTCGCTGCCCCTGTCTCGACTTGCCAACCGGATCATCCTTTCGGCTCCTGCTGCCGGCGGCCGTTCCGTCGGCCAGGGCTCGCTGCTTGGCGCCGGTGTGCTTGGCAGTATTCTCGGCAGCGATGAGTGACGCGACGTTTCGGGGACGCCTGTTCGGGCCCGGCCTGCCCGGTGTGGGAGTTCCGGCGGCTGGCAGCTGGAGCGGCGAAGGATCTCTGCAGGTCGACGTGGAAGGGAGTTCCGGGCAACGACTGCAGGGTGACCACCCTGCCATAGATGCCGCCGGCTTCAATGCGTCGAGAGTCCGGATTTCCTGGCAGGGTGAGGATGGGGCCTACGCTTTCATTGTTGAAGCGGAGAGTGAACGGTCAGTCTGCTGCGCTACGGCGCCGGCCGCGTTAACCACTCATCTTGCCGCTGCTGCCGGAGTCACCACCCGGCTGGAACGGCGCTTCCGCTTCGGTGCTCTGCTACTGATTTTGATTCTGGGATTGCCCCTGCTCGGGATCGGTCTGTTTCTCAGCAACTCCGACCGGTTTGCCGATTGGGCGGTTAAACGAATCTCCACCAAACATGAGGCACAGCTGGGCGATCTAGTTCTGGCCCAGACCAGGCTGCAGATGAAGATCATCGATCACGGACCGGCTGTGGAAGCCATCACCGCCATCGGCAGCAGGCTTACGACCGGTACGGTGCACCGCTACCGATGGTTTGTGGCGGACCGACCCGACATCAATGCTTTTGCCGCTCCCGGCGGCGTGGTGGTCGTCTTCAGCGGCCTGATCCGTGCCGCTGGTTCGGCTGAAGAGCTGGCCGGGGTTCTGGCCCACGAAGTTGCCCATGCCGAATTGCGGCACACCTTGCGGGGGGTGATAAAGAGTGTCGGTCTGCGTGCCCTGACGGCGGCGGTGATTGGAGACATTTCCGGAAGCGTTTTCGCCGATGCGGCCGCCAGACTCACGGAACTGCGCTTTTCGCGTGATGCCGAACGGGAAGCGGATGCGGATGGATTACGGCGGCTGGTTGCCGCACGGATCGATCCGTCCGGCATGATCCGTTTCTACGAGAAGCTGACCGCAGAGCAGCGGCTTTCAGCGCCATCAATCCTCTCGACCCATCCGGCGGGGGGTGAGCGCCTGGATTCGCTGCGGCGGGAGGTTTCCCGGCAGATGGGAATCTGGCAGCCTCTGCCGGTTGATTTTCAGTCAGTCAAGGCCTTGCTGCCTTGATATGAGCTTCTATGAGTTGAAAAATTTACTCGTACCTTAACGCCTCGATTGGATCGAGCCGAGCGGCCTTTCTGGCCGGGAAATAGCCGAAGATCAGCCCGATTGCCGCAGAAAAAGCGAAGGCTATGGCTATTATCGGGGCATTGAAGATAAACGGCAGTTTCAACAACGATGCCAGCAGCACCGAACTCAGCAGCGCCAGCGTAATCCCCACCAAGCCCCCGAACGACGACAGTACGGCCGCCTCCACCAGAAACTGCATCAGCACCTCCCGTTCGAAAGCCCCGATCGCCAGTCGTATTCCGATCTCGCGGGTCCGCTCGGTGACCGACACCAGCATGATGTTCATGATGCCGATGCCCCCCACCAGCAGGCTGACCGCCCCCACCGCACTCAGCAGGGCGGTCATGATCTTGGTGGTGGAGGTCAACATGTTGGTGATCTCCTTCATATCCATGACGTTGAAATTGTTCTCGTCATTGGTCGAGAGATGCCGCCGCTCGCGCAGCAGCCGTTCGATGTCCTGCAGTATGCGGGTAGTGGAAACGCCGTCGCGCACCGAAACCTGGATCATATTGACGTCCTGATTGCCGGCAATCCGGCGCTGAAAGGTGCGCAGCGGGATTATGACCACGTCGTCCTGATCGCTGCCCATCGAGGACTGTCCCTTGGATTCCAGCAGACCGACCACCTGGCAGGAAATATTCTCCATCCGGATGCTGGCGCCGATCGGGTCCTGGTTGCCGAACAGTTTGCTGCGCACGGTACTGCCGATCACGCAGATCGCCGCGCCGGAACGGAGTTCGCTGTCGCTGAAGAGGCGGCCGGTTCTGGCCTTCCAGTTGCGGACTTCAAAATAGGAATTGCTGCTGCCACTGATCTGGGTTGACCAGTTGGAGTTTCCATAGATGGCCGACATGGATTTGGAGGACATCGGGGCCACCGCCGCCAGTTGGGGGATGTCGCGCCGCAGTGCCTCGGCATCCTCCACGCTGAAGGGGGCCGCGCCGATGTTTTGTCCCGGCCCCATCCGTTTGCCGGGGGTCACCATCAGCAGATTGCTCCCCAGGCTGGCGATCTGCCGGGTAACCTGGGCCGTGGCGCCATCCCCCAGCGTTACCATGACGATCACGGCCGCCACACCGATGATTATCCCCAGAATAGTCAGAAACGAGCGCAGCACATTGCGCCGGATTTCCCGCAGTGCCAGTATTACCGCATTCCAGAACATCACTGCCCCTCCCCGTGACCGGTTTCGTGTTCCGGCACGACCAGCCCGTCGCGAAAATGGATCGTCCGGCTGGCGTACCGGGCCATTTCCGCTTCGTGTGTAACCATCACAATCGTGATCCCCTGCTTCTGGTTGAGATTTGTCAGGATTTCCATGATCTCCCTGCTGCGTGAGCTGTCCAGGCTGCCGGTCGGTTCATCGGCAAACAGCAGGGCGGGACGGGTCACAATCGCCCGGGCAATAGCTACCCGCTGCTGCTGGCCGCCGGACAGTTCACCCGGGGTGTGCCCTTCCCAGCCGGTCAGGCCGACTGCATTTAAAGCCTCCCGGGCCAGTTGATGCCGGATTCGGAGCGGGTCGCCTCGATACATCAGCGGCAGCTCCACATTTTCCAGCGCCGTGGTCCGGTTGAGCAGGTTGAAACCCTGGAAGACGAACCCCAGATACTGCCTGCGCAGCAGGGCACGCTGGTCGCGGCTGAGGCTCCCCACCTCGACCCCCTTGAAAAGATAATTGCCGCTGGTCGGCGTATCCAGGCAACCGAGGATGTTCATGCAGGTACTTTTACCCGATCCGGACGGCCCCATGACCGCGATGAACTCGCCCGCTTCAATGGCGATATCCACGCCGCGCAGCGCCTGCATGGCGGCGGTCCCCTTGCCGTAGGTCTTGATCACTCCCTGCAGGTTGATCAGTGGCACATTGTCAGCTTCAATGACTTCTGACATGACTATTTCCCCGCCTCGACCACATCCACCACAACCTTCATCCCCGCTTTCAGGCCGTTCCCGCGCACTTCGGTCAGTACGCCGTTGGTCATGCCGGTAGTGATTGGAATCTTTTCCAGGGCCGCGTCGTTCAGAATCCAGACCTGGGGCTGTTTCTCCTTGTCATTTTGCACCGTCCGGGGAGCAGATTTGGGTGGGCGCGGCATGATCTTGCTCAGCAGGCTGCCGCCGTCGAATTCCTTTTTAACCGGTGCTGCGGGCGGGACAAAGCGCAGGGCCGTGTTCGGCAGCAGCAGAGCGTTGTCGATCTTCTGGACGGTGACGTTGGCTGTGCCGGTCATGCCCGGCCGCAGCAGCAGTCCGGTGTTATCCACCTTGAGCACGGTGGTATAGGTGACCACACCGGCCACGGTCTGGGAGCCGAAACGGACCTGGCTGACACGAGCCGGAAAGCTTCGGTCCGGATAGGCCGATACCGTAAAGCTGGCACTCTGGTTCGGCTGGACTTTGCCCACATCGGCTTCGTCCACGTTGACCTGCAGCTCCATCTGGGTCAGATCCTCCGCCAGGGTAAAGAGCACCGGCGTCTGCAGGGATGCCGCCACGGTCTGGCCCGGTTCCGCCGCCCGCTTGAGGACGATGCCGTTGATCGGCGAACGGATAACCGACTTGGACAGATCGATGCGCTGGACCTCAAGCGAAGCCTCGGCCTGGGTCACGGCAGCCTTGGCGTTTGCTTCGTCGGCAACGGCTCGCTCCAGGGTGGCGCGGGCCGTGTCCAGCTCGCTCTTTGAAGGCACCCTGCCGCCGCTGGCCTGCTGAACCTGAACCAGTCGGGCCAGTTTTGCTTTTGCTTCCGACACGGTTGCCTGGCTCTGCAATACCCTGGCCCGGGCGGCCTCCAGCGAGGCGACGGTCTGTTTGACCTGGGCCTCCTGCTTGGCGGTGTCGATGCGTGCCAGCACCTGACCCCGTTTGACCTTGGCGTTGTAGTCAACCTCGACACTCTTGAGGGTGCCGGAAATTTCGCTCCCCACCTCGACCTGGTTGGTGGGCTGGAGCGTGCCGGTGGCGGATACCACCACGGTCAGGTTGCCGCGGGACACCTCCTGGGTCTGGTAACTGACCTGCTTTCCGGACGAGCGTCTGTTCACGATCAACATCAGAACAATGACTACCACCAGCACTGCCCCGCCCCGGAACAGGTACGGTTTCATTCGGGATTTCAGTGGCCTGTTCCGGTCGACCCCCAATGTTTTGGCAACATCAGCGGATGATACGCTGGATTCGGGTGCGGGTGCATCGGTCATGATTTTTCTCCTGATGAATTGTCTGATGCTGGGTTGCTTTCCGTGAAGCTGTTGCTCCACCCCCCGCCAAGTGCCTTATAGAGCCGGGCCAGGTTGGAGGTGACGGCGGCTTGGCTCTGGATCAGCTGATTCCGCAGGGAGAGCAGTGAACGCTGGCTGTCCAGAACTGACTGGAAGTCGATCAATCCGGCTGCATATTGGCTGGCGGCGAGATCGACAGCGCTTTTAGCGGCCTGCACGGCATCCTGAAGAGAAGTGCGACGGTTCTGTTCCCCGGCGTAGGCCACCAAGTCGTTTTCCACATCGCGCAGGGCGCTCTTGACGGTCGACTGATAGCTGATCAGGGCCTGTTGCTGCAGGGCATTCTGTATTTCGACCTTCTGCCTGAGACGGCCGCCGTCAAAGATTGTTACGACTGTGTTGGCCGCCAGGGTGTACAGGTAGGCGCCGGGCTGGAGCAGATTGCCGAGTGAAGAGGCCTGAAGACCGAGTGTGCCGGACAGCGAAAGAGTAGGATAACGGGCCGCCTCGGCCTGGCCGACCTGGGCGGTGGCCGCTGCCAGCTGGCGTTCGGCCTGGCGGATATCGGGGCGTTGGCGCAGGGTTTCGGCCGGTACGCCGATGGCAATCCGGGCAGCTGCGGCCGGAATGGGACCAGCCGACTGAAGCTCGCTCAGGGTGCCGGGGTCACGTCCTAGCAGCAGTGCCAGATTGTTTCGGGACAGTTCCAGTGTGCTTAATAGCGTCGGTAGCTGGGCACGGGTCTGTTCCAGATTGAGGCGGGCCTGTTCCAGATCCAGCTGGCTGACCAGGCCGGCCTGGACCCGCCAGTCGGCAATCTGCAGGGTTTCCGTCAGGGTGGCGATGGTGGCGCGGGTAATGTTTATCTGCTCCTGACTGGAGCGGATCTCAATATAGTTCAGTACGACTTCGGCCAGCAGGCTGACCTGCACGTCGCGCAGATTCTCCTCTGCCGCTTCGGACGTGGCAGAGGCCGCCTCCAGGGCTCTCCGTTTGCCGCCGAACAGGTCAGGCTCCCAACTGGCATCGAATTGGGCCGAATACAGATCGCTGACACTGCCGTTCCCCATCTGCTCGCTTGAGCGGCTGTGGTTGAGGCCGGCCCCGGCCCCCAGTGACGGATAGAGATCAGATGCGGAGAGGCCGCGCCGGGCACGGGATTCCCTTAAGCGTGCCCCGGCCAGTTTCAGGTCCAGATTGTTGGCTGCGGCTTCCGCCACCAGTCGGGAAAGGAGCGGATCATTGAGAGTCTGCCACCACCGGTCGAGACGACCCGGTTCCAGGGTTGTTGCTTTCGAGTCGTTTTTGACATCGGAGTGCCAGGCGTCAGGTACTGAAAGCTTTGGTGTGCGGTAGTCGGGACCGACAACGCAGCCGGTCATCAAGAGTGGCAAAAGTATGCAGAGTATGCGGATGCAAGATGATGCTGTGGTCATTGATGCCATTCCTTTCGCAAAGCCGGGTTGTGTAAAACATGCAGCCGGATTTCCAAAAACTCCTTTCCGATGATTCGGTTCTGATCGGGGTCATCTTAAAAATCCGCGTTGCGGGGAGGTGCCGCAACGCGGTGAATGACATCGCACATTTTACCGAGGATGTCGCAAATGGACCGGTTTGAAGTTTGATTCCGCTGTTAAGGTAAGAATAGAAATACCAGTCAAATACGGAGGAAATATGGATGAAATGTGTAAATAATAAGGAAATGCTATCCGGGCCGGATTGTGCATGTCTCCCGGATATCAACCTGTGGTAAAAACAGAGACAGGAGGCATGGTTATGAAACTCGGTGTTACCCACAAACTGTTTCTGGTGATTCTGGCGGCAGCCGGACTGGCGGTAGTCAGCTCGGCCCTGATCATGCACTGGAGCCTCGGCAAAGGCTTTCTGAAGTATGTCAATTCGGTCGAAAAAACCGGAATATCGCGTCTGGCCGGCATACTGGAGGAGTATTACCATAAAGAGCAGAGTTGGGATTCCCTTCGTCAAAATCCGGGACAGTGGCGGAGTCTGATTGTGGCATCCCTGCCGGAATCAAGCCCGCCGCGTGAAGAGAGAATAGAGGATGGCCCGCCGCCGCAACATTCCGATAAAAATCCGGACAATCCATTGCCGCCCCGTATGGTGCGTCACTTTAACCAGCGCCTGTTCTTGCTGGATGCCGAACGGGGGGTGCTGATAAGCCATGTGGAGGTACCGGCCGACAACGCGGCAACTCCCCTGAAATATCAGGGCAAGGTGGTTGGGTATCTTGGGCTGCTGCCGCGCACAAACATTTCAGATGCGCCGCAGCTACGCTTTCTGAAAGAGCAGAAGCTGGCATTTGCTTTGGTGGCGGGAGTTGTTGTGCTGGTGGCGGGCATTTTGTCGCTGATACTGGCCAGGCGCATGACGCAGCCGCTCAGTCTGCTGACGAAGGCGACCCACCAGTTGGCGGCCGGAACTTCCAATGTCCGGGTGCCGGTCAAATCACATGACGAGCTGGGGCAGCTGGCCAACGATTTCAATTCGCTGGCCCTGACTCTGGAAAAGAGCGAGCTGACCCGTCGCCAGTGGGTTGCTGATATTTCACACGAACTGCGGACCCCGCTGGCGATTCTGCGGGGCGAGATTGAAGCGCTGCAGGACGGTATTCGTCAGCCTGGCGCGGATACGTATAATTCGCTGCATGGCGAAGTCCTGCGCCTCACTCGTCTGGTGGAGGATCTTTATCAGGTTTCCCTGTCGGATGTGGGGGCTCTGACCTATCGAAAAACCGAACTTGATCTTGGAGATGTATTGCAGGAGACGGTGGAAGCCTACCGCCCCATGTTTGTCTCGAAGGGGATTTCGCTTGAGCTGGTTCTTCCTGCTAAGGGTACTGCAGACATTTTTGGCGACCCGGAACGGCTGCATCAGCTATTTTCCAACCTGCTTGACAATGCCCATAAATACACCGACCAGGGCGGTCGGCTGCTGATAACGCAGCAGCAAAACGGCCAGCTTGTTACGGTTGATTTTCAGGATTCAGCGCCAGGCGTTTCAGTGGAGGAGTTGAATAAATTGTTCGAGAGGCTCTACCGGGTGGAATCCTCCCGAAATCGCTCCACCGGCGGCGCCGGACTGGGATTGACCATCTGCCGCAATATCGTTGAAGCCCATCATGGCAGCATCAGCGCAAAAGCATCACCGTTTGGAGGGGTCTGGATCAAGGTGGAACTGCCGGGGGAGGGGGCATGAGCGGAACGATACTGATTGTGGAAGACGAGGAAAAGCTGGCGCGGGTTGTTGCCGATTATCTGCATCAGGCCGGTTTTGAAACGCACAGCATCGGGGATGGGACGGCGGTGATTCCGTGGGTTCAGGAACATAAACCGGCGCTGATTCTGCTGGATCTGATGCTTCCGGGAAAAGGTGGGCTGGATATCTGCAAGGAGATTCGTCTGTTCTCTCAGGTTCCGATAATTATGACGACCGCCAGAGTCGAGGAAATTGACCGGCTGCTCGGGCTGGAACTGGGAGCCGATGATTATATCTGCAAACCTTTCAGCCCCCGCGAAGTAGTAGCCAGGGTCAAAGCCGTATTGCGGAGGAGTGTTGGTAGCGAACCGGAGATTGTTGATGGCCTGGTCCTGGATGAATCACAATACCGGGCGGCTCTTGACGGACAGGAACTTGAGTTGACGGCCGTTGAATTCAAACTGCTGTACTTTTTGTCCGCAAATCCGGGGCATATCTACGGGCGTCAACAGCTCATGGATCATATCTATCCTGACCAGCGTATTGTCAGCGATCGAACCATCGACAGCCATATCAAGAAGCTGCGTAAGAAGCTGGCAGGTGTCAAGCCGGATACGGAGTTCATCCACTCCTTATATGGGGTCGGATATAAATTTGAACATTGCCGGGCGGGAGGCCCATGAACCTGATTTCAAGCGGACCTTGCCATCTGTTTCGGTCCCCGTAATCGCTAATTTCAATTACCTGTTTTAGTCCGCAGGACATCACGGTGCACTTCATTGAGAGATTTTATGATTTCATTGCGCAGGGCCTTTTTCTCCGGGATCTGGGCCAGTTTGTTTTTGAAGTCATTTGCAGCAATTCTCAGAAGCAGCTCCGTGCTTGCTCCGGCCCTTTCTGTTTCAATGTCCTCTTTGACTGCTGATAATATGTGTTTCAGGTTCTCAAGAGTCACCAGATCTTTCTCAATGTCCGCTCGATATTGAACATTTGCGGTGGTCTCAAGGTGTTCTGTAAGGGCCTGCCTGATTTCCATGCAGGCTGCGCTGATGCTGTCAAGCAGTTCGTAGCTGTGAATCAGATTTGCTTTATTCATGATCTCTCCCAAATTGTCCGGATTACTAAGTAATAGTTTTGTATCATGAAATTTGATTGTTGAAAAGTATCTCTGATACAATCCGGAAAATAACCTGAAAGCCGCCGGACAGGCCTGTAATCCGATCGTTTGAATGCAGCCTGGTATCGTTGTTCGGGGGTACAAAAGCAGGTACTTCTTCAATGCTGCTGTTACCGAATCCGGTTGTCGTGATTACTCCCGCTGGTCTCTCACTTCGAGCGCAGCTTCAAGCGTTTGCTGAGGGCCGGCTGGGAGATTCCCAGCATACGGGCGGCAATGGTCTGGTTGTTTTCACTGCGCCGCATGGTCTCCGACAGCAGCAGGTCAATGGCTGTGCCCAGGGACGGCAGCTCTTCGCAGGCAGTGAAAGGGTTATAACCGCCGTCCGGATTTCCGCCCTCCGTCTGCATTTCTTCCCCCTTGATCCCCATGGCCTGTATGAAGGTATTCATCGAGAGCATTTTTGAAGTGTGCGCGCTGACGGCATCATAGACCATCGACTTAAGCTCGCGCAGGTTGCCGGGAAAGGTGTAGTTGGCCAGCAGGGTCAGCAGTTCTTTGGTGTAGGTCGGCCGTTTCTTGCCGAACTCCCGGCAGGCTTGATCCATGAAATGGTCCAGCAGCAGCGGCAGGTCGTCCTTGCGCTCGCGCAGCGGCGGGATATGAACGTGGTGGGCTCTTAGACGGTAATACAGATCGCTGCGGAACTGCTGTGCACGCTGCCTGGCGGCCAGATCACAGTGGGTGGCGACGACAATGCGGGCCCGTATGCGCCGGGGGGTGTCACTCCCCAGCGGATAATATTCCCCTTCCTGGAGCAGACGCAGCAGCTTGACCTGGGAGGCCAGGCTCAGGTCGCCGATCTCGTCCAGAAAAAGAGTGCCTTCGGCGGCCTGTTCGATCATGCCCCGCCGGGCCTCGTCGGCTCCTGTGAAGGCGCCGCGCAGATGACCGAAGAGGGTGTCGGCGAAGATGTTGTCGTCCAGTCCAGCCACATTTACGGCTATCAGCGGCCCGGCGGCGCGACTCAGGGAATGAACGGCCCGGGCGATCAGTTCCTTGCCGACCCCGCTTTCGCCGGTGATCAGAATCGGCTGGCTGCTGGTTGCCACGGCCTCGATGTATTTGAAGATCGAACGGAGCGTCTTGTTCCCGGTAACGATCGCGCTGAAGGCTTCGGGATGTTCCAGGCGGTCGTCCAGCAGACGGCTGCGCATTTCGCGGTTCTCCCGCCGCAGCTCCTGCACCATGACGGCTCGGCGCACAGCATCCAGGATACGTTCCTCATCGACGGTCTTCACCAGATAGTCGAAGGCCCCCAGCCGCATGCAGCGCACAGCCGTTTCCAGCTGGTTCATGCCGGACAGCACGATCACCGAAACCTCCGGATACTGCTCCATGATGAGGGTCAGCAGATCCTCTCCAGACAGATGCGGCATGGTCAGATCCAGCAGCACCACCCCGATCTCCTGCCTGGCAAGCAGCGCCGGCACCTCGCGGCTGTCCTGACAGGTGGAGATGTTGGTGAAACCGCCGGGGCCTTCCAGTGTCATGCCCAGGCTGCGCAACCATGGTGCTTCGTCATCCACCAGCAGCAGTCCGAATGATGGAACAAGAGTTTCGTTCATAATCTAGCTGTTCTCCTTTGCAGCGGGAAGATTCAGGGTTACGATCGTCCCTTTTATAGCGGCCGGGGCGAATGTCAGGGCGCCGCCATGTTCCTTGACGATCCCGGCCGAAACCCACAGGCCGAGGCCGGTCCCGCCGCTCTCCCGCTTGGTGGTGAAGAAGGGATCCATCAGCTGCGGCAGATGTTCGGCCGAGATTCCGCACCCCTCGTCCTCAACCGTCAGCAGGACCTGATCCTGATCATTACAGAAAGTGGTCACGACGATGCGTTTGTCGTTGTCCTCCAGTGCCTGGCAGGCGTTCAGCAGCAGGTTGACCACCACCTGTTCGATGCGCTGGGCATTGCCGCGGATGGTGGGGAGCTGGTCGGCATAGTTGAGTGACAACCGCATGGTTGCCTGCCGGAGGGTGTTATCCACCAGTCTTACTGCCGTACGTACGGCCTCATTCAGGTCGAACGTGCCGGTACTGCCGGTGTCGTCCCGGCGGGCAAAGCCTTTGAGATCGTCGACGATGCGTCTGATCTGGCGGGCGCCGTTAAAGGTTTCCTCCAGCATCAGCGGCAGTTCCTCGCGCATGCGCGAGTATTTCAGGCAGCCGAACATGAAGTCGCCATGTTCGAGGTAGTGGGCCTCCAGAATCGGTCGGGCGGCCTGGAAGGCTTCGATGAAGCGCGGCATGTTGAGCATGATCAGGCCGTTGGGATTGTTGATCTCGTGTGCCACCCCCGACAGCAGCGTGCCGAGCGAGGCCAGTTTGTCTGCCTGGACCAGTTTGTCCTGATGCAGGCGCAGATCCTCCAGGGCGCTTTCCTTCTCGGTTATCTCCTGTGCCAGCTCCCGGGTGCGCTGGTTGACCCGCTTCTGCAGGGTGCGCGACCAAACCACGGTCCCGACCAGAATAAGCAGCAGCGGTACTATCACCATGGCGCCGTAGCGTATGATCCGTTCCCATGGTATTCGCGGCGGTTCCAGCACTCCCAGCCATTTGTGCTGGATAGCCTGGAACTGGCCGTTGCGTTTGAGGATGGCCAGTCCCTCGCTGAAGCGGTCAAGGAGCTCGATGTTCCCCTTCTTGACGGCATAGCCGTATTTCTGGGCCATCAACGGCCTGGCCTGGGGGGCCACATTGGTCAGCTTCAACTCCCTGACCAGATGCTGGCCGGGCAGTTTGGCCACCAGGGCGGCGTCGTGGCGGCCGGAGGCCAGCAACTGCAGTGCTTCGGGCAGGGAATCGACCAGGACGTAGGCGGCATCGAGATTGTTTTTCAGAAGAAAGTCGTGCATGGCGCTCTGCCGCATGACTATGACTTCCTTGCCGCGCAGATCCTTTAGCGAGCTGAGCTCTTCCCCTTTTCTGGTCCAGATTGACTGGTAAACGATGGCATGGGGCGGCGAGAAGTCAACCTCCCTGACCCGGTCCTCGGCAAAGGTCATGCCCTGCAGGATATCCACTTCACCATTATTGAGGGCCTTGCGCATGTCTCCCCAGGGACCGAGGCGGATTTTGACATCCATACCCATCACCTCGGCAATCGCACGGGTCAGTTCCACGTTGAAGCCGGTCGGATTGCCGTTGGCATCCAGGTATTCATAGGGGGGGTAATTGTCATCGCCGGCGACGATGACCGTTGGCCATTCCGTTACGGTTGTTTCGACTGCCGGGGCGTTGAACGGCATTAACAGTAAATAAAATGTCGCGGCAAAGGCAAACAGGCATCGACAGCAGGCCCGTGCCAGGGCTTCGTCACCGGTACGGCGACTGCCTGCGGCAGCAGTAGGTCTGGATAATAATGAGGAGTCTTGCATTCTTTAACCTTTGCAGAGCGCTGTCATAGGGGAAAATAAGCCTACCGGGTCTGAGCCCGTTTACTCTTCTTCTCCGGCTTGTCGTTTTCCCTGTCCTTGCTGCGGTAAAACTCGCGCATCTCCCGGATCTGCCGTTTGACTTCCTTGCGCAGTTCCGCAGGTTCCAGCACCTCGGCGTGCATGCCGTAGGAAAGTATCCACGACACCAGTTCCATCAGGCCGGAGGCCTCGAATTCAATCGTCATCCGCCTTTCGCTGTCACTGCTGAACTTCTGATCCGGCGCCCAGATCCGCTCCCGGACGGTATGGGCCACCTCAGCGGAAAATCGCACACGGACTTTCATCGGATTGTCATTGACCAGGCCGAACGAGCTTTTGAAATGTTCTTCCGGCTGATATCCGTCAGGAATTTCGAAGCGTTGGCGGGTGACCTCCACCCCGCAGATCCGCTCCAGGGCGAAGAGGCGCATGGCACCGCGATTGTGGGCTTTCCCCAGCAGATAGATGCCGCCCTTGTGGAATACCAGTGTATAGGGGTCAACCTGGTACTGATCGGCCTCGCCCTTGCCCTTTTTGGTGTATCCGAGACGTATGCTGTACTGGTGCAGCAGCGCCCTCTGCAATTCCTGCAGATATGCAGATGCTCGGGAGTAATCCCGGGCACCGTTCAAAAGCGGCAGCGATACCCGCGCAATCCGTTCCAGATGCGCTGCATAGCGGTCGGGAAGTACCGAATTGACTGCACGGAACAGGTCGTCAATCTCGGCCATAAAGGGGGTGCCGGCCAGATGCGCTCCCAGCGAGCGCAGAAGATAAAGTGACATCAACTGCTGCAGCGTAAATGTGATCGGAGGGATATTGCGTGATTTAGTCAGAAAGCTGTAAACCTTCTTTCCTTCCACCCATCCGGAGGTGAGGGTGTAACCGGCTTCCTCCACCGCATTCAAATCACGGTGAATCGTGCGCCGATCTACGCAGCACTCTTCGGCCAGTTCATCCAGCGTCAGTCCCTGCCTGGTTTCAAGAAGCCGGATAATCGAGTGCAGCCGCCCTGCCTGAGAATATTTTTTAGCCGGTTTTCCCTTCTGCATGCTTCCCCCCTTGCTGAAACTGAATTTATCGCTACAATGTGAAACGCAATCGGAACTTGAATGCCGGGAGTATTGTAGCCGCTTGGTCCATTTTGACAATACATTTCTGACTTATACTGTCATGCTGCACGACTGGCTCAACCAACCGGGCTACGTTACTCTGTTCTGTCTCAGCTTTCTGGCCTCAACCCTGATACCGCTGGGTTCGGAGTGGCTGCTGGTGATGATGCTGGCCGGCGGATACGATCCGCTGTCATCGGTCGCTGTCGCCACTTTAGGGAATTACCTGGGGGCGGTAGTCACCTACCTGATCGGATTGTGGGGCGGCAGATGGCTGATTGAGCGTGTACTTAGGGTTTCCCTGGACCAGCAGCAGCGGGCCCACGATTATTACCGCCGCTACGGATCCTTTTCGCTGCTCTTTTCCTGGCTGCCGGTTATCGGCGATCCGCTCTGTCTGGCGGGCGGCATGCTGCGGATCAATTTCGGCCTGTTTTCACTGCTGGTGGCCTCCGGCAAGCTGGCCCGCTATGCGGCAGTGGCCTTCATAACCCTGAGAAGCGCGGGATAAAAGGATTCGAAGGAGCATATAATGAAAGACATTCTCCAGTTCGAAAAGGGCCAGAACCATCAGCAGCGCTACAAGGGCTACGACCGCATCATGGGTAATATCTCCTGGCTGCTGATCGCGCTGGTGGCACTGGATATCAAGCTGCTCCCTCCCGAAAATTCCAGTCTGTTTTTTCTGGCCGGTTTTTCGGTCCTGCTGTTTTTCTACAATCTCAATGCGCGCTACGGTGTTTTGTCCCGGAAGTACAGCCCGTTTAAAATTTTCGTCGATCTGATGGTTTTTCTGGCATTTATCGTGGCGGTGTGCTGGTACACCGGCAGAATAACCAGTCCGTTCATGTCGCTGATCTACCTGGTTCTGATGGCCACCGCCCTGACCCAGGGGCGGCGTGTAACCTACTTCATGGCAGGATTGGCGGTAACTTCCTATGTTCTGCTGGCGTCGGTGGATATCCGGGAAATCAACTATAACCTCACACACATTCTGGAGATATTTCCCTTTATGCTGATCGCCCATCTGGGTGCCATGCTGGCAGGGGAGAGCGAATCAGCCCGCCAGGAGGTGGAGCGTCTGTCTTTGACCGATGAAGTCACCGGCATCAACAATATGCGCAATTTTATGCTGCTGTCGGATATTCAGGAAAAACTGGCCAGGCGCTATGTCAGGCCCTTTTCGATCTGTATGATCGATGCCGACAACCTCAAAAAGGTCAACGACCTACATGGTCATCTGGCCGGAACGCTGCTGATCCAGAAGGTGGCCCAGATGATCATTGAAAATGTCCGCAGCTCGGATATCTGTGCCCGTTACGGCGGTGACGAATTCGTGATCATGTTTAACGAGACCGCCAAGCAGGATGTGGTCAGTGCCGTGGAACGCATCGTCAACGGCATGGCCTCCACCCCCTTTGATTTCGAAGGGACTTCCATCACCACGACACTTTCGGCCGGACTGGCCGGCTATCCAGAGGACGGTGAAGATGTGCGCACGGTCATGGCCAGCGCCGACGAGGCCATGTACGTCAGCAAACGCAGCGGCAAGAACCGCATGACTATTTTCAGCGGCGACATGCAAGGCGGGTCAGCCGGTAACAATGAAGAAATTCCGAGATGAGTGAAACGATTCAACTATCCAGCCTGGATGTCCATTTTGCCGATTTCATAACCCGCATTGACAAAAACAGTTGCGAACTGCTCTGGACGGCGGCCGCCCTGACCAGCAATGCCGTCGGACGCGGACACACCTGCCTGGATATGAAGACGGCCGTGGGGTTGAACATGACAACACCCTTCGGTCACCCGTCCAGACCATTGCAGCCACCCGACTGTGAAACCTGGAGAACAGCGCTGCTGCCATGCGAAACCATCGGCAGTCCTGGTGATTACACCCCTTTGGTGATGGATGGGGCCGGAAGGCTTTATTTGCATCGATCCTGGGAGTATGAACGCTTGACGGCCTGGGCAATCCTGTCACGCAGCCGCCTGCTACCGGTTGACGCTGATGATTTGGAGAATTGTCTGGAACGGTATTTTCCGGTCGTTGACGGCCAGCCCGACCTGCAGCGTGATGCGGCCCGGATGGCGCTGACCAGAGGTTTCCTGACAGTATCCGGCGGCCCCGGCACCGGCAAGACCGCCACAGTAGCCCGCATTCTGGCCTTGACTATTGAACTGGCAGGTGAACACCAGCCGAGGATTGCACTGGCAGCGCCGACCGGCAAGGCCGCCATGCGCCTGAGGCAATCAATCATGCAGGCCGTCGATAAGCTTGGCCTCCCTGATGAGGTCAGGAGCAGAATGCCGAACGAGGTCAGCACGATTCACCGCCTGCTGGGTGTCAGGGCGGGCGGCACCGGCTTTCGCCATAACCGTAAAAACCCGCTCCCCTGCGATCTACTGGTGGTGGACGAAGCCTCCATGGTCGATCTGCCGCTGATGGCACATCTTCTGGAAGCGCTGCACGATCAGACCCGAGTCATTCTTTTAGGTGACCGCGACCAGCTGGCCTCGGTCGAGGCAGGGGCGGTACTGGCGGACATCTGTTCCGGTTCTGTTGACAGATCTGAAAACGCTCCCTCCGTCATCCAGCTGACCAAAAGCTACCGTTTCGGTGGTGACAGCGGTATCGGGATTCTTAGTCGCCTGATCAATGCCGGAGAAGATAACGCCGCCATGGAGCTGCTGACTTCAGGCCGCCATCCTGACGTCATCTGGCGTCCGCTGCCGTCTGGAGATTCTTTTGAGCCTGCCTTCAGTGCGGCTGCCGGAGCCGGATATACTTCATATCTCCAGACAGCAGGGCCGGAAGCGGCGCTGGCGGAGCTGGACCGTTTCAGGGTGTTGTCGCCGCTGCGCTCGGGGATCTACGGGGTGTCGAATCTGAACAGGCTCTGCGAAGCGGCCCTGGGTCTGAAGATCAGAGAAGATGAACGGTTTTATCGGCACAGGCCGGTCATGGTTTCCGGCAACAACTATGATCTGGGTCTCTTTAACGGTGATACCGGTGTTGTCATGGAAAACGAAGGCCGGCCTGCGGTCTGGTTCAGCGATCCGGAAAGCGGTCTGCGTCATCTTTCGCCGCTGCGTCTCCCGGCACACGAAACCGCTTTCGCGCTGACCGTTCACAAAAGCCAGGGGAGCGAGTTCGACAGGCTGCTGCTGATCCTGCCGGATCGCATGTCTGAAGCGCTCAGCCGCGAACTGCTCTATACGGCAGTCACCCGTGCCAGGAATCAGGTTGAAATATGGGGAAACCCGGATATTATCAGCCAGTCCGTCAAGCGCAGGACAGTGCGCAGCTCCGGACTCGTGGATAAACTGGCGGGAAGGGCATAATAAGCAGCCAGATTGTTTGCATTTTCTAAGATAAAGATTATAGTTTACCATCAACATGCGTTCCGGAGGAAATATGGACAACAGCGGCAGGAGAACTTTCCTGGGTTTATGCCTTGCAGGACTCGGTGCGATTTCAGCTGCAGCGGTAGGCTGGCCCCTGTTCCGTTATCTGGCGCCCCGTTCCGGCAAAGAAGCAGTCGGGAAGATTGTCATACCTGAAAAGGATATTCCGGAAGGCGAAGCAAAGTTCTTCGAGTACGCAGGGTCATCGGCGGTTCTGGTGCGAAAGCGGGACGGCAGTCTGGTGGCTTTTTCGGCGGTCTGCACCCATCTGGGATGCATTGTTCAGTGGCAGAAGGACAAGCAGGATTTTCTCTGCCCATGTCACGCCGGACATTACAGTGCCGACGGCATCGTCACCGCCGGCCCGCCTCCCAGGCCGCTGCCCAAAATTCCCTTCAGTGTGGCTGGCGGAAATATCACCGTAGGATGAACTGACTTGTCTGGGGGGAGGATGCATGACATTGCTGAAAAAGGTTGTTGACTGGATTGATCTGCGTATCGGCGTCCGTGAAATACTGCAAAAAGAGCTGACCGGCTATCTGCTGCCGCGCAACATCAACTCATGGTACTCGCTGGGAAGTGTCCTGCTTTTCGCCTTTGCCCTGCAGGTGTTGAGCGGCATTCTGCTTCTGATCTATTACGTGCCGGATGCTGACAAGGCATTTAAAAGCGTCAGCTACATTATGAATGAAGTGCCCTTCGGCTGGCTGATCCGCATGTGCCACGCCGTCGGCTCCAATATGATGGTGCTGGCGCTGCTGCTGCACATGCTTTCGGTTTTATTCATGGGAAGCTACAAGCGTCCGCGCGAGTTGAACTGGCTGACCGGTTTCATACTGTTCAGCATGGTACAGGGCATCTCCTTGACCGGCTACCTGCTCCCCTGGAGCCAGCTTTCCTTCTGGGCCACCACAGTGGCCACCAACAGCGCCAACGCGATACCGGTAATCGGTCCATACCTGGTGGAATTTCTGCGTGGAGGTGTGCTGGTCGGGCCCTCGACCCTGGGCCGTTTCTTCGCCCTGCATGTGGCGGTCATTCCGGCCGGCATCGCTGCTTTGATCGGTGCCCACCTGTTTTTGCTGAAACGGACCGGTGTCTCGACACCGCCTTTCGGGCAGAGTGAAACCGTCAATCCGATGCAGGGAGACAGCTATCATTACGAGGACCACCCGGGTGGTATTCCGTTTTTTCCCGACTTCGCCCTGGAAGATTTGAGGGCAATCGCAATCTATATGGCCTGTTTCCTGGCGGTGCTGTTCTTCGACCCCTATCTGTTCTTTCCCAGGGATGCCTTCATTCCGGCCAATCCTTTTGTGACCCCGTCCCACATCAAGCCGGAGTGGTATTTTCTGGCCAATTACCAGACCCTCAAAATATTCCCGAACGAATTGATCGGCCTGTCTCTGCAGGGCGCCGCCATGACCTTTCTGGCACTGCTCCCTTTCATTGACCGCGGACGGGAACGGCATCCGCTTAAAAGGCCGCTGTTCATGGCCTGCTCCATCGGGGGGCTGCTGCTCTGGATCGGACTGAGCATCTGGGGGCACTTCTCATGAGATACCGGGATACTGTTATGACAAGTTATGTTCGCCTGTTTATGCTGATCCTAGCGGTTTTGGTTGTTTACCCGCTTCAACAAACCTGCTTTGCACAGGAGTCGGCCGAGATCGTCTGCATTCAGTGCCATTCCGGTCTGCCTGAAAAGTACAGTCAGCCGGTAAAACTGTGGCGCGGCAGCATACATGCCGAAAACGGCATCGCCTGCAACAGCTGCCATGGTGGCGATCCGAAGGATGCCGCCATGGCCATGAGCCCGCAGCGCGGTTTCCTGGGAGCGCCCAAGGAGCCGGATATTCCGGCCTTTTGCGGCCGCTGCCATGTGGGCGTGATGAAGGATTATCTGGACAGCGCCCACGGCCGCTCTCTGGGGAAAGGCGGGCCGACCTGTGTCACCTGCCACGGCAATCACCAGGTTCTTAAGGCTTCACTGGAGCTTATCAATGATAAAAACTGCAGTCGTTGCCACAGTTATGACAGGGCCCGCACGATAAAGGATGCGATGCAGGAAACAGAAGCCAGGATTGTGGCCGCCGAGTTCCGCATCAACTCATTTAAAAAGGTCGGCAGCGACACCGAAAAGCTGGAAAAAGAGTTGTTCGCGCTGCGCAACAGTTTCCATTCGCTATTTCATAATGTGAATGTTGAAACGGTCAAAAAAGAATCTGCCCGGATACAGTCCGGCTTGAGTAAAATCCAGGATGTGCTTGCGAAGTGGGATGAAACAAGCCAGAAACGGAAGATAGCCGGGGCGGTGGCTGTATCTGCAATGCTGTTGATTGCGCTTCTGGCTCATCTTTTGAGAAAGACTTTTGAATAGTCGCGTACTGCTCTGAACTGGGTAATGAAACGGGTCTTCAGAATATACTGAAGACTCATTTTATTACAGGATGCTGTGATCAGGCACAAAAAAAGCCCCGAACATGTCCGGGGCTTTTTTTGTGCATTAAACTTAATTGTTAGATGCGTTGTACGTTTGCGGCCTGAAGCCCTTTCGGACCCTTTGTTACTTCAAAAGTTACGCTATCACCTTCTGCAAGGGATTTGAAGCCGTCGCCTGCGATAGCGGAGAAGTGGCAAAATACATCCTCGCCACCTTCCTGCTCAAGAAATCCAAAACCCTTGCTGTCGTTGAACCATTTAACTGTTCCGTTTACCATGTGCTTACTTCTCCTGATTCTTCTCTTTTTTTACCCGAGAGACTATCTCGAATTTAATCGACCATATCAGCTATCAGTGAAGAGTGTCAAGCTATTAATTATAACAAAAAAAATAGTATTTCAATGATGCTCGGCAAAATAATTTTGTGGTTCCAACATGCTGATATGAATGTAATTATTGTGTTTGCTTGTCTCGGCGTGTCTTCCCGGCTGTTTCAGGGGCTGACTCCAGTCGGGCAAGAAAGACCGCGTGGCGGAGTCCGCCACGGCCGGGCCGTTCGGTAATTACCGAGAATCCGGCCTTTTGCAGCCGCTTGACAAATCCGTCGTCATAATTTTCTCCCCAGACAGCCAGCTGCCCGCCGGGTTTGAGCGCACCTCTGCAGTTTTCAATGGCGCGACTGCCGTATAGCGGGTCGTTTACCGGGTGTGTTTTTGCGTGCGGTCCGCGGTACAGATCAAGCACTATCGCGTCGAAGCGGTTCTCTCCGCCGCTGACGGCGGTTTTACGGATCAGTTGGGACACGTCGCCGATCTCAACGCTTACACGCGGATCACTGACTGCACTTCCGGTGATTGCCGCGAGCGGACCACGACACCATTCGGCAACTACCGGATTCAGTTCGGCCACAAAGACCCTGGCGGTGCCGGGCAGGCTGTCCAGTACCGCCCGGAGCGTGAAACCCATGCCGAGTCCGCCTATCAATACCCTGGGAGTTGTGCTGTTTTTCAGTAACCCGCATCCCTGCTGGCCAAGCACTATTTCCGAGCGGTTGGCCATGCTGTTCATCAGTACCTGGGTGCCGATCATGATCAGGAAGTCTTTTTCGCCCCGTTGGCGCAGCTCAAGAACTCCTTCTTCGGTGGAGATGCTTTCAATTGTTTTCCAGGGTTGTGCCATGCTGATCTGCCTTTCACGGTGTCATAAAATTTCTGTAAACCTTGAACCATTTATTCCTGTGTCAGCTGACTTCAGTAATTTCGAACTCCTTGCGGCCGACGCCTGCCCCGCTATTTATCATGTCGCCGACAGTTTTTCCGATCAAATCCATGCCGAGCGGTGAAAGCGGGGTAATAACCAGAATATCAGTTGCGCCGGCGGTTATTTTCAATCCCCCCTCCAGTGGGCCGATAAATACGGTTCTGCTGCTGCCGTCCCCGCTTTCAATGGTGACCAGGGCCGACAGGCGTATGGCCGAGTCATGGTCGAAATGCTGCAGCGACAGCTGTTTGTACGCATCCAGGGCCTGTTTGATCTCCTGGGCCCGATTGGCCTGGCCCTGTGCGACATAGGAGGCTTCCAGCGCCAGGGTTTCATACTTGTTGTCCGGAATGTTTTCCTCGTGGGTCGACGCTTCGTGAGCTGTCTTGGCGGCCTGCGAAAGAACTGCCAGGTCTTGGGTCAGTTGGGAAATTATCAGTTGAAGAAGGAGCGTCTTGTTCATAGTTCGGGTCTGTTCTGCTTTCTTGAAAATATTACAAAAATGCCAATATTTGACTCAGGTCATAATACCGTGAGCAGTAATCGGTTAAATTTACGAATCTTTTAACGAAAAAACTTTGGAGGAAATTATGTGTGATTGCGGATCATCCAAAACACCCGGGGTTGGACCTTTTGCTTCCGGTCGGGCACTTGTGGAGTTTGTGCTGAATGCCCATGGAGGTTCGGTGGCGGTATCGGCATTACCGAACGGCGGTCTTGATCATAATTGTCAGCAGTGCGGTACACCGTTTGTTCTGGAAACTTTTGTACAGAGCTGCCCGGCCTGCGGCGGAGTGCATGCCGTGTCGCCGCCCCGCGCAACCGATCCGGGTGCGATTCAGTACGCCGGGAGTGATTTTGTTCTGCCGAAGGCGGCCTGAAGCCATATTCAGACAGGCGGCTAATCTTCAGCGCCAATCCTTGCTGCGGGCCTCGGACTGCCCGGTTTCGACTTCACCCAGAAGTACCAGGTAGGTTGCATAACGATCCTGCGGGATGCTGCCCTCTTCAACCAGCCTGATGACGGCGCATCCCGGCTCCGTGCGATGCCGGCAGTTGCGGAAACGGCAGGCAGCATCGCCATGCTCTTCAAAACCGGGGAAATGTTGCGCCAATTCCTCCGCCGTGATGTCCACCAGGCCGAAGTCGCGAAAACCGGGTGTATCGACCAGTTCGCCACCTCCCGAGAGGGGGTGCAGTGTTGAGACGGTAGTTGTGTGTCTGCCCTGATTCTTGTAGTCGCTGACCTCCCGCACCTTGAGATCAATCTCCGGGCAGAGCACGTTCAAAAGCGAACTCTTGCCGACTCCGCTGCTGCCGACAAAAACACCGCGGTGCCCTTGGCTCATGAACTCCACAAGCGGCTGGATGCCGGTCCGGTCAGCGGCACTGACGGCAAAGACCGGAACCGATCCCGCATAAATATTGTTCAGCAGGTAGAGCAGCTCCGAAGTGTCGGCCAGATCGCACTTGTTGACCACCACGAAAGGCTGCAGTTCCGCTACCCGCGCGGCAACAATGGCCCGGTCGATGAATCCGGCCGGTGACTGGTGCGCAATCACGATACCGAGTACATCCAGGTTTGCAGCAACCAGGTGGACGCCGCCCCGTGCATCACTGCGCCGCAGCTCCGTCCTGCGGGGCATCCGCTGCAGTACACCGCCGGTAACCACCACACTGTCTCCAACCACATGTCCGGAATTGCGCTTAACCCGCACCATTCTGCGTTGGCCGCTTTCGAATTTTACCTCGACCGCGACACCGTGATGGGCGACAATCACACCTTCGCGAACCGGATCGATGTCTGATAGATCGGGAGCGGGAGTCGGTCGGGCAGTTTTGTTGCGTTCCATTTTCAAGCGGCAACCACCATATCTGAAGTTTTCATTGTTATTGATAGATCAGCCTGGAACCATACACCATTATCAGCCCGAAACACCACCTGATTCATCTCCGCTGCACGCTGCAATTATATCCAACGCCTCTCCCGACGGATCGCCGGCTCCGTCCACCCACTGTATTGCAATGCCATGCCGTTCCATTTTGCGGAACCAGTTGCCTTGGCGTTTAGCAAAGTCATGGATGGCGCTGTTCAACTTCTGGAACATGTCATTGCGATTCAGATCTCCCCGCAGAAAAGCACCCACATAGCGGTATTCAAGACCGTAGTAATCCAGGCGCTCCCAGGCAATCCCGCTGTCGTGCAGGCTTTGCACCTCTTCGATCATACCGTTTTCCAGACGATGTCGCAGACGCTCGGTGATGCGCCGCCTCATCTCTCCCCGCTCCAGGCGGATACCGATCACCAGCGGTCGAAGATCCGGATATGGCTCTTCTGTGTCCTGATCGAATGACTCGTGACTGGCGATCTCTATCGCCCGGATCGTGCGTTGACGATCCAGCAGGTCGGTCTTGTTATGCTGTTCCGGCTTGAGAGAGTTTAATATTTGACACAGTTCCTGATCGCTCTTGAGATCCAGTTCGGCCCGCAGTTGCTCGTCCGGCGGGACTTCCGCCAAGCGGTAGCCGCGCAGGGCGGCATCCAGGTACAGGCCGCTGCCGCCGCACAGGATCGGCAGGCGGCCGCGGGCGGATATGTCCTGACAGGCTGCCAGGAACAGGCGCTGAAAGGCGAAAACGCTGAACTCTTCTCCAGCGTCGAGGATGTTGATCAGGTGGTAGGGTATCCGGCCGTATTCGTGCAGATCCTTGCCGCTGCCGATGTCCATGCCACGAAACACCTGGCGAGAGTCGGCGGAAATGATCTCGCCGCCAAGTTTTTCCGCCAGGGCCACGGCCAGTCGGGTTTTGCCGGAGGCGGTGGGGCCCAGGATTGTCAACAGTTTGAATGGTCGGTTATGCTCATTCATAATGCAGCCTTTTATACAATTTCTCAGCCGTTGTCCGGTTTATTCCATCAACTTCAGCTATTTCCTCAACACCGGCTTCTTTGATGCGCTGCAAACTGCCGAACGCTTTGAGCAGGGCGGTGCGGCGCTTGGGACCGATGCCGGGAATAGCATCTATGCCGGAGGCGATTCCTTCTTTGCCGCGCAGCGTGCGGTGGTACTCGATCGCAAAGCGGTGGGCCTCGTTGCGGATGGCGGCCAGAAGCAGCAGTGGAGCAGAGTTCTGGCGCAGTACGACCGGGTTTTTCCTGCCCGGCAGAAAGACGCGTTCATCGCTTTTCAGGACGTTGTCGGCAGCAGCATTACTCGCCGTGCGGCTTTTGGCCAGCGATACCAGGTCGAAACTTCCGGCCAGTCCCAGTTCGTTGATAATCTCTTGCGCGGCGTTCAGTTGGCCGATGCCGCCGTCCACCACCACCAGATCGGGCAGTCCGCTCTTTTCGATGCTGTCATCCCGGAAGCGTCGCGAAAAAACTTCACGCAGCATGGCAAAGTCATCCTGCCCTTCAACGCTGCGGATGCGGTAGCGCCGGTAATTGTTTTTGTCAGGTTTTCCATCGCTGAATGTTACGCCGCTGCCGACTGAGAAGCGTCCCTGAATAGTGGATATGTCGTAGCATTCGATGCGTGTCGGCTGGCGTGTCAATTGAAGACGCTGGCGCAATTCAGTGAGAATAGCAGCTACGGATGCCGCAGTTGCGTCGCGCTCCCGAACGGCGGATTCGGCGTTTTTGCAAGCCAGTTCGACCAGCTCCCGCTTGGTTCCGCGCTGAGGGCATGTGATCGAAACTTTGCTTCCTTTCAGTTCTTCCAGCAGTTCGACCAGCGCGGCGACATCCTCAATCTGCAGCGGCAGAAAAATCTCTCTAGGGATAAATACTTCGGCGGTGTAATACTGATGCAGGAAGGCCGAAATTCCGGCCGTGTCATCCAGTTCCCACCCCAGGCTGAACAGGCGGCTGCCGGACAACACTCCGCCGCGGATGAAAAGAATCGCCAGTTCGATGCGGCTTCCCTGCCGGTGAAAGCCGACCACATCGCTGTCGCCGCCTCGCAGTACGACCTTCTGCTTCTCCACCGTGACCTGAATCGAGCGCAACAGGTTGCGCCAGCGGGCGGCCTCTTCGTATAACATTCCTTCGGCGGCTTCCGTCATGCGACGTTTGAATTCGGCCACCAGTTGCCGACCTTTCCCCTCCAGAAACAGCATGGCACCTTCCACCAGGGCCAGATAATCATTTTTCGTGATCAAGCCCTGGCAGGGGGCGCTGCACTGGCCGATCTGGTGATACAGGCAGGGGCGCTTGCGGGCCATGCAGGCCGCCAGCGGGTAGTGGCGCAGGGGAAAGATGCGGATTATTTGGCGCAGAACTTCGCGGGCGGCGGAGGCTGAAGCGTAGGGTCCGAAATAGCGGGCGCCGTCTCGCGGCATCTTGCGAACCAGTGTAAAGCGGGGAAATTCCTCTCGCGGGTCCAGTCGCAGCGAAAAGTAGGTTTTATCATCCTTGAGGTCCAGGTTGTAGCGGGGATGATGCTGCTTGATCAGGGTGTTCTCCAGCAGCAGGGCTTCCTTTTCGGTGTCGGTCAGCAGCACATCAATGTCTGTGACCCTGGCCATCAAAAATCTGATGTGATAGCGCGAATCACTAGAAGTGCTGAAATAGGAGCGGACTCGCTGTCTCAGGCTGCGTGCCTTGCCGATATAGATTATCGTCCCATCGGCGTCGCGCATCAGGTAGACGCCGGGCGATGACGGCAGTTGTTGTATTTTGTCTTCCAGGCTCATAATCATGTAATCCTACTTGTTCGGAGCTGTAATGGGAAGAGGCTTGTTTGGATAGGTGCTGCCGGAAATGTAGGCAGTGTGATTAATTAAGCGGCATTGCCCGGGTGTGATCAAAGACAACTATCATTTTAAATCAGTGTGTTATGGTTTTGGCTGGGTTATTGCTGTTCGTGAATCTGCCCAACGACGGGCATACAGACACCAATGGGGGTAAGCTGAATGGAGACCATGTCAATGATGACAGGCCTGAAGAGCAGTGCTGATGTACTTTTTCTTATGTTGGGTGCGGTAATGGTATTTGCGATGCATGCCGGATTTGCTTTTCTGGAAGTCGGCACGGTACGCAAGAAGAATCAGGTGAACGCTTTTGTCAAGATTCTTACCGACTGGTCTGTTTCGACGGTTGTTTATTTTGTGATCGGCTTCCCGATCGCATACGGCATATCCTTTTTAAAGCCTGCCGGCGAATTGATCAACAAGGCTCAGGGGTATGACCTGGTCCGCTTTTTCTTTCTGCTCTGTTTTGCAGCCTGTATTCCGGCCATTATTTCGGGCGGCATAGCCGAGCGCGCCAAGTTCTGGCCGCAGGTGGTCGCCGGAGCAATTTTTGCCGGTGTGTCCTATCCGTTGTTCGAGTCCCTGATCTGGGGACAGAATTCCTCATACCTTCAAAGTATTTTCAAGTCGATCGGCGGCGCCGAGTTTCATGATTATGCCGGTTCGGTGGTTGTCCATTCCATCGGCGGCTGGATCGCTCTGCCGGCTGTGCTGATCCTGGGGCCGCGCATGGGACGCTATGTTCGCGGAAAATCCCATCCTCTGCCGATCAGCAATATTCCCTTTCTGGCTCTGGGATCGTGGATTCTGGCGATAGGCTGGTTCGGATTCAATGTCATGAGCGCCGGGAATATTGAGAAAATATCCGGTCTGGTGGCGGTCAACTCGCTGATGGCAATGGTGGGTGGTGTACTGGCGGCGCTGGTGGCCGGCAGGAACGACCCCGGTTTTGTGCATAACGGTGCCCTGGCCGGCTTGATTGCGGTCTGTGCCGGCAGTGACATCATGCATCCGCTGGCAGCTTTTGCGGTCGGATGCATCGCTTCGATAATCTTTGTCTACGGTTTTCACTATGAGCAGGAAAAACTGAAAATCGATGATGTGCTGGGAGTCTGGCCGCTGCACGGCGTGATCGGATCCTGGGGCGGTATTGCAGCCGGCATTTTCGGCCAGAAATTTCTCGGAGGCATCGGCGGCGTAAGTTTTGTTTCACAGCTTGCCGGCAGTCTGGCGGCGATCATTTTTGCTCTCGCAAGCGGATTTATTGTATATGGCATTCTCGCCAAGACCGTTGGAATAAGAATGGGACAGGAAGAGGAATTCGCCGGAGCGGATATTTCAATCCACAATATCGGCGCTTATCCTGAGGACAGTATCCGCTGATACAATGTTGCGGGGTAGTGGTCCGCACTTGTAAAATTCCATCTGAAGCGCGTCGGATAACGGTTTCCTGCGCGCTTCTTTCGTTGACAAGGTCATGTAGAGGTGCTATTTAAAAAGCATTTTACCTGTGGGTATATCTAGCTCTCCGTGCGCCGTCTAACTGCGTTGCCGGCCAGAAGAGGTCAACTACCGTGATTTCATTGAAATTATGCCGTAACACACTACTTCGACTTCTTGTCGTATTTGTCATAATTTCATCTCTTGCAATCCCCCCTGCATTCAGTCAGGAATCAGAAGATTCTCAGGTGTTTATCGCCGGTTTTAATGCGTACCAGCAAAAAGATTATGCATCGGCCATCGTAAAGATGAACGAGGTTCTGCAAAAATACCCGGACACGCCTCTTCGGGACATGGCGCTGTTCTGGCTTTCCCGATCCTACTTCAAAGCCGGCAACCAGAATGCTGCAGCACGTTACCTTTCCCAGTTTTCAAAAGAATATCCAGACAATCCGTTAAAAGGCACAGTTGAGGAAGAACTTCTGACTTTAACTGCCCGCTATGAAAAAGGCGAGAAGCTGCCGGATGGTTCTCAGGCTGCCCAGAAAGCAAAGACCGCTCAGGAACGTCTGGCTGCGGAAAAGGCAGAAGCAAAGCGTGCCGCCGCCGAGAAGAAGGAGCAGGAACGTCTTGCTGCAGTAAAAGCTGATCAGGATCGCAAAGCTTCCGAACAAAGCACCAAACTCAAGGCTGATCAGGATCGCCTTGCTGCAGCTGCCGCTGCAGAATCCGCACGCGTCGCCGAGCTCAAGCAGGCCGAGGAAAAGGCTGCCGCAGAGAAGATAGAGCAGGAACGTCTGGCGGCCGCAAAAGCCGAACAGGATCGTATAGCTGCTGAACAGAGTGCCAGACTCAAGGCTGAAAATGATCGCATTGCAGCTCTTAAAGCTGAAGAAGCCAGACTTGCAGTGGCAACTGCTGAAGCCGCACGCGTTGCTGCACTCAGACTGTCCGAGGAAAAAGCCGCCGCCGAGAAGATGGAGCAAGAACGCCTTGCTGCAGCAAAGGCTGAGCAGGAACGCATCGCTGCCGAACAGATCACAAAACTCCAGTCAGATAAGGAACGAATAGCCACTGTAAAGGCTGAAGAGGCCCGGAGGGCTGCTCAGGCTGCTGCCGAAAAAAAGGAGCAGGAACGTCTTGCTGTTTTGAAAGCTGATCAGGAACGCATATCTGCTGAGCAGACCGCCAAAGCAGAAATGGAAAAAAAGCGTATTACTGCTTTGAAGGAGGAAGAGGCAAGGCTTGCCGTGGCAGCAGCAGCGGTAGAATCTGCCCGGATTGCCTCACTCAAGCTGGCAGAGGATAAGGCCGCTTCCGAAAAAAAGGAACAGGAACGTCTGGCACTTGCCAAGGCCGAGCAGGCCCGCGTTGCTGCAGCCCAGGCTGAAAACGCACGACTTGCAGCAGCAGAATCTGCCCGTGTCGCCGCAATCAAGCAGGCAGAAGCAAAGGCTTCTGCGGAGAAAAAGGAGCTGGAGCGTTTGGCGGCTGTCAAGGATAAGGAAGAACAGCTCCTTGCGTCACAGAGGGCCGCAGAGGAAAAGGTGCGTTCCGAGAAGAAGTTGCTCCGTGAAAAGGCCATCGCTCAATACAAATCCATAATTGACAAATATCCGGGGAGTACCGCAGCGGCATCCGCAGCGGCCAAGCTTCGCGAACTCGGTTTGGCTGTCGCACTGCCTCAAGTCGCAGCCGTTGAGCCGATACCAGAAAATGCCCAGATATTGAGACTGGAAGTTGCTCAGTATGCCGGCTTTGAGTTTAACCTCCTGGCACGTCCCGAGGCATTCCATGTCGCTCAACGGGTAAATGTTCCATTTGAAATAACAAATCGTGGCAACGGTAACGATGCCTTCTATCTTGAATCGGCTTTCCCGACCGAATTCAAGGCCCGTTTCTCGGCAGTTTCCGCACCTGACGCTGTGATAAACCAGACTCCGGAACTGGCTCAGGGAGAAACATTTAAAGGCGTAATAAGTCTCGTGATACCTGCGGTCAGTATCGACGGGCTGCGAATAGTCCATCCTGTCAAAGCTGCATCGCGATTGATGGCAGAAGCCAGTCAATCGCGAGAAATTCGAATGATCGCCTCGGCACCTTTGCTGAGAGCCGTGCTTAAAGCGGACAAGACACAGCCTTTGCCCGGCGAAAAAATTATCTACCGCATAGCGTTGTTGAATGTCGGTTCTACAGCTGCCAAGGATGTTACTTTCAGACTTAGTTTCCCACCGCAACTTGAGCCCGTCGATTACGCAACTGCAGGATTCAAGCAGGAGATGAAATCAGCGCTTGTGTTTGACGGTTTGCAGATCAATTCCGGGGAAAGTCGCGAACTGAGCGTCGCTTTCCAGCTGAAAGATGACTCTCTGGCAGGACAGGAACTGGCAACCAGGGCGGAACTGATAAATAACCAGCTCAGCACTACTGCGGCATTTGTTTCAAATATGGCTTATGTTCAGCCGCGTCGGGCTATTCATGTACGTACCGGTTCTGAACGCATCATGGTTATTCCGGGGCAGACCATATCCGTACCGTTTGTCGTAACCAACAACGGTAACGTTCGCGAAAAATTCAGGATAGCATCAATATTAAAGGGAACGCAGGATGCTGTTGTCTTCCATGACACAAATCGTGATGCTATCCGGCAGGCCAGTGAGCCGGTGATTACTGAGATAGGTCCCCTGGCTCCGAGAGAAGAGGCCAGTATCGTTGTGGAAATCAAGACACCCAGAAGCGCCGGTGACGGAAGCGAAGGAAGCGTCCTGCTGACTTTCAATTCGGAAGGTGATACTGCCAGTTCGGCCTCAGGCTCGACTCAACTGGTTTATTCCCGCCCGGTTCTGCAGATGACTATGGCAGGACGAGATGGCAGATTAAAGCCTGGTGAGGTAACTTCATTTGATCTTGCAATAACAAACAAAGGGTCAAACCTGGCCAGAGTAGTAGAGCTGCAGAGTGCCTGGCCGGAAGAGTTGGAGCTCGTAGCTGCCGACCCAGCCAACAGCACCATCAGTAACGGAAACATCATATGGCGTTTCAAAGAGATGGGAGCAGCTGAAAAACGCAGCATAAAAGTGTCTTTCAGAGTTAAATCGGGCACAGGTGTGGGAACCAGCATTCAGGTTAAAAACATCCTGACTTATGAAGACCAATTGGGGAACAGGTACTGACATGACACTACATGTGCGCCGTACAGCAGTTGCATTATTGCTCTGTTCTCTGGCTCTGCCGGCATGGGGTCAGCAATATTATCTCTACGAACCCAAGCCTGTTTCTCCGGAAGCAAAGAGGGAATCGGGTGACGGAATCCTGGTAAAAGAGGTTCCGGTTAAAAACGGGGATACACTGTCCGGAATCTCCAGGAAGTTCAGCGGTCATGGCATCTATTATCCGCAAATTCTGTTGTTCAATAACATTAAAGATCCAAACCTGATATACACCGGTGACACGCTAAAGATTCCATTACCTAATGGTGATGTTCCAGAAACGTCCACACCGGCAAAAAGCCGGCGCGGAAAAACGCTCAAGCAGTCGGACAAGCCCTCAAAAAAGGTTTCTGTCAAAACAGCGAAGCAACGGAGTAAAAAGCATTCTGTAAATGCCGGCACAGTGAAAAGCGGTCAATCACCAACCGAGCTGTCCATAGGTGAGTTGAAAAAACTGGATGGGGGCAAAGCGAAGCAGCGTGTTCAGAGCAGCAAATCTGCGGATACTGCTGTAAAAAAATCCGCTATTGCCGATTCGCAGCTGGAACACAAACTGGAAAAGGCTGCCGCTCCGACGCAGAAAAAGGTTGAAGCAGCAGCTCCAATAGCAAGTGTCAGCCCAGTAGCAGGTCAACAGCTTTTTGAAAAAGCCGTCAAGGCCTACAGGCAGGATGATTATCGTGCAGCTCTGGAGCTATTTGACCGTTATCTGACTGACAATCCCGGTTCACCCATGGCGGCTGATGCGAGTTTGTATAAAGCGGAGTGTTATTTGAAGCTTTCAGCCCAGTGATATACTATTAGCTCAATGGATTTCTCTTTGAATCCGTTTCAAAATCAAGACCCCGCAGATTTCTGAGGGGTCTTTTTGTTTAGACAAAGCGGCTTGTTTGCAAAGTGCGGAAAAGCTGACAGATGTCACATTACTGTTCGGACTTTAAATCAGCTACATCCAGGTCAATACGAAAGCGCGCATTTTACGATCTTTTTCGTCACGGTAATATACAACCTTGAGATTGTCAGCAATATGACCCCGCTCTATTTTGTAGCCTTCTTTGGTTTCTGTAGACTCGGGTATGAAAATGGCGGTTTTGTCCAGATGATTGTAAACGTTGTTTAGAAATGCATTGGAAATCGTTGTGTCTCCCAATGCGATAACCTGAATCGCTTTGATATTGGCTTTTTCACGATAAACGCGGTATTCGGCTTCTTTGGAAGTGTACCGTTCCCACCCCGGATTTGAAACAGAATATGTCTTGTCAATATTCTCATGGGGGATAAAGTCAGGCAGTCTGGCGGGGCGTGCTATAATGGTGGAGCTGCCGCCGTTTCTTTTCTGTTCGCGATTTTCAGTTATTGCCATTATTACGGCCTTGTCGTTAGTCTGTGCGGAGGGATCGACTGCCATATTAGGCTGAATAATTCTGCCAGACGACATTGGCTTCAATAATGGTTTCAATAGAGCAGCGGATGACTGACTTGTAAAAACGGCTGCCGGGTTCTTTTCCGGGTTAGGCGCAGACCCGGATTTTGTGGAAGGTAAAGATGTTGCCTGTTGCGACACTCGATGCTGAAGTATCGTCAACACGATTACTACAATCACAACCGGTGTAAGCCACATCAAAAAAGTCAGACGTTTGGAACGTGGCGGAGCAGTTTTGAAGGTTTCCATATTTTCAGAGAGCCAGCTGTCATGTTGTGCCGATGCAGATTGTTCGACTGATTCCGGTTCGGGGGTGCTTGTTACTGCATTGTCAAACGAACTGTTGAATTCGGAATATACTGACAGTCGTGCACGTGGCGGATAAGAGTTCCCTTTATCTTGGGGAATGTCTTCATTGATTGTTTTGACTGCAGTATCTGATGGGGATTCTGCTTTAGCGGCTGTAACCGGTTCAGGAGGCACTGTGTTATTTGCTGCCGGAACCTGAGCGTTTGCCTCGACATTTGCAGATTGGGTATTGACTGGCTGGTCAACAGAGGAAAGCTGCTGCAATGCAAAAATCTCACCTTTGCTTTTGCTCTCATTTGATGAGAGCAAATGAAGCTGAGTTCGTAAGCTGCTCAGAAGCTGGTCATCCTCCAGTGATGTGTCCAGCCAGCCCTGAAAAGGAGCAAGTATTGAGTCGTTAACCTGGTTTGGGGCTGCCAGTAAAATAAAATGGGAGAGGTTGTCACCCAGTTGCTTTTTGAGATGCATAATCAGTATTTCAGCAGATAACCCGGACAAATACGTTTGGACAAAAACGAAGTCCGGTTTATTGTCAGCAATTTCCTCGCCGCCATTTTCGAGGTTGTTGACAATTTTCAGGTGAACTGTGCTGTCATCTGCAAGGCGGCCAAAAACATTTCGAAGGCGCGCTACATCGGTGATCAGCAGAATATTACTCACGATAACCCCCTAAAAAATATTCGGTCATTGTACGGCATGAACGTAATGTTATCAACTTTATTAACAGTCAAATTCCTGTAAACCAATGCGTTTTCCACCGTAAAGTTGACCACGCGCAATTAAACATCTTGACTTTCTGTGAGTTGTTTTTCAATATACTATAAATTTTAATGGCTATGAAGAGGAGTAGTAACCGATTTAATGCTTTTCAGAGAGCCGGTGGTTGGTGCGAACCGGTAAGCATGTTGGTGAACTCGCCTTGGAGCTGCTTCGGTGATATGTAGTCGGAGCCGTGAACCTGCGTTAAGGGATTAACTAAGGCCTGACAGATTTATCTGCAGGCGAATTGGGTGGTACCGCGGAAGGCTCAACAGCCTCTGCCCCAAATATGGGGCAGAGGCTGTTTTTTTATGGGCAGGATGCATTAAACGGATTATATGGTAGTCTCAATTAATCGCAGCACATTGAAAGGAGTGTACCAGATGGCAAAGGCGCAGCAACCCAAAAAGGATGACCGAAAGATTATCAGGATCTTTGATACGACGTTGAGGGACGGGGAGCAGGCTCCCGGCAACAGCATGAACATCGAGGAAAAACTGCGTATAGCAAAACAGCTGCAGAAACTGAATGTGGATGTGATTGAGGCCGGTTTTCCGATTGCTTCGGATGGCGATTTTGAAGCTGTGAAGAAGATCGCTCAGGTTATAAAGGGGCCTGAAATCGCAGGACTGTGCCGTTCCAGCGAAAAAGATATTGACCGTGCCTGGGAGGCACTGAAATATGCCGGAGATAAGGGCCGCATACACACATTTATAGCCACATCCGACATTCACATGAAGTACAAACTTCAGATGGAGCCAGGCAAGGTACTGGCATCGGCTGTCAAGGCCGTCAAAAGGGCTGCTTCATATACACCCAATGTCGAGTTCTCATGCGAAGATGCTGTACGTACCCGCTTGCCGTTCCTGGCTGAGGTAGTAGAAGCTGTTATTGACGCCGGTGCTACAACGGTCAATATCCCGGATACAGTCGGTTACACTATTCCTTTTGAATACTTCAACATCATAAAATACCTGAAGGATAACGTGCCCAATATTGAAAAGGCGATTATCTCGGTACATTGCCATAACGATCTGGGACTGTCCGTTGCCAACTCCATCGCTGCGATTCAGGCCGGTGCTGGCCAGGTAGAATGTACTATCAACGGAATCGGCGAGCGGGCCGGAAACTGCTCGCTGGAAGAATTTGTCATGATTTTGAAAACCCGCCGCGACATACTGCCGTTTGCAACAAATGTCGTGACCGAGTATCTCACGCCAGCCAGTCGCCTTTTGACAACTGTCACCGGCATTGCGGTGCAGCCCAACAAATCGGTGGTAGGAGCCAATGCCTTTGCCCACGAGGCGGGCATTCATCAGCACGGTATGCTGATGGAGAAGAGTACCTATGAGATTATGACTCCCGAGTCAGTCGGTCTTCTTTCCAGCGCCCTTGTGCTCGGCAAGCACTCCGGTCGCCATGCTTTCAAGAAGCGTCTTGAGGAGCTTGGGCACGACCTTGATGATACGAAGCTCAATCGTGCTTTTGATCGTTTCAAGGAGCTGGCAGATCTCAAGAAAGAGGTGTTTGACGAAGATCTTGATGCAATTGTATCTGAAGAATCCCGCGAAGAAGACCACTACAAACTGGAACATATTACAGTTACCTGCGGATCTTTTGCGGTTGCCACGGCCACAGTTCAAATGGAAATCAACGGTGTCTCCGTGAGAACTGCCGAGCTGGGCGACGGCCCGGTGGATTCGGCCTTCAAGGCTATCAAGAAGCTTACCAAATCAAAGGCCAAGCTGACACAGTACAATGTCGGTTCGATCACGGGCGGGACCGATGCCCAGGGAGAAGTTACTGTCAGGGTGATTGAGGGTAACTACTCGGTTGTCGGAAAAGGGGCATCGACAGACATTATTGTTGCCTCGGCCAAGGCATATATCCATGCATTGAACCGCCTGAGCTACAAGCACAAGCGTCTGACCGACGCAGTATAATGCTATTTGCAATAAATGCCGGGCGCTGCCCGGCATTTATTGTTTCATTAAGGAGACATAAAGGATACTACAGATCTTATTATTGCTTTTTTAAAAATATAGTTATAAAGTTTTCCAATCGGCTTTCCCATCTCAAAATAGGAGCCAAACCATGAAAGAGATTTGCTGCCGTTTGATCTGCTCCGCTTCACTTGCCGCCTTTCCGCTCGCTGCTACAGCGGCGGACATTTCCGTTGACTCCACCACCATCCTCAGAATCGAAAGCCGTGATATTACGGGCGCAAAAAAGCAGACCCTGCTTCCGGCTACCCAGTTTCTGGGTCTGGATGTTGACAAGCTGGCCGACGGCAACCTGTCCCTGCATGTCTATGGCTGGGGTCGAGCCGACCTGGGGGACAAAAGCTACAATAACGACAGCCTGGGTGGCAGCTTTACCTACGGCTACCTGCAGTACCGCTTCAAGGAGGCCAACGCGGATGTGCGCGCTGGCCGTTTCTTTGTCCGGGAGGGCATCGTAAACGAGCAGCTGGATGGCGTCAGCGCACGAACCGAACTGCCGCTTGGCTTTGGCCTGTCGGCTTTCGGCGGCGCAACTGTACACACCAAACACCTGTACGGTGAGAACAGTGACGGCAAGGGCGACTATATCTACGGAGGGCGGGCAAATTACCGCTATAAGGGGATGCTGGAACTTGGCGTGTCAGGCCTGTACGAAGGCAAGGCCCCGGCGCTTGCCAGTCACACCAGCGGCAACCACCGGCTGCTGGGCGGTGATGTATGGCTGAACCCACATAAGTCGTTTGAAATCATGGGGCATACCAGCTACAACCCTGAAACCAAAGGAATTGCCGAGCATACCTACCTTGTCAACATCAAGCCGATCCAGCATTTGATATTGAGTGCTGAGTTCAACGAACATCGCGAACGCAGCTATCTTTATGCCTGGACAATGTTTTCGGCGGCGGCTCTTAATCCCGCGGATAAATCCCGGTCATTAGGCGGCCGCGCATCTTATGAAATCACCAAGAATATCGAGCTTTCAGCTGACTACAAACACTACACACGTGAAATTGGCAACGCTGACCGTTTCGGTGTCGATGCCCGCTTAAAGTTCCGGGACAACTCTGTTCGCGGCGGTATCGGTTATCACTATCTCCGCGCCGGTAAAAACTTCGCCATCAGCACAATTCCTTCCGCCTCCTACCACGAAGTACGCGGCTATGCCATGTACGACACAAAGAACTACTTTGCGGCAGTAGATGCGCTGGGCTACTTCTTTAAGGAAAAGATATATGGAGAGAAGATCGCCTGGGAGGGCACCCTCTCCCTGGGATATCACATTACCCCTGCCCTGGCTCTCTCCGGTGATATCAGCTATGGCAGGAATCCCGAATTTATCGAAGACATGAAGGGGCTTTTGCGACTGACCTACAATACGACTTTCGACGGTAAAGGAGGGAAAAAATGAAACTGTTAAAAATGTCGCTCCCCGTCCTGGCATTGGCTGGATTGTTCTTGATACTGGCAGCCTGTGCGCAGATGAAAACCATTTCCAGCCTGCCGGCTTCGCATCCCGAGGCGCTGGCTGTCGGCCAGCAAGTCAACTGTTCCGAGTGTCATGAAGATCAGCAAAAGGGTACCATGAAGCCCTATGCAGCTTTCAGCCATTCCGGTGCATTTGTGAAAAACCACCGTTTCTATGCAGCCTCGGATGATAAGCTCTGTTCCGTCTGCCATAAGGCTTCCTTCTGCAGTGACTGTCATACCAATAAAGTCGAAATGAAACCTTCCACCAGGTACGGCTACCGTCCTGATCGTGAAATGCCGCATCGCGGCAACTTCATGACACTGCACAAAATCGAAGGAAAACTTGATCCGGCCAGTTGTTACCGCTGCCACGGAAGAGGCAATAACGAACGCTGCATAGGCTGCCACCACTAAGAGGGGGGATGATATGAAACGGATTCATTTTGTAATATTGATTCTCTTGTGTACCGGTCTCTGGTCATGCAGTAAGGGCAATGACAAGGGAGTGGTGCTTGACTCTGCCGGCAAACATCCTTCAGGTTGGGCTGCTGCGGGTAATGGTGGAGCACACCCCGCAAAATATATCGATGGGCCGAGCTCCTGCTACGAATGCCACGGAAAAGATCTGGCCGGCGGAATCAGCAATGTGAGCTGTTTCAGTGCATCACGCAGCGGTATAAACTGCCACCCTGACGGGCCGGGACATCCGTCCGGTTGGGCTTTGCCTGATGCACATGGAGCAGCGGCCAAGGCTTTGTTAAATGGTAATAACGGCATGGAACCTTGCCAAAAATGTCACGGCTCTGATTTTTCCGGCGGCATCGTAAAGGTATCCTGCCTGAATAATGCAGGCTGTCACGGCGCCGGAGTCTTGGCGGCTCATTCGCCTAAACCGTGGCTATCAAATATCGGCGGACGTACGCATACATCATCTGATGCAACTAATGCCGGCGCCTGCGCGGTCTGCCACACCGGCGGGGCCAACTCATCGCGAAAACCGTCTGTCGCACCGCCAGCCGGAGCGGGTCCCGGCTGCTTTAATAATACGCTTTGCCACGGAGTGGAAGGCCATGCTGTCGGATGGGCAGCTCCGTCAGTGCATGGTGCTGTCGCCAAGTCGTTATCTGGCGGAGATAATGGTTTCAGTGCCTGTACCCAATGTCATGGTGTCAGGTATGACGGGGGGGCTGCCGAACAGTCATGTTTGAATACCGCCGGCTGTCACGGCGCCAATGTTGCCGCTCCTCACCCGGCCAGGCCGTGGAGATCCACAGCTGGCGGCGCTTCACATGCTTCAGCCAATACCAGCAACGCCGGCCAATGTGCCGTGTGCCATACGGGAGGCGCCAACTCGACTCGTGTTCCGAGGGCTGGCGACAAGACCGGTTTGACCGGCTGTTTCAACAACACCCTTTGTCATGGCGCAACCGGTCATGATGTTGGCTGGAGTGTACCAGCGCAGCATGGAGCCGAAGCCAAAAAAGCCCCCACTGCTTCAACCGGGTTCTCGTCGTGCCAGGCATGTCACGGTGTAAACTTCAACAACGGTACGGCTGTAAGTTGTATGAACAGTGCCGGCTGCCACGGCAGCGGTGTTAATGCACCACATGCAAGAAAACCCTGGTTCTCCAGGACGGGCGGTTCTACCCACACAACCACCGATGCTGCCAATGTGGCAACCTGTTCCATCTGCCACACCGCCGGCAACAATTCCACTATCAAGCCTCCTTTCCCGTCTTCAGGGGCAGCCGGTTGCTTCAACAATACCTTGTGTCATTTCCACCAGATTCCGTATGCTCCTTCAGCGACCATTCCAGCGACTCTCCATGGTGGAGAGGCCAAAAAAGATTTGTCAATCTGTCAGGCCTGCCACGGGACACCGGGTACAACTGCATTTAATGGGGTGACACTGGCTGACGGCACAAAAACCATCGCCTGTTCCAGTTGCCACACATTTGCCAAGGCACATCCAACCGACTGGCAGGGCAGTGGAACCTACTCGCACCGCACCGCTGGCAACAGGGCCGTTGCCTGTGTGATCTGCCATGATGTGACACAGGGGCGCACTGCTCCGCAAGTGGGAGCTCCGAGCTGTTTCAGTCTTTCGTTTGCTAACGGCGCCGGTCAGACAAGATTCTGTCACCCCAGCGGCCCGGGTGTTGTGCCGCATGCCGTTCCCTACAACAATCACAATGCAACTGCCCGCGGCAACTTCGGTTACTGTCTGGGATGCCACCAGATCCCCGCAAATGCAACCAAGCCGCCGGGTTGCCAGAACTGTCACCTGCTCGATCCGCAGGCAAATCCAAACAACTGTGTTTCATGCCATACCAACCCGCCCAATGGTGCCAGCTATCCCAACATTGCCGGATCGCACGCCAAACACAATGCACTCAATGTGGCGGCAAATACACAATGTGACCAGTGCCACTCAGGCCTGGGCCTAGGTACGGTTGATCATCTCAACCGTGCCCGACTCAAAGCTTCATCCGCTCAGCCCAATCAACTTGTTTTCGGCACGTTGGCCAGGTCGCAATCAACTAATGCAACATCATGTGCAACCACCTGGTGCCACGGTGGAAATACAACGATTATTACTCAGAATAGTCCTCCTAGAACAGCACCGGTATGGGGGGGGGCATTCCCGGCCACATCTGTTATTGGTGCACCAGGCAGTTCCGGTTCCGGCTATTGTGCCCAATGTCACGGTTACCCGCCGTTATCGGCTGTGCATACAGGCAGATTGGCTACGGACTGCATTGGCTGCCATAGTCACGTAAATGCAGCCGGTACCGGATTTGGCAGCCCTGCGCTGCACGTTAACGGATCTATCGAAGCATCATCGTCGCATGGCTTCCCTAATCCCGGTTCGGCGCACAGAACTGCTTCCAACGGCACAGGCTGCAGAAGTGCGGGTTGTCACCCTCCAGACGCTGCCGGCAGCCCCTATCCAGTTGTCAGTGGTGTAGCGCCCAACTGCCGCGCCTGTCATCTGAACAACAGTCCAACCACTTCTCCCCGCTGTTCCGACTGTCACGGCAGCGCAGCGAATGACGGTGCAGCTGCAGAACTCGCTGGCCTACCCAATGGTGCCGGTTTCCCTAACCGGCTTGGGGATCACAGCGTTAGCGATCATCAGCTTTTCACTTGTGCTATCTGTCATTCCATCACAAATACCAGTCCCAGCCACGGCTGGTCTGGCGGGAACAGGAGCACGGAAGCCCAAATACGGATCGTGAGTGCGCCAATACAAGGCATAACTACTTGGAATCCTGCAACCAATCAATGTACGGCATCTTGTCACGATAACCCGTCAGGAGTCAGAACCTGGTAGTAATGAATATGTAGCAGTTTGAAAACACGAAACGCCCCGCAGGGATTCCGGCGGGGCGTTGCTTGTCGGGTTCTTGTTGCCATAAATATACCCGATAAAAACTATTGACAAACAAGAAGAGTTTTAGATAACCTTTCGCTAAAGTAGAAAACAGATATACGATAATACTCAACCATTCGTGAGAATGGGGCGGAAAGCCCACAGGGTCTCACAGAGACAGCCGGGTTGCCGAAATATCAACCGATATTGGGCAACCCTTTTTTATTGTTTGTAGAAGACTCGAATGTCGAGTGTTTGCAATCGGATGCACGATCTGTAACAGCAGATAAAACTGACAAGATCTATTTGTTTAGAATACCCGACAAAAACGGTTGACAAACAAGAAGCTTTTCATTTATCGTCTCATTAAAGTAAAATACAGGTACACGACAATACTCAACCATTCGCGAGAATGGGGCGGAAAGCCTACAGGGTCTCACCGAGACAGCCGGGTTGCCGAAATATCTTCCGATATTACGACAACCCGCTTTTTTTGTGTGGAGGAAGATCATCATGGATCTCTGTAGAAAAACAACCCCCATTCTTAGACTGGTAATATACCTCTTCCTTGCGGTAACCTCCTTTTCCAATACTGCCCTAGGAGCGAACGCCCCCCAGGTCAGTAATCTTCCAACTATCACAAATGGTATCAGCACCCCTGTCAGACTTGCTGCCGATTCGTCCGGCAACATTTATGTAAGCGATCCGCGAGGCGGCGGAATCCTCAAGTACAATCAGGCCGGCAACTTACTGCAAAAAGTTCCCACCCTGAAAAAAGATTTCGGAATAGCCATTGCCCAGAATGGTGACCTGCTGGTATGCCAGGGCACATCCGTGGCTGTTATCGACAAGAATAGCGGCGCTCTTCTGTCCCGTTTCGGAACCTTTACAGCTGCCAATGGAATTGCCGTCAGCAGCGTCGGTGATATATACGTGACAGACAGCCTGAATAATTGTGTTCAGGTTTTCAACTCCGCTTATGCTCCTGTCAACACCGGTGTGGCTGCTGCGGGCAAGCCGGCCAACAGCTTTGGGGCAGCTGGCCAGCTCCTGCGGCCAACCGGCATCAGCTATGAAAGAGTTTCCAATCAACTGGCTGTTGTCGACTCACTGGCCGGTCAGGTTAAATTCTACTCCACCACAGGGATTTATCTAAGCAGTATCGGTTCATTTGGTGCCGGCCCGCTCAAATTCACCTCACCCCAAGGCATCGCCTTCGAATACACCAAAGATGGAAATACACTGAGCCGAATCTACGTAGTCGATTCATATCAGAGCTGTGTGCAGGTCATTGACGCCGCTACCGGCGGCTTTCTCTGCTATATCGGCAGTTACGGCCTTTCAGGCGGCAAGCTGGTCACGCCCGGAGATGTCATGTTCGACAGGTTCGATGCACTCAACAACCGGCTCGTAGTTGCAAACGGGGCCGGAGCACTGACCATGTACGGGATCGACAACGTCGCTGTTCCTCCACCGACCGGGCCGGTACTTACTATCAACAGCGTACCGCAGGCCACCAACCTGACAGCACTCGTCATCAGCGGTACAGTGAGCAATGGCGCCACCGTTACGGTTAACGGCGTTGCAGCCGCCGTTAACGGCGCCTCCTGGAGCAGCACTGTCAACCTGAATACAGGCATTAATGTCATTACCGTTGTTGCTTCGAGCGTGAACGGCTCCACCAGCAATTCTGTCAGTGTAAATGTAGTTCCATCCTCAGGCGGACTGCCACCGGTGGCCTTGACCATGCTGCCGGCGCCTGTGTTTACCAACGCCTCCGGCATCATGCTGTCCGGCACCGTCTCCAGCGGGGCGACCGTATCCATCAATGGCGCCGATGCCACGGTGAACGGTACCGCCTGGAACCGCCTTGTCACGTTGAGCCAGGGAGTCAATAACCTTCAGATTATTGCGAAAAATGCCGGCATGAGCGACAGCGCCACAAGCGTCAACATCACCCTGGATAACATCGCTCCGTTTATGACAACCTTCCTGCCGCAAACCGGCAGCTCGACCAGTACTCCGATACAGTCCATTTCCGGTACGGTTGCCGACAGCAGTGCCGCCAGTGTGACAGTAAGCGTGAATGGCGCCAACCAGACCACAGCGGTCAAAAACGGCCTGTTCAGCACGGCTGTTGTCTTGGCCGTCGGTTCCAACGCCGTGACCGTCACCGCAGTCGACGCAGCCGGCAACGCCAGCGGCAGTGTCTCAAGCAGCATAACCTATAACCCGCTGGTTCCGAAGGTAACCATGACAAGCCCCAGTGGCGTGGTCAGCGGTTCAGCCAGCTTCACAGTTTCCGGCACGGCATCTTCAGGCAGCCTGGTTACCGTGAACAGCGCTCCGGTAGCACTGGCCGGTAACGCCTGGACAGCCACACTGCCACTGGTGCCAGGCATCAATACGATTGCCGTCAAAGCCACCGACCCCGTCAGCGGCGCATCATCTACCATCGTTGATTCTGTACAGTTCGGTCAGGGCCTCCTTCCGGTTGCCATAACAACGCCGGCCCAGGACATGGCTACAGCCAGTTCTTCCAACACCGCCATCGGCACGTCATTCCCGGGTGCTTCAATATCCGCCACCGTCAATGGTGTTGCCGTCCAGACCAGCATCAGCGATAACGGAGCTTTCAGCATAACATTGCCAACGTTCGCAGCGCCCGGCAGCTATGCAGTCAGCGTCACAGCCGCGGACCCCTTCGGCGCCGTTTCAAGCACTACCAGGACTCTGATCTACGATCCGACCGTGCCGGTGCTTAGTGTTGCTTCGACAACGCCGATCAAACTAAGTTCGACCGGCGGCATACTCATTGCCAAGGACAAGAACGGTCCAGTACTTATCGGATCTGTATCCGGCGGCGTTTCCACTCTTGACCTCAGCGGTGTCAGCTATGACCCGACTACCCTGAACATTTACGCCCTGACCCCGGCCGGCATCAGCAGCCGCAACGGAGACATCAACAGCGACGGCAAGCTGGATATCGTCGATGCACTAAAGGCCCTGCGCATCTCTGTGGGCCTTGATGCGCCGGCAACATTCCAGCAGATGCTGAATGGCGATGTAGGCCCACTTGTAAACAACGAGCCGACCGTCGATTCCCAGATGAACGTGTCGGATGCGCTTGTGATTCTCAGAAAAGTAATCGGGCTTTCGGTGTGGTAGACAGCTTAAAAAGGGATATAATATGCGGGTAGTCACAATACATTCAACGTTTCAGTTGAAACGGTCTTCCATGTTCAGGAGCCAACCATGAATAGATTGGCAGCAGTGACCTTGGCTGTAGTTTTGTACGCCCTTAGCTTGCCGTTCAATGTTGGCGCTGTTGATTATCCTCACTATGATGTGGCCACCGGCATAACATGTGCCACCTGCCACACAGGGCAACTTACCCTTGGCAGCACCGGCTACAATAATGTTTGCCAGAGCTGTCACCGCCCCGGCGACGTTGCAGGCGGAAAAAAACCGATTACCCTGGCAGATGCCGCAAACCCTTACGGTAATCACTCTACAGCCGGAATCTCAAAATTATTTCAAACATCGCATCGATGGGACGGGCCGGATACCGTTCCCGCCGCCGGTGCCCTGCCTCCGATTCAGGCGGCCATGACGACAAGTTACCTGCGATCGCGCAGCGGGAATTCATTGGCGTGCGTACGCTGCCACAATCAGCATTTCAACACAAACACACCTTTTCTCCGTGTGCCGAATAATCAGGACCAGCTCTGCCTTGACTGTCACCGCTCACGAAATGTTCAAACCCATCTGAAAGGCAGCCATCCTGTCAATATCAATTACAACAGCGCAACAGGCGCACTCAACAAACCGCCGGTAAACTCCAATCCCGCCAACCCGTCTTCAGACCTGAACGCACGTCTTATCGCTTCCGGCGGCAATCTGCTCTGCTCCACCTGCCACGGGGTCCATTATACCGATTCACGCAGCAGCACCATTGACGGCAGCGCCGGTTTTGCCTCGCTAAGCAGCGGCGACGGTTTCCTGTTGCGCAGCGACAGGCGTGGCGCCGCAACGGCCAGCGGCCAACCGGACAAGTCGAATATCTGCACCAACTGTCATGCCGGCAAGAAAAGCCATAACCTGCTGGGGCAGGACATACAGTGCGTAGACTGCCACGGAGCCCATGTGGAGTACGACCCGAACGATCCCACAGCCAGCAAGGGCACCAACATCTTCCTGATTCGCAGAAACGTGATTAACAGAACCACCGGACAAGCCGGCCAGATATTCTTCCGATACACAGGCAGCCAGCGCGAATACAGAAATGATCAGGGCACAGGAGTATGTCAGGGATGCCATGCCGTGCCGTTGCCGGGCGGCAAATATCCTGTAGAGCACACCAGCAGCGACCCGAAGGTCTGCAATACCTGTCATTTTCACAACAGTTCCAGCGGATCTTTTTCGGGAGGTTGCGGTTCCTGCCACGGTGTCACGGCAGCCACAACACCAGCTACGGGCGGGCATCTCCGTCATGCCGGCACCGGCGTTGCCGGACGTCTGGCATTGGCATGTTCATCATGTCACGGTGCAATCACCGGTATTTCCCATATCAACGGAAGTGTTCAGTGGGATCTGACCGCCCTGGGCAGTGCTTCCGGATATAAAACACCTGCCGGCGTCTATGCGCTGACAGGCAGCACCGGAACAGCCGCGCCGAGCGCCGCCTATGGCCAATGCGCCAACATGTATTGCCACAGCACTGTTCAGGGTGGCGGTGGTTTGGGGGCACCAGTTTACAGCCAGCCGGCCTGGGGCGGTTCAGCGCTTACCTGCGGCGGCTGTCATAAAGACATGGCGGTTGATGCCACTGCTCCCGGCAGCCACGCCATTCATGCCCAAACCGCAGCAATCGCATGCTCAGCCTGCCACAGCGGCCTGGGTAAGGATACTGTCGGTCACGCCAACGGTTCCATCAACCTGGCATTTACAGGCAGTGCCGCAAATACAGCCTATTCAAAAGGGAACAGTTTCGCCGCAGGTTTGGGTTACGGTTCATGCAGCGCCAATTTGTGCCATGGCCAGGGAACTCCTTCATGGGGTGGAACACTCTGGTCAACCACCGATCAGTGCGGTAAATGCCACAGCAGCGCTGCTGCCGGTGCAGTTACGGCCGCTGTTCCGTTCTACGGTACCTCCTTCCCGGCCAAGATAACCGCCAATACTGATCCCAAGGTCGGCGCTCATACCTCCCACATCACTGGCACTGACAGTTTGTCCGGAGCTTTAAGCTGTGCCGACTGCCATGGCGCCGTCACATTGAACAGTGCCGCTCATATGAACGGTTCAACCGGTTTTGTCTGGAGCGCTCTGGCCACTACCGGTGGTCTGGTCCCCTCCTACAATGTCACAACCGGCTCCTGCAGCAATGTTTACTGCCATGGCGCCAAAATGAGCGGCGGCGATACCAGCGGCACCAACAGAACGCCGACCTGGAACGTCGCCTTTCTGCCTGCAACCATATCCGCAGCAGGCTGCGGCACCTGCCACGGCTTTCCACCGTCAGCTGCTTCCGGGCATCCGGCTGTTACGATTCCGGCCGGTTTTCCTGCCACCGCCTCAATCGGAACAACCTGCAGCTGTCATTCAAACATCAACCCCGCCGGCAACAGCTACGCAACCATCTTCGTCAATAAGGCGCTGCATATTAACGGCACGATGGAGATTGCGGCCGGCGGCGGCTGTGACTCCTGTCATGGCTATCCTCCGGTGAGGGCCGGTTTTGTCGGAACACACGGCAACTGGTCAAGCGCCAAAACAGAAAATTATCCTGGCGGCGGCGGAGCGCATACAATCCATAACCACGTCAACAGGCTGGCCAAACCGTCTGAAGGGTTTGCCAACTGCTCCAATTGCCATGCTGCGGCTGATCACCAGATGAGTCCGATCGCATTCAACCCTGGCAGCAACATCAATGTGTCGATCAAGCGCTCGCTGAGAATCGAAGCTGCAAAGCAGGTCAGGTACACATCCAATCGACTGAATGGAAATCTGCATGTTACAGGTACCTGCTCAAACATCAGCTGCCACTATGGTGCAACACCCAAGTGGGATCCAAGCCATTAAAGAATAACGAACTGTCCGGACCGTGACTCAATATGAAAAATGCAGTTGGCAAGAAAAAAGGAGTAGTTCATGGAGAGAGCACATGCTGTCGGGACTTGTTCAGGAATGGTGTTTTTAATTATTCTGCTGTTTGTTTTAGCTTTCTCCGCCGGCAAAGCCCAGGCCGCCAGTGTGCTCAACTCCTGTACAACCTACTGTCACGGGATGCCGCCGAGGGATGCCGCCCGTAAAGCCAACCCGCATTTCGGTTCCCGCTCAAGCGCTTTTCTTGGCAATCATGCCAAGCATCTGCCGGCTGCACCGACCGTTGCCAGCTGCAATGTCTGTCATACTCCAGTCGCACCCACCGATTTTGGCCATCAAAACGATGTCATAGGTATGGCCTACAGTCTTAAAGGCTATTCTTCCGCTGCAGTACGAGCCAGGTATGACAAAGGCGTTTTCTTCAACCAGACTTCGATCCCTAATTTGACCAATGCCCGCTGTTCCAACTCCAGCTGTCACTTTGAAAAACAGACTCCGCTCTGGGGTTCGGCTGCTTACGTTGCTCCCGCTGACTGCGCAGCCTGTCACGGCGCCCCTCCGACTGGAACCGCAGCTGCTCCAGCCGGTGGACTGGCCGGCAGCCATGCCCGTCACGATGCATACTTCCCGGGAACAGGCAACTGTCAAAAGTGTCATGCTGATCATGGCGCTACGTTTAACCACGCCACCAGCGCCGGAAGGGCCCTGAAGGTTGAGGGATACATGCGAGATCCGCTCAACACACTTGAGGCAAGTGGTACCTACAGCGGCAGCGGCGCAAATTACCTTCCCAGCAAGAGCGGAGCGCAGCTGTTCGGTACCTGCAGCAATCTGTACTGTCACAGTACCGGCCAGTCCGTCACTGGAGCCGGCGCAGGCACCGCTGTTACCACCGCTGCCTGGGGCGGCGCCGCGCTTAATTGCGGTTCCTGCCATCAAAACATGGGACCGGCAGTCAATGCCGCCGCCACCGGCAAGCATGCCAAGCATGCCCAGACCGCCGGCATCTCCTGCTCTGTCTGCCATGGAGCAAGCTACACCAGCACAACCGTTCCGACCGGCGCCGGCACAATCCACGTAGATAAAAATATCAACCTGGTCTGGACCGGTATAGCTGCAACGCCAGCCACAACCTACTCTAAAACCAATACATTCGCGGCCGGAAGTGCGGCATACGGTTCCTGCTCCAACACGTACTGCCACAGTACCGTGCAGAATGCGACTACTGGAGCCAACACTCTCGTAACCTACCGGTCGGTCAGCTGGACCTCCGCTACAACCCTCACCTGTGCCGGATGCCATGTCGACATGGCCACCGATGCAACCGGTACGGGCAGCCACAGGATTCATGCCCTTGCAACCGGAGCTAACTTAGATTGTGCCAAATGCCATCTTAACTACACAAAATCAACTGCTAATGCTGCAGCGCATGTCAACGGACTGATCGAACTGGGCGCAGCCGGTTTTACTTACTCACAGGGAAGCGGCGCTACCCACCCGGCAGCCAACGGATATGGCACCTGTTCAGCAACGGCATGTCATGGAACTGCAGTAATTCCCTGGGGTGGCACGCTCTGGTCCACAACCGATCAGTGCGGCAAGTGCCATAGCAGCAGTGCTGCCGGTGCTGTCACGGCTGCCGCGCCATTCTATAGTACTTCATTCCCGACCAAGGTCACTGCAAATACCGATGCCAAGGTTGGAGCCCACACCTCCCATCTTACAAGTACCGACAGCCTTTCAGGTGCTTTAAGCTGTGCCGACTGCCACGGCGCAGTCACGCTGAACAGCGCAACTCATATGTCCGGTTCCACAAGTTTTACCTGGAGCACTCTGGCCACAACAGGTGCATTGACACCATCCTATAATGCAGCTACCCGTTCCTGCAGCAATGTTTATTGCCACGGTGCCGCCATGCCTGGTGGAGACACCAGCGGAACCAACAGAACACCGGTCTGGAACGTGGCCTTCCTGCCGGCTACCCTGACTTCTGTCGGTTGCGGCACCTGTCACGGTTTCCCGCCTTCAGCGGCTTCAGGACATCCTGCAGTCACAATTCCCGCCGGGTTCCCAGCCACGGCGTCAATCGGAACAACCTGCAGCTGTCACTCGAATATCAACCCGGCCGGCAACAGCTATGCTAACATCTTTGTCAACAAGGCACTTCACATCAATGGTATATCCGAAGTCGTTGCTGGCGGTTCCTGTGATGCCTGCCACGGTTATCCTCCTGCCAGCGCAGGTTTTAAAGGAACACTGGGTAACTGGTCCAGTGCCAAGAGTGAAAACTATCTTGGCGGTGGTGGTGCTCATACAATTAACAGCCATGTCAGCAAACTGGCCAAGCCTGGCGAAGGTTTTGCAAACTGCTCCAAGTGCCACGATGCCGCTGACCACCAGATGAGCCCGATCGCCTTCAACCCGAGCCAGAACATCAAGGTCAAGGTCAGCCAGCGTTTCAGGCTTGAAGCAGCAAAACAATTCAAATATACTTCGAATCGTCTGAATGCCGGATCCCATCAGACCGGTACTTGTTCCAATAACAGCTGTCATTACGGAGCAACTCCCAAGTGGGATCCGCTCCACTAATAAGCATATTGAGGCGGGGAACAGCCCCGCCTCAATACCGGTTTGTATGGATAATGCAGTAAGCAGAACAAGAGAAGGAGCTTGCCATGGGGAAAATTCGCGAAATCAGTAAATCCTGCTCACAGATGATGGTGGGAATTACCTCACTGATGGCGCTTATACTCAGTTCCGGCACTGTCCAGGCCGCCAGTGTACTAAACTCCTGCACATCTTACTGTCATGGCACAACGATTCGCGATGGTGTCCGGAAGGCCAATCCTCACTTCGGATCACAATCCAGCGCGTTTCCGGGCAATCACAGCAAACATCTTCCTGCTGTGGCGACACCCGCCAGCTGCAACATCTGCCATACTCCGGTTGCAGCCACCGACTTCGGTCACCAGAATAATGTCATCAACATGGCCAACAGCCTGAAAGGATATTCGTCGGCTACGCTGCGGGCGAAATACGACAAGGGTGTTTTCTTCAACCAGACCTCGATCCCAAACCTTGCCAATGCCCGTTGTTCCAATACCAATTGTCATTTCGAAAAGCAGACGCCAATCTGGGGTTCTGCGGCCTATATCGCTCCGACCGACTGTAACGCCTGCCATGGCGCACCGCCGGCCGGAACAACCGCTGTGCCTGCCGGTGGTCTGGCAGGCAGCCATGCCCGCCACAATGTGTACTATGCCGGAAGTACCAACTGTCAGAAGTGCCATCCCGATCATGCAACCTTCACCCATGCAACCAGTGCCGGACGAGCCCTGAAAGTCCAGGGTTATCTGCGCACTCCGCTGAACGCACTGGAAACTGGAGCGACCTATTCCGGTTCAGGAAACAACTATCTTCCAAGCAAGAGCGGTTCACAGATATTCGGTAACTGCTCCAATATGTACTGTCACAGCAGCGGCCAGAATCCAGCTAACGGTACCGGTGCCGGTTTAACCTACAAAACAGTTGCCTGGGGTTCGGCGGCTCTGACTTGTGCCGGGTGTCACGTCGATGAAGCTACTGATGCGACCGGTACCGGCAGTCACAAGGTTCATACCATTGCGACCGGCGCAAATTATGATTGTGTCAAATGTCACCTTGGCTACACAAAAACTACGGTAACTACCTCAACACACGTGAACAGCCAGGTTGAACTTGGCGCGGCCGGTTTCACCTACTCCCAGGGAAGCGGAGCTGGGCACCCGGCTGCAAACGGATTTGGAACCTGCTCCGCCAGTATCTGTCACGGCACCGCAGCGACAGTCACCTGGGGCGGCACGCTTTGGTCAACAACCGACCAGTGCGGTAAATGCCACAGCAGCACTGCGGCCGGAGCGGTATCGGCAGGCACGCCTTTTTACAGCACATCGTATCCGACCAAGGTTACCGCTGCGACAGACTCTAAAGCGGGCGCCCACACCTCACATTTCACCAGCACCGACAGCCTGTCAGCGGCAGTTGATTGCGTTGCATGTCATGGCACGGTCACTCTTGCGGCCGCTACCCACATGAACGGTACCACCAATTTCACCTGGAGCACACTGGCTACAAAGAATGGTGCTTTAGTTCCTGCTTACACAGCTGCCACCGGCGTCTGTTCCAACGTCTACTGCCACGGGGCCAGCATGCCGGGCGGTGATACCTCCGGAACCAACCGGACACCAGCCTGGAATGTTGCCTTCCTGTCGGCGACCCTCAGCCGGGCGGCCTGTGCTTCGTGCCACGGATTTCCGCCTCCAACGACTTCGGGGCATCCGGCTGTTGCCATTCCGGCTACATGGCCGGCAGTCGGAGCGGCTACCGGCGCACTCGGGACAACCTGCAGCTGCCATGCAAACATCAGCAGCACCGGTACCACCTATGCCAATATCTTCGTCAACAAGGCCCTGCACATTGACGGCACGCTGCAGGTTTCCGGCGGCCATGCCGTTCCGTACGATACCCATAAAGCCGATATAGTGGCAGCCGGAGGAAATACCGCCTGTCTCGGCTGTCATGCCATGGGGACTGGTACAAGTCCTTATCCGGCAACGACGGTTGGCAATCCACCCGACTGCATGAGCTGCCACAAGAAAGCCGCTCCGCTCCATTCCGGCACGGCTGCCGGGGCCAACTGCAGTTCCTGTCACGGTCTGAGTACGGCTACTACAAACAAGATCGGCCGCCCGGTAGGTACAACCTATCCCGACAGGCTCGGTTACCATGGCGGATCACAGGCCGGTGCCCATGGTACGGCAGCCTGTACCGTCTGTCACAGCGGTGCCGGTACAACCAGTGGCAACAATTCCGGTATAAACCACGGTAAGGGGTCAACTGCCGGACCGGTCAGGAACGGTAAGCCGAATGTTGTAGGCCCCATGGTAACCGGTATTACTCCGACCAACAGCGCCAAGGGTGTTGGCATTCCTGCCAATGGTACAACGTGTAATCATAATTCAATCAGCGGTTGCTCTGGTGGAGGTACTCAGACCAACAGATGGTAAAGAGCTGGTAAAAAACTTGCCGTCGTAAGTATTCTGCACAGATAAATAATCAGGCCGGGCTTTTGTCCGGCCTTTTTAATTATCACAGAAGCCGTTTACATACTGAAATTCATGAAAACTACTGTACAATAGCTGTAATGGTAAGCTTACGAACTCTGGAAACGGAGAAATTCGCTAGTGAATAAAGTGAAAAAATTTATCACGGCCCGGCGTATTTCGCTTGGGCTTATCCTGTCTCTCGCGGGTCTGTTTTATCTCTCGACGATCATTCCCCAGGGAATCTATTCTACTCCCGAAAAGATCGAGGCCTGGCGCCGGGGTCATGGCAGCCTGTTATGGCTGGTTGATGTCTTTAATCTGCACAGCATCTATTCCCAGCCATGGTTTGCAGCTGCTATCCTGTTTGCCGTCCTGGCATTAGGAATTACATCCTATGACCAACTTAAAATAACCCTTAAAAAACTCTCTTCGACCGGAACCGCTTCCGCAGAAGTGCTGACTATAGGGATAACGGACAAGCATCTTAGTTCAGTTGCCCGCTCCCATAGCTATCGCGCTCTCAAAACCGATTCCGGGCAGCTGAAATTTGTCAGAAGCCCCTGGGGCTATTTTGGCAGTCTGCTACTGCACATCGGGATGACACTGGTGGTTGCGGTATCATTATATGTGGCATTGACCGCCCGACAGGGCGCTCTGATCCTGGTTGAGGGGGAACAACGAGACCGCAGCCAGCCATGGAATGTGTCCGAGCATGGTTTGTTTGCATCTCCACTGAAACTGCCGGGCGACATTCGTCTCGATCGTGTCAGATTGCGGTTTGATAACAAACAGCAGCCGGTCGAGGTTCTTTCAGATATTTCAATTATCTCTGCATCCGGTCGGGTTGATTCCCTGACGGCCTCAATCAACCGGATTCTAAGCTATCATGGCATGCGCATTTACCATGCCTCCCAATACGGAAATGCCTTCGTTGTTACGTTTACCGACAAGACCGGAACGGTTCATACCGAAACAATTGCCGCCCAACAGCCGATAAACCTGACAGAGGCCGGATATAGCGAAGAATTCGGCGTGAGCTGGTCTCCACTTCAGCTTTCTGCAAAGTACTATCCCGATACGGACAAAAAAACCATGGACAGCATGAATCCCGAACTTGTGCTGCGGTTTACCAATGGGAAAAAAGAGATCGCAAGGACTGCTCTGACAAAGGGAACTTCCGGTATGCTGGGGGAGTATCGGGTGCAGCTGAACGAGGTGAAAAGGTGGTCCAAGCTGATCATAGTTGATAGTACCGGCATGCCGCTGATCTTCACCGGGTTTGCTGTCATGATGCTGGGCGGACTTCTCCAGTATCTGACGCCGCCTCGTGAACTGATCGCTGTCAGGCAACAGGATGGTCGCTATATGGTATACTGGAAGGCGGCCGCGTTCAGGGACTTTTTTGTGGATGAGCGGGACGAAGTGGCAATGGAACTGAATAAGGAGTTCGCAGCATGAAATTGTCTTTGGAGCTGTACGTCGCGGCAAACTGGGCGGTTGTTGTTGTGTATGTTCTGGCAACCTTTGCAAATGCAGTCGGAGTGCTTTTCAGGAACATTCGTTTCGAGCGAATCAGTTACTGGCTTGCCGGTTGCGGTCTTGCTCTGCATACCGCTCTGATTGCAGTTTGGTGGATTGAGATGGGTCACGGACCCTACATGGCCCCGAACGAGGTGCTTTCCTCCGACGCCTGGATGACCATGGCCTGTTATTTTGTTTTTCTAAGAGTTTATCCGCGCATCAAGTCGGTCAGCGTGGTGGCCTTTCCCGCCACTTTCCTGATGCTGGCGCTTTCAATGTTTTACAACCCCGGAATCCGTTCCCTGCCGGCCACGTTCCGTAGCGTCTGGCTGATTATCCATATTGGACTCTACAAGATCGCGCTTGCCACGCTGGTGATCGCTTGTGCACTGGCGATTTTTTACCTGTTCAAAAAGCGTAAGGACCGTGGCTGGCTGCAGCAGCTGCCGGCTCTTGAAACACTTGATGTCTACAGTTACCGCTTTGCGGGATTCGGTTTTATATTCTGGACAATCGGAATGCTGGCGGGATCCATCTGGGCTTACCAATCCTGGGGGCGTTTCTGGGGCTGGGATCCAACTGAAACCTGGTCACTGATTACCTGTCTGATGTTTGGAGCCTACCTGCATCTGAGGCGTTTTTTCGGTTGGAAGGAAACCCGGGCAGCTTGGTTTTTAATTGCCTGTTTCGTCATTTCGTTGGTTACAATATTTGGAATGGCCACGTTGAGCGGCTCGATCCATTCGGAATATTTCAAATGATCCGTCAGGCTTGAACAGAATCATTAAATCGTTTGCAGCATCGATCTAACCGATCTTGACCGTCTTATATAAAAAGTTCTTGAACCGGAACAGCTGCCGCTGCTCCTCATCACTTTCCTGCCCATCAGCCAGCGCTTTAAGATAGCGTGCTACGGCCGGCATGGTCCTGCCAGCTTTGGCGCGCGATTTTTCTATTACCAGCCGGACCGCTTCCCGGGATATATCATTGCGGGAAAACGGTTCATACACGTTCGACCAAAAATCCCCCCCCGATTCGATCTTTTCAAGTATTTCTGCTGCCACACGCTCGTCAAGATTGCGGACAGGTGTAATGGCTGTCGCTGTTTCCAGGCAGCCGGTTCCGGCAATGGCCTGGGAAATTGCTTCTCCGCTGATAATGTTAGTGCTGCGGAAAAAGAGCGCCCGCAGCAGGATGCTTCGAAGTTCGCGAATATTTCCCTTGTAGTTGTGTCGCATCAGGATTTCTTTAGCTTCTTTAGCCAGAATCGGCGGTTTTTCAAGCGGCTCCTTGTCTCCCCGATAGGTGCGATACAGCTTGCCCAGAAAGTGAACCGCTAGGTCGGGGATATCCTCACGGCGTTCATTCAGCGACGGCAGCCGGATCGATAGTTCGGAGAGACGGTGATAAAGATCTTCGCGGAAACGGCCGGCGGCGATTTCCTCATGCAGATTCTTATTGGTGGCGGCAACCAGCAATACCCTGCTGTAGCGGTCGGTATTTTCACCCAGCCGGACGAAACCTCCATTGTCCAGGAAGCGCAGCAGCTGTACCTGGGTTTTCGGGTCGGCGTCGCCGATCTCGTCCAGGAAAACAATCCCGCCGATGGTCTCCTCCAGTATGCCGCGCCGGTCGGTATAGGCGCCGGTGAAGGCTCCTTTTTTGTGTCCGAACAGTTCCGAATAGGTCAGATCGCCGGCATAGGCAGCAATGTTGGATTTCTTGACCGGCAGTTCCCCGTTCGGGTTGAGATCGCGACGGTAGAGTTCGTTAAGCTTGTTGTAGAGGTTGTTAAAGAAAAATTCCTTGCCGGAACCGGTCTGTCCGGTAACCAGAATTGAGGGGAGTCCGATGGTCGCTTCCTGCAGGATGTTGCGGGCCCAGTAGATGATGCGGTTGAAGAGCGGCGGCGAGACGGTATTGATGAAATCGACCACCTCCTGGGATTTGGCGCTGTTGCCGATGATGTTGCCGAGGCGGTAGGATGAGACGTGCGGATCCTTGTAGGCCACGTCGGTCGTGAGCCGGTTGACTTCCCCCTGCAGACGTTCGATGCGCTGCAGGTCGGAGATATGCCGTGCGGTCAGTGAGCCGATGATCTGCAGGATTCTGCGATGCTCTTCCCGGAAAAAGTCGTACTGCAGAGAGTTCAGGCAGATGACTGCAATTACTTCATCATCGCAGATGATAGGCACGGCGATCTCGCTTTTGAGCAGATCACTCATGGAACGGTGGAAACCGGCGCCGCTCATTTCCACCTCCACCCTTGCTATAATCTTGGGCTGTTTGGTAAAGGCCACATATCCGGTCAGGCTGCGTTCCTCCGGCGGCAGTTCTTCGCCGCCTACCGGGAAGGGGGGGATGTGTTTTTTAAGCCATTCCTTGTTTTTTGCGCCTATGATCGTTCCGGACTCGTCCTCCACAACCAGCCATTTCATGCCTTCCCGCTCACTGACTACGGCGATGCTGCCGGTATCGGCTCCGATCAGTTCTGTGGCCTTGGAAAGAACCTTTGTCAGGAAAGGCTGCAGGTTTTCGGTCCGCTCGTTGAGCAGATCGGTTATCTCGGACAGAACCCGGATCTCCAGATGTTCGCCCCCGACCTCGCTGATTACCCGCTCCACCATTTCGGCGTGAGTCTGCAGAAGTCCCATCTCAAAATCACTGAAACGGTACAGGTCGCGGGAATAGTAATTGACGAGACAGATGATGCGGCGGTTTTCAGGGTTGAATCGGGGTACTACATAGAGTGAGCGCAGCTCCATTGTTTCTGTCAGAGCGCGTTTCTGCAGGTTGTGCTGGGTCAGATCGGGTATGAAGAGCGGCTTCAGCAGTCGTTCGTCGGTAATGATGGCCTGGTCGCTGATATATTGTGAAATCAGCGACTTTCCCTTGCGCAGGTCGATATCTCCCTGCTGGTAATACATCTTCACCATCTCTTCGTCATTGGAGTAGCTGGCCAGAATTTCAAGGGCCCCGATGTTGTCATTCTGCTGGGCCGGTACCAGCACAGAGGCCAACGACACTTTTTCGATCAGTTTGACTGCGGAACGGACCATCATTCCGGCAGCTTCGCGCGACTTGAACTCCTCCAGACGTCTTGCAAGCTGCACCTGTTGGTGATAGATCCTGGCCTGATCCAGTCGGCCGGCCATAAAACCCGTAAACTCGGCAAGTTGTGATTTGTTGCGTGCAGTCAGTGATTCTTCCGGCAGGGTTTGATCCAGGCAAATAACGCCGATAGACTTGCCAAGACTGACAATCGGCATGACATAGCTTTTGCGGATGCCGAAACGGCCTCCCATTTCCAGATCTGCCGAGGTAGCATGTGCGGATACATTTCTGAATTCAACCGGATACTGACTCATGAAAACCGAGGAAACAACCGTTTCGGTCGAGCCGATTGCAAAGCTGGCTTCGCGGATTTCCGCGATACGGCTTCCGGTTGCATGGGTGCAGGTCAGAGCGCCGCGGGTCAGGTCTTCCAGATAAATGCGCACCTGCACATAGCCGGAGATAAGCTGCGTGCCCTCAGCCAGTGCATAGAGCAATTCGCCCTGATTTTCCTTTCCGTAGGCGGCAATTTTTGCGCGCAGTTCATCGATTCGTATGTTGACAGCCATGGCAGCACCTGTGAAAAACCGGATAAAGTTACTCGTATGAGTATAAAAGTTACACTTATTGAACTGTAGCGCGGGATATGTAATGGGTCAAGCGGGAAATGAGCAGATCGGGGAGGGAGTGATGTATAAAAAAACTCCGCCGTTTCCGGCGGAGTCAGAGAGAGCTAGTTTTTGAGGACTTTTAGTATCTTGTTGGCCACATCCTTGCCGCTGATGTTGTAGGTTCCTTCCGCAAGCTGCTGCCGGATTGCATTTAATCTTTCAAGTCTTGCAGCGTCCTCGGACATTTGCTGTGCAGTGGATGATATTTCCACAGTAGAGGCCTGATCACTCTTCACGCCTTTCTGCGCACCATTTTCTCTGCTCCGGCCATTGTTAGTAATGTTGTCGCTGTTAGTAAGCGAAATATGATTTGTAATCTGATCATTTATTATCATAGTAACCTCCAATGTGCGCTTTGCCGCCTTCATTGTAACATATTCGGCTGATTAGCATAAAAGCTTTAGAGCTCTTTGAGTCGGGTGTGGCTAACCGGCTTAATCCTCAACTCAATCCTTTTCTGATCTGATACAAATCTTCAATGTCCAGTCCGTTCTTCTCATAATATTCCCGTTCCAGTTCTTCCACATAGAAACGATCCAACCCGGAGTTTTCAAGGAAGTCTTCTCTGAGACCGTCATTACGTTCGGCAATAATCTGCGGCAGCAGTGAATGGAGGTACATGGCCTCTTTTTTGATCGTGAAGATCGTTTCGTTGAAGAGGTGGTCCGGGATATCTGAGGTAATACGTTTTTTTGTTTTCAGTTCTTCGATCACCTCACGTCGCAATGCTTCCTGGTCGGCTTTGGTTGTAAACTTGGAGTAAAAATTTCGAATCCGGTCGCGTACGTGCTCCAGGAGAACAATGGCAATCCGCTCTTCCTGGTCAATTTCATTCAGCTGGCGATGCAGATCTTCTATGGTCGACCAGCGTACCTCGATTGCAGCCAGTCCTTCCATCAGGGCTTTTACTTTTCGACGGCCGAAGCTTCCCAGGTAGGCGTTTGCAAACAGATCCCGGATAAACAGGTCATGGAAACAGTCGTCATGCAGGTTGTTGAATGCGGCTTTGTGTTCCAGCAGGCCGCGCAGCATTTCCTCGTTGATCTTGACATTTTCCATAAAGGCCAGCTGGCTGACCAGATTGGAAACGCTGTCGAAACGGTCCAGATAGGTGATTACGTAAGAAAAGCCGTCCAGAAGCGATGTGTCGGCCCCGTCACGGATCTTTTCATCGCACTCCTTGCTGGCATCCAGCATAAGCTGGTCAAAAGAGTGGTCACGGTTCTCCATGGCCATTTTCTTGGATTTGATAAGCTTAAGCATGTCCTCACGGTCGATGCGGCTTTCAATCTCGATCTCCCTGAAAAAAATCCCTTCCAGAATCTGACGGGTCGCGGCGATATATTCACGCTCCTCGCTGCTTTTCAGGTTGCGCCCCTTTTTGAGCATTTCATCCAGAGTGTAGAAGAGAGCGCCCGGAATTTTATTGCGCACTGAAAGGGTTTTCAGTCTTGTCAGCCGCGCGTTGTCCAGATTGCTTATTTCGCCTTTTGAATTGCAGGCCAGCAGAATGTTGCGGTATTCGTCTACGATGCGTTTGTTGGCCGGGCTGCGGTACATGACATCGATCCGGATGCGTTCCTGCTGATAGCGGTCAATCTTGTATTTTGAAGCCATATTGACCAGCCTGCCGAAATCTTCGTCCGAGATTTTCTTGTTTCTGAAATATAGACTCCTGAAGAGGTTGCGATATTCGCGGTGGTGGCGGTTGATGAGCTTGACGACAAAAAGCTGTGCGGAGTCGTCCTTTAGCAGTGGAAATATCTCCGAGATGAGGATGTCGTCACGCTCGTCACCAACTGCTTCAGAACGCTTCAGGACCTTTCCCATGCATTTGACAAGTTCTTCCTGCTGATTTTTAAGTTTGCGGGACAGCAGGTTGGAATGGACAAAATAGAAATAGTTGCAGACGGCATTGCCTTCGAAAAAAATATTGTCATATGTTTCGCTGCCGGAGGTACGGTCGCTGAAACGAACTGTTCCTGCTTCATTGGAGCAGGCTCCGTACATGACAAGTCGATTGATAATGTCCGGTTTGGCAAGATCGGAAGCTGGCTGGTCAACGCCGAACATGTATTCACAGAAATAACCGCCGTTGCCCTGATAGTTGATGCCGGCCGGCGTTATGACCAGTTCGTTGCCGGGAGAGAACAGGCGCAGTTGATCATCATCCTGGACGATGTTGAAGAAGTAGCGCTGGTAGGCTTCATTGCCCACCACCATGACGAAATACTCTGTCTGGTCACTAACCATGCCGTGCAGCCGAATATCCTTGTGCATCAATTTCTCCTCAGCTTGGCGACAGGTCGAATTCCATGCCGTCGAAGGCAAATTCAAAGCCATGCGGCAGTTTACTGTTCTCTGAATAAGCTATTTCATGTGTAAGGTGTGTCAGAACAACGCGGTTAGCCCCGATTTGACGTGCAGCTGCAACCGCTCCGTCGATATTAAAATGGCAGGGGTGGCCAGTCCAGCGCAAACCGTCAATAACAAGAAGATCAATTCCCTCCAGCAGCGGCATGGATGAATCCGGGATAGCACTGCAGTCGGTCAGATAGGCAAATGATCCTATCCGGTACCCGAGTGCGGCTGTTCTTCCGTGAATCAGCGGCACCGGAACAACATTCAGGCCGAAGAGATCAAATGGCGAGTGGGCCTCATGTTCAGCAAGCAGGGGCGAGTAACCGGAATTTTCATATTCCTGAAAGATATATCCAAAACCCGATTGAAGGGTTTCCAGGGTGTCGGCGGAGGCAAAACAGGGGATTTTCTTTTTATGCAGAAAATAAAAACCGCGCAGGTCATCTATGCCGTTGACGTGGTCGGCATGGGAATGCGTAAAAAGTACGGCATCCACGCATTTTATACCCTGCTGAAGCGCCTGTGTTCGCAAGTCGGTGGAAGTGTCCACCAGAATGTTGAACTCCTGATGGCGGATCAGCAGCGAAGCTCGTGTCCGTTTATCCCGCGGGTCATCCGAAGAGCAGACGCGGCAGGAGCAACCTACCATAGGAACTCCGGTGGATGTTCCGCTCCCCAGAATGGTGATTTTCATAATGGTCAACTTTCGTGTAATTTGTCTGAAAATAACAGAATTGAGCAAGGCAGGCAAGGCAGTTTTCAGGCGGCATAACAGTAACTTTGACTGGTGATAGCCAGAAGCCGGAAATTATATGATATGTGTGTCGTTCAAGGTATTTTTGCTATCGTGTTTCCGGAATTTGAATAAAGCTGCCTGAATTGCTTCAGGCGCATTTGCGTTATCAGCGCTGAGCGGTCGCAGTTGGACATTGATTCAAGGGTTGCTGAGTCAATACCCAGCTCGGCGCTCGAAAATGATGCGGCCCGCAGCATTTCATTCCATCCGGGCAGTTCCGCTGCAATGGCTCGATCGGCCGCCACCAGCTGCGGAAAAAATGCCGCTATTCCGCTCTTGCGAGCCTCTTCTGCCAGTTTCAGCCTGGTGGCATCGCGAAGTTCGCTCCAGCGCCCGCCTTTCATATGTAATTTGGAGGCGGCCACAAGCGCATTTCGCTGTCTGACAGACAAGCGGAGCCTGACTGCCAGTTGCCGTGCCATCTCCGCTCCTTCCTTGTCATGACCTATATGTCTGGGCAAGAGTTCCTGCGCTGTTGAAAGTTTACCCAGGTCGTGAAAAAAGGCCGACATACGGGCAACAATATCCGTGCTGACGGCGGCCATACGCTGCAATGAGTGAAGAGAATGGGAAAACACCGTGTCAGTTCCATGATATGCAGCGGGACCGGCCGGGATTTCCTGCATCCTGAAAAGTTCCGGCAGATAGCATCTCCCGACTCTAAATTTCAGCATGCACGCAAAAAAAATCCAGGGAAACGCTTCTGCCAATGCCTTAAGCATTTCGTGCGTGAAACGTTCAACCGGAATCTCTGTCAGACGCTCTTCCCATTTTCCGGAATTAATAGTCTCAGCAAGCTCAGGTCCGATCTCCCATCCATCCGCCGCGAACCTGAAGGCCCTGAATATCCTGATTGGATCATCCCGCAGCGATGCCGCACCGCATGCAGAAAGAATCCGTTCTTTTATTTCAGCCGTGCCGTTCAGCGGGTCGATTATTGAGCCGTCCAGCGACATGGCTACGGCATTGCAGCGAAAATCCCGACGCTTCAAGTCGTCTTCAAGGCATTGATTGTCGGGCAGCAGGGTGATTTCAATTTTACCGAAAACAGGATCGCTTTTGAATAAAATCGGAGCGGTTGTCCTACCTTCCACACGACGGAAATGATGCCTGACCAGTGTTTCCTCCCGGATATCGGTGATCAGGTCGATGTCTCTGATCGGCAGCCCCGACAGAGAGTCTCTGACAGAACCTCCCACCAGCATCAGACGATGGTGCAGTTCCGGTTGGAACATTTTCCGCAGCGCTATAACGGCATCGGAAAGCGAGGGGGGGGTATGTGTAATATCTTCTGACAATGTAGGCCCGCTGATGTCCTTTTCAGATACGGATGGTGTCCTTAACAGTTATTGTCTTGAATGGAGCTATGTTTTACCCTTAAGTTTGTAGACATATGCCAAAACCTCTGCAACTGCGGCATACAGAGATTCGGGAATCGGCTCGTTTTCCTTGACCTGGTCATAAAGTTCGCGTGCCAGAAACCGGTTTTCAACAAGCGTGATATGATGCTCCCGGGCTATCTTTTTAATGGCTTCGGCCATTATATCAACGCCTTTAACAAGAACCAGCGGCGCTATCATTTTCTGTCGATCGTACTTGAGCGCAACTGCGTAGTGTGTCGGGTTGGTTATGACCACATCAGCCAACGGAATGATCTTTACCATTCTTCTGCGCGCCATCTGATACTGCATGCTTTTGATCTTGTTTTTAATTTCAGGATTGCCTTCAGACTCCTTTCGATCATCCTTGACTTCCTGCTTCGTCATCTTGAGATTTTCTATATATCGCCACTTGATGTAGATCAGATCGAGAATGCCTAGAATTATCAGAATCCCGCAGGTGTGTGTGACGATCTTGAAGGCGATGTGACCTACGAAACTGAAGATTGATTCGATATCTGCTTCGGCCAGAAAGGTTATGTTCTGCATTTCATCCTGAATTACGCGGTATGCAATCCAGCCAACCACCATCAGCTTCAAAAGCGACTTGATCATTTCCACCAATGCGTCTTTATTGAAAAGGCGCTTGAAACCGGTCATGGGACTTATTTTGCTGAAATCCGCCGTCAGTCGTGACATTCGGAATTCCAGCTTGCCGCTGTCCTGAACCATGCTTGAAAGAACAGATGTGGCGATTATTGTTATGATCAGCGGCGTCAGAAGCAAAACGATTGTGCCGAAAAGCTTGAGCATCAGGATATACAGGTTGGCCTCGGTCAGTTCATACCTTCCCATGGTCGAGAAGATTCTGACCGCACTCTGCCTGAGTCCGTCCATCATGAAACTGCCGAAAATATAAAGACTGACGATGCCCACCATCAGGGTCAGCGATGAAGTCAGCATCTGACTCATCGGCGGTGGACTTTTTTCCCTCGATTTGTCGAGCTTCTTGTCGGTGGGCTGTTCTGTTTTGGAGTGCTTGTCTACATCTTCAGCCAGAGGTCATCCCCCCTTTGCCATAAGTCTGTAGAGAGTATCAATCTGTCCTTTGAGATGGCCGAACGAAACTTCGAGGACGTGGAAGAAAATGGTAACCGTTGTGCCGAAAATAACAAGTCCCAGTCCGATGTTGAGCGGCATGCTGATCATAAAGATGTTCATCTGCGGAAAAGAGCGTGCCATCACTCCAAGAGCTACGGTTGTAAGCAGCAGGGCCACCATGACCGGTGCAGCCAGCCGGATTCCGATGATGAAAATATCCGCCGTCCGCTGGACAAGAAAATTTAACAATTCGCCGTTAAAATGCCATCCGCCGAGCGGAATAATCTTGAAACTGTCGATAATCGCCCTAATAAAAAGGTGATGGATATTCAATGACAGGAACATCAGTGTCGCAAAAAGTGTCTGGATTACAGACATGATCTGTGTCTGGGTGCCTTGAGAAGGATCAATGATCGATGCGATGGTAAACCCCATCTGCATTCCGATGATCTGACCACTGAACTCTACTGCGGCAAATATAATCTGGGTTATGAAGGCCAAAGTCAGGCCGATCATCAATTCGCTTAACGCCAGCAGGGCCAGGCTGAAGGCGTCCGTCGGCATCTCCGGTGGTGTAACGGACAAGGCCGGGAAGCAGACCAGAGTAATCATAAAGATTGTTATGACTTTGATGCGGATAGGCAGACTTCGTCCTCCAAAAACCGGAAGAGCGGCAAAAATACCGGCGACACGACTTAAAATAAGCATGAAAAAGATGACTTCTCGGGGAGACGGAAAGGGGAGCAGCGGGAACATGAAGTACTAACGCCTCATTACGGCGATAAACGAGTATATCTCACGTGTAAAATCGCCCATATAGCTCATCATCCAGGGGAAAAAGATGATCATTGCAACCATCACGGCAACAATCTTGGGAGCGAACGCCAGAGTGGCTTCATTGATGGATGTGACCGCCTGGAAAACACTTATTATAAGGCCTATTACAAGGCTTGCGATCAGCAGTGGTGCCGCCAGAAGCAGGGTGGCTTCGAAACTTCTGCGGGCAAGCTGGACTACTAATTCGGGTGTCATGGAATACCTCAAGGAAATGCGAAGTCAAAGGTTAAAAGTTTACCGATCCCTTTGTCCGGCTTTATCTAGCCGAAACTGTTGACCAGAGAGCCGATAACCAGGCCCCATCCATCGACAAGTGTGAAGAGCAGAATTTTGAACGGCAAAGAAATCATGACAGGCGGCAGCATCATCATACCCATGGACATCAAAACTGACGCCACTACCATATCGACTACGATAAACGGAATGTAGATAAGAAAGCCGATCTGGAAGGCGGTGCGCAATTCGGATATCATAAAGGCCGGAATGATAGTAAGTGTCGGAATCTCCTCCGCATTTTTCGGCCTGGGCAGTTTTGAAAGGTTGATGAACAGGGCCAGATCTTTTTCCCTGGTTTGGGAAAGCATGAACTTTCGGACCGGCTTTACAGCCCGTTCCATGGCCTGCTCCTGGCTGATTTGCTGCGACTTCCAGGGTTGGTAGGCCTCTTTGTTGATCTGCTGCCAGACCGGAGTCATGATAAAGAACGTCAGAAACATGGAGAGTGAAAGTATGACCTGATTCGACGGCGCAGACTGAGTACCCAAAGCGGTGCGCAAAAAGGAAAGTACGACCGAGATCCGGGTGAATGAGGTTGTCATGATCAGAAGCCCGGGGGCCAGAGACATTATCGTCAGAAGCAGGAATATCTGAACAGTTACTGCCACGTCATTGGGTTTTGTTGCTGTACCTATGCCTATGTTCAGAGATGGTATCGGCAACGGTTCGGCATGGGCGACTGCGCCTGCCATTATAAGCAGTCCGGTCAGTACCAGCATGAAGTTTCTTTTTGTTGGTTGCCTAGCCATCATGCGTTCTGCCTCAAGCGGGAAAGTATTCCGGAAAATGCGCCTTGATCCTGACTCTCTTCAATAACTTCAATATCTTCCAGCATATCTATCTGCTTGATCAAGCTCAAGCGGTTATCACTGCTTGACAGCAGAAAATACTCGCCTCCGACCTCAACCAGCAACAATGCTCTTTTCGGGCCCAGGTAGCGTGTCTCCACCAGGCGTATATGTTTCGACGACAGGTGATGAGCTCCAGGCAGTCCTCGCATTAATTTGCCGGAGAAGTGCCAGGTGACGAGGATAAGTCCTATGACGATTGCGAGGGCAGCGATCATCTGGAGAAAACTTGTAAGGAAACTGAATTGTTGCGCGGAGCTGTCTCCGGCACAAGCGATCGAAGGAAGGAAAAGGAGGAGTGCGGAGGCCGCACTTTTCACAGTATTTTCTCCACCCGCTCATTCGGGCTGACAATATCCACCAGTCGAACACCAAATTTCTCGTTAACCACAACGGCTTCGCCGCGTGCAACAAGTTTGGAATTGACGAAGATATCCAGAGGCTCACCAGCCAGTTTGGTCAACTCCACAACAGCTCCCTGATTAAGCTGCAGGATGTCTTTGACCAGCAGCTTGGTTCTACCCAGTTCAACCGTTACCTGCAGCGGTATATCAAGGATGAAGTCGAGGTTCTTCTTGTCCAGTCCCGTTTCATTAATATCAGACTTGTCACTCACTACTGCCCCCTGTTACTGCAAATCTTGCTGATCTGAATTGCTTTATTGCCGTGCCGGATACCGGGTATACCGAAATATTTAGGCACTCCTTCAACCTTGACAAGCATTTCACCGGAAGATGGTTTGTCCAGCATGATAGTATCGCCCGGGACCAGATCCAGCAGTTCCCGAAGGGTAATGCTGGCGTTTCCCATCTCAACGACGGCCTCCATCGGTGCTTCAAGAATTTCGGCAGAAAGGCGAGAGGACCACTGGGGGTCAATCGCCATAAGATCAAACTGCATTCCCGCCTTGAGTTTATCCCTTATCGGGTCAATCGTCATGTACGGAATGGCAAACATGATGTTGCCGGATATGTCCTCAATCTGCAGTTTGAGTGACATGGTAACTATCTGGTATTCGGGCGGTACTATGCTGATAAGACGAGGGTTCATTTCCATGCGAAGAAGGTTCATACGGGTTGCATACAAAGGCGCCCAGGCCTTTTCCAGATCCTGCAGGACATCGCCGACGATTTTCTCCATCAGGCGCAGTTCTATGGACGTAAACATGCGATTGGCAGCCGGGATTTTTGAAGTTCCGGCTCCTCCCAGCAGGCTGTCCACAAGCGACAACACCAGGGTGCTGTCAAATGATATCAGGGCCGCACCCTTGAGCGGCTCAATTTTGAATATGCCCATACAGACAGGCGAGGGCAGAGTCTGCAAAAAATCATCAAATTTGTACGAGCGAGCGCCGATCTTCTTTATTTCGACTGATTTGCGCAGTCGATTGGAGAGACTGACACGATTATAGCGGATAAAACTGTCATAAATAATGTCCAGATTCGGGACAAAGCCTTTGTGAGCCTCGGAATTGAGAAGGTCATATGAGGCAACGCTGCCTTCTGCTTTGGCAAGCTCCTTTTCAGGTTCAATGCGGCCGTCAAACACAGCATTCAGCAGTGCTTCTATTTCGGCTTTTGAAAGTATCTTTTCAGTGACGGCCACAGGAATGCCTACTGTACGACAAAATCAGTGAAATATACCCTGGCAATTTTACCAGGCGGGATGTGCTTGTTGATAGCTCCCAGGATTTCATCTTTCAGATTATTCTTGCCCTGTACATCTTGCACATCCTGTAGTGTTTTTGCGCTCAACAACACCAGTATGGCATCACGAATCGGAGCAAGGCGACCCTCAATCTCGGTTTTGACGGCCGGTCCAACCATGTCCAGCTCTATCTTGACCTTGAGATAGCGCAGTTCCTGGCCATCGTAAATATTAACAATGAACGGCTCCAGCGGGAAAATGTTTGCAGAGGGACCACCCGCCGCAGCGCCTGCCGCAGGAGCGCCATGTCCACCGGATGCGGGTGCGGGAGCGCCGTGACCACCTTCAGCTGCCTTGCCTTCGACCGGGGCTGCTTCACCCTCTTTTGCGGCTTTCTTATCGCCTTTGCCAAGCATCATAAAGGCAACAACACCGAGAATTACCGCCACGACCACGGCTGCGCCGATAATTATGATCATTTTTTTCTTGCCGCCGCCTTCAGCTTCCACTTCAGCTGGAGCTTGCTCTTCCTTGGCCATGTGTTTCCTCCCAGCATTGCATGAATCAAAGTAATAAACTGCTATTATCTATAACGGAAATAGCTATTTTGCAACCATCTAAATCAACGGTTTATACAAACGCTTCTCTGCAATTAATAAGAAGCATAAGAGTTGGAATGATATCACAATATTGAACAAAATATCGAATATACGATTCGAAGTGTTTAAGCGGAATCCATAACAACATATCTGGAATCAAAAAGGCGTGATAAGTGAGGATTATACTTATCACGCCTGGGTTACTGCGAATGCGAATTACCTCTTAAGGTTCAGTACTTCCTGGGTCATCTCGTCCGAAGTGGTGATTGTCTTGGAGTTTGCTGAATATGCTCGCTGAGTCAGAATCATCTTGACGAACTCGCTGGCCATATCAACGTTACTTTGCTCAAGGTTGTTTGAAAACAATTTTTCCTGTGTTGGCAGACTGGTAGCCGAATTCCATGTGGCACTGTACAGCACTGTTGCTGCAGTAATGCCTGTTGCCGGGTTGCTGGCTTTGTAAAGGGTTCCGCCTGCTTTCTCAAGTTCGCCAGGAGAGGGGACACGCAGGGTAGCAAGCCTGGTTGCATTCGTCGCGTTAAAATCTCCACCAGCGACAGGAACGCCTGCGGCGGCGGAATAATAAGTGACTGTACCATCTCCCCGCAGCATGGATATCTTGCCGTCACTGTCAATGGCAGTTATTTTGATAATGTCAGTGGCAAGCGGTGGAGAAGTGGGAACCGCAATCGTTATCGGAAAGCCGTCTATATCCAAAAGCCGGTAGCCTTCCGGATTTGCCAGGTACTGATCTACCGGCGGAGCCACCGTCGTGTCCGGAGTGAGCCTGAAGGCTCCGGCACGTGTGTAATAGGCCTTCTCGCCAGTGAGCGCAGCCCCTTTGGGATCCGATGGACCACCAAGAACAAAGAAGCTGTCCCCCTGGATGGCAAGGTCAGTTACATTGGCAGTAGTTTCAAACGAGGATTGGGTGAAAAGATTGTCGATTTTCTGGATGATCGTGCCATGTCCCATCTGTGATCTGTTGGTTGTCGGGGTGGAAAGCATGTCGGAAAACAGGGTTCGTGATCCTTTGAAACCGATAGTATTAACGTTGGAAATATTGTTACCGATGACGTTCATTCCCTCGGCGTTGTTAAGTAAACCGCTAACTCCTGTGAACATCGCTGATGTAATACTCATTGTGATGCCTCCTGTTGTTTTTTTGAGTTGGTGTGAGAAGCGCGTCAATCGGTCGGCGCTTCGCGGGCTTCCTCAAGGAGGGCCAGCCCTGCTGATGGTTGATATCCTAAATAATCACTGCTGAATCTATATTTGTAAAAACATTGCCTTTCATCTGCATCTTGTCCAGTGCGGTCACGACAGTGCGGTTTTTGACACTTACAACCAGCGCAGCGTCTCCCAACATCACGAGTGATTCCTTGCCGCCTTTCTGGGCCACACTGTTGACGGCACCTTCCAGATTTGCAATGTCACTGGCTGAAAATGTGATGTTCCTTGCCCTGAGTCGTTCCTGGGCGTGCTGCGAAAACCTGACCTCCTGTGAAGGCAGCTTTTGATCCAACACCCTGGCAAACGGCGAGTCGGAAACCGGGCCGGATGGCTGCTTCTGTGGTTGCGGGCGCTCTACCCTGCCGGGCTGGACCGGATTTGGAAATAATATCTGGTCTATCATCCGTAGTTATACCCCCTTCACGCTGATGACATCTGACAATGCTATGGAAGCTGCGCCGACTGTCAGCATTGGTATGCCGTTGACAATTGAAACCCCGTCGATACGGCCTGATGTGTAGGTGGTTGCCAATACATTAGTCCCGCCTGCGGTGGTGCCATTGGCGGAAAAGCTGTAAGCGCCTGCCGGGAGGAGGGCGCCATTGTTACCGCGACCATCCCATGCAACAGATGTGTCGCCTGCGCCGAATGCGCCGGTAGTTATGGTTTTGACTGCATTACCATTCGAATCGGTGATTGATATGGTTGTCGAATTAACCGCCCCCGAAAGATTAAATTGCATGGAAGTCGGTGAAGTTCCGTCAAATGAAACTGAATTGCCATTAGCTTTGACATCTTTGCCGATAAACGACACAGACGACAAAGTTGCAGAATTGTTCTGAGCAGTCAGCAGGTTTTTCAAAGCTGTGTTGGAATTATATGACTGTTCCACCAGCGTTAACTGCGAGAGCTGGTCCAGCATTGCACTTGCATCCTGTGGTTTCAGCGGGTCCTGAAACTTAAGCTGTGCCACGAACAGCTTCATGAAGTCATCCTTGTTCAATCCCAGGGACTTTTTCATCGCCGCAGCGGCTGCAGTAGTTTCGGTTGTTGAGGTTATACTGCTTACCATTTGTTTTCACCTCGCTTTCAATAATGGATGTCGAGCATCCCATGCTCGTTTTTTGCCTGATGTGCCAACGTGTTTGGAGTTGCATCCATCTGCGGGAGACGATAACCGCCCGATGATGTCCATAATTGTTGCTGTTTCTGTCTTGCCAGTTCTTTCCAGGCATCCTGGTTGTTGTGCCCCGGATTTCCTGAACCACGTCCATTGCTGGTGACATCAAAGGATTCCACCGAAATGTTCTGTCTGGCCAGTGACTCCTTGAGCGAATCGGAATGTTGCATGATTGCATCCCGTACGGCTCGACTTTCAGTAACGATCTCAACCGAAAGTTGCTGCCCCTGAAGATTAAGATTCATCTTCAGCTCACCCATGTTTTCCGGTGATAGCGTCAGCGAAATTTGCTGGTTCCCTGGTTTTACTTCATGCCGGGTCAGGCGCTCCCTGACCTGTTGTGCAATTTGTTCCGGAATATCCTGCCGGACTTGTTCCGCATTGTTTCTGACATTAGGAACGGTGACGGCGGTATGGGGTTCCGTTTTCGACTGCGCATGTATCTGGCTGGTTACCATCTGGTTTTCAGATTTTTGACCTGACCAGGTTTGATCTCCACTATTACCCATTGAATCATCTGAAGTGTTCTGCGCTTCAAGCGCCGGAACTGCAATCTGCTGAAAGACTGTATTTTCTTTTGCAACAGTTTGACTTGAGTCTGGTTTGCTAATCTCGTTGTTTGCATTTGGGCTGACCTGGATGGTCACTCCACGAATAGCCTGCTGCATTGGTGCAGAATTGATATCCTTGGTTGCTTTTATCGGATTTGCTTCTTCAGACGGTTTTACTGATTTTTCAGTGTTTGTTGTTAGAGCTTCGGTGCGCACTTTCTGTGTTAAACCGATATCCGGATTTGGTGTAAATATGGCTTCCGGCGTTCTGCCGTTCTCATGTCGTTGTGCATCAGCGACTGATGAAGTCTCAGATGTTACTGCACTTACTGTTCCAAATTCAGTAGCGTTGTTTTGAGGTTGATCAATATCAAGCGATATGATTTGCGGTCTCAAAATAGCGCTGGTTTGCTGCATACGACTCGATTCCGTAGAACGTGCTTTGGAAACGACAATCGGTCTGTGCATTGAAAATGAGATCTCCGCTTCAGACTCGGATGAAACTGTTGCTGGTGTACGTGGTAACTGAAGTGTAGGCAACGTAGCTGACAGTGATTCAGTGTCGGTGCCTGTCTGTGGAGGCAGTCCGGCTATTTCGTTAGCTGCGGTTGTTTCCATCAGACTGCTTTGCTGATTTGCCGGGACAATAGATACTGTCTGCCCGGATAGCGGTTGTGCTGTGACTTGTGCCGCTGATACGATATGCGGTAATTCCGCTGCAACGGTCGTTGCTGCTGTGTTCTGTGTGGAGTCAACTTTATGACTGGACGGAGAGTTGACCACCGGCATTCTGTCTGGCTGCTGCTGTGGCACTGCCGGTTTCTGCACAGGCGCTTCCGAATGGAAGGGTTTGACTGACGGAGTCTGTTCCGCCCGTTGATTTGTTTCCGGTTCGGCGGCAACTTCCTTTACCGGTGCCGCTGCAGACTGAGTCTGAACAAACTCCGGCGCTGCCGTTTTCGCGCTTAAATGTGTTGTTGCCTGTGTTACCTCTGTTGTTTGTGCTGTTGCTGTTGCTGATGATGATGCATCGGGCTGTTGCGGTAAGCGCTGCTCCGGTTCTGCCGTCGCAATACGATACGTTTGCTCAGCAGGTTTTAGAATCGGTTTGTCGGTTGTTATGACTGGTACTGCTTCCGCCAGACCGGACTGCTGATTCGCCGGGACAATAGATTCTGTTTGCCCGGATAGCGGTTGTGCTGCGACTTGTGCCGCTGATACGACATGCGGTAATTCCGCTGCAACGGTCGTTGCTGCTGTGTTCTGTGTGGAGTCAACTTTATGACTGGACGGAGAGTTGACCACCGGCATTCTGTCTGGCTGCTGCTGTGGCATTGCCGGTTTCTGCACAGGCGCTTCCGAATGGAAGGGTTTGATTGACGGGATATGTTCCGTCTTCTGATTCGCTTCCGGCTTGACGGCGACTTCCATTACCGGTGCCGCAGCCGTTTGCGTCTGCTCAAACTTCACAGTTGCAGTCTTAGCGGATATTTGTTCTGTTGAAGAAAAAACATTCGTTTGCGGCGGCAACTGCCAATCTTGTTCTGCACTCGTAAAATGATGCGAATTATCAGCACTCTGCAAAACCTGTTTTTCAGGTGTTGAGATTGGTGATGTTTCCACCGGGTTGGACTTCCGGTCTGGAGTAACAGAGCCAGCATTCTGCTTGACCGCAGTTTGTGGTTGGTAGTGCTGCGGTTGTTCTGCAAGGCTGACCTTTACAGGAGTATCTGATGCAAAAAACTGCTGTTCCGGTTCGGAGGCAATCGTTACATTCTGCGCATTGTCAACTTTATGACTAGCTGGAGTGTTAAGCAGCGCCAAACGGTGCTCTGACTCTGACTTCAGGGAACGATATGCCTGTTCTGCAAACCTGACTGTTACAGGGGATTCTGCTGCAAAAAGCTGCTTTCCCTGTTTGGCATCCATCGTTACGTTCTGTGATCTGTCAACTTCATGGCTGGACGGGGAGCTGACTGCCGGCATTCTGCCGGACTGCTGCCGGGATACTGTCAGGTTCTGCTCATACGGTTCCAGTTGGGCTTGATTGACTGGCTTGATATTTCCCATCTGTTGAAACGCTTCTGGTCCGTCGGCAATTTCCATTGCCGGTGCAGCCACTAATTCAGATGCTGCTGTTTTAGCGGTTAAATCTTTTGTTTCACGAGCTGTTGATGCTGATACATCCGGATGCGGCAACCGATTCTCTAAAAATACTGTTGCATTATGACCAGTTTGCTCAGCAGGCTGTATAAGCGGATCGTCAACAGTCGATACATTCTGTACACTGTCAACTTCATGACCGGGTGGAGAGTCAACAGCCGGCGTTCTGCCGGGTTGTGCATATGCTGCGAGAATTACCTGTGTACCGGCTGCATACATTTCCAGGTTTTCCGGAGTTACACCTGGAAAAACATTTTCTCGCGGTACATTTAATTCTGCGGACTCAGGTTTACCCGATTCATCCTGAATCCCTGATGATTCCTGACTTCGGACAGTTTCTGCTCCTGATAATTCCAAAACTTCAGTGGAATTGCCTGAGACAGAAAACTCTTCCTGTAATTCAGATCCGGTAGGCTGGACAATCGCTCCGCAAAATCCATCTGCGGATACTGCCTTTGCATTTGACTGCGTACGAATCTCACTCAACAGATCAGCAAAAACTGCACTGATTCTGCTCTGTTCCCCCGACAGCGGCTGAGCTGTTAGAGGTAAGTCTGGAGTGACCGGCTGAGTCACGCCTTGAACCATACTCATAAACATCTGTCCTGCATTCATTGTTTTTCACCTCCTTTCTGTGTAGATTTTTTATGGATTGGACAGAACAAACGTCCATAAAATCGAAATTACTTTCCCTGAAGGTTTTCGGATATCCACTTTACAACTCGCGGCTGACTTATAAAAGGGGCCAGCTTGGCGACCGTCTTGGTATCCAGTCGGCTCATAAGAGACATCGCCTGATTTTCCTGCAGGGAATCAATCATCTTTCCGGCCTGTTCTCCACGCATGGTCTTGAACAGTTTTACCATCCTTGCAATTTTCTCTTCCTGTTTTTTCTTCTGATCATCCGACTGCACCTTAAGGCTGTCATCAAGCCTTTTTTTAGTGTCTTCCATCGCCTTTACCTGGGCTTCCAGTTTGGCGCTCAGTTTTTTAAGTTCAAGTTCCTTGGCTGCCAGCATTGCTTCTTTCTCGGCCAGCTGTTGACGTCGGGCATCCTGCAAGGCCTTCTCCTCCCGCGCAGCACGGGAGGCGTTAACCGGCTGCTGGTTTGCAGGTGAGGCCTCCTTACCAACTTCAACAACGGAGTTTGCCGGTGCAGGATTCTGTCCTGCAGAGCTTGCTGACACCGGCTGAAGCTTTAGAAGCGTCAGGCCGCACCCAGTTATGCATATTAAAGCCAAAGTTAATGATTTCGTTTTATTCACTATGTTCAGACCTTTTTCTGGATCGAAATCTCATCGAGAAAATTACTTTCTTTCTGTTTCATTTCCTGACGAAACACATCGAACTTCTTCTGTTTTAGTGATTCAAGCACTTTTTTATCTTTTGTTGCATCCAGCAGGTCTTCCCTACGGTCATTCATTACGCGGTCAAGCTGTTCGACCAGTTCTTTCTGGGTTTTAATTTCTTCACGCTTACGTGCAAAAAAATCGGAATACATTCTCATTTCATCGATGCACTCAAGCTCCTGCTGACGGCTGCAAAACTCTTGTGTCAACTCGTTGACATATCCTTCTTCACGAATCAGATCATCATGTGCCTTTTCAAGGCCCTGCTTGGCGGCCGCAAACTCCTGTTTACAAGCCTTTTCAATTTCGCCGCGATAAACTAAAACCTGCTCCAATTTAAATGACTTACCTGTCATAATTGATCACTCCCTGACGGTAAAACCCGGTCATTTTTCAAATATGGCCTTGAGTTCTTTAATGGAATCATCCAGCATTACCGGATCATGAACCGCCTGCTTCAGGTAGGATTGCATGTCAACAATATGTGATACAGCATAATCTATACCGGGATTGGTGCCGGCCTTGTAAGCTCCGATATTTATCAAGTCTTCCGACTGGCGATGGGTTGCCAGAACTTCCTTAAATTTTGCTGCCAGTTCCTGATGTTCGCGTGAAGTAACATCGGTCATGACCCTGCTGGCGCTTGCCATTATGTCGATCGGAGGATAAATGGATCGGGCTGCCAGATCGCGTGATAAAACAATATGACCGTCCAGGATACTGCGCATTGAATCCGAGATAGGTTCGTTAAAATCATCGCCTTCCACCAATACGGTGTAAAGTGCAGTGATGCTTCCTTCAGGAAAATTACCGGTGCGCTCCAGCAATTTAGGCAGAGCAGCAAATACGGAAGGTGTATATCCCTTTGTGGTGGGCGGTTCGCCTATGGCAAGACCTACTTCGCGCATTGCCATTGCAAACCTGGTGGCCGAATCCATCATCAGCAGAACCTTTTTTCCCTGCTTTTGAAAATACTCGGCAATGGTCGTGGCTATATATGCGCCGCGCATCCGCACCAACGGCGGCTGATCCGATGTGGCTACAACAACAACCGATTTATGGAGTCCCTGTTCCTGAAGGTCTTTTTCTATGAACTCACGCAGTTCTCGACCACGCTCGCCAATCAGTGCAATCACGTTTACATCAGCTTCGGTATAGCGGGCTATCATCCCCAGCAGAGTCGATTTGCCAACACCGGATCCTGCCATGATGCCGACACGCTGCCCTTGGCCGCAGGTCAGAAGGCCGTTTATGCTCCTGATACCCAAATCCAGCGGCTTTCGTATGGGTGGCCTTGTCATCGGGTTGACCGGCAAGGCGTAGATCGGATATTCCTCCTCTACCCTGATAGGTCCCTTGTCGTCAATCGGGTTGCCCAAACCGTCAATTACTCGGCCAAGCAGCAATGGGCCAACGCCGAGGGTTGCCTTGTCTCGCCTGACAGATATCAGGCTGTCAAGCCCGACGCCTCTCAATTCTCCAAGCGGCATCAATAGTGTTTTGTTATTACGGAATCCCACCACCTCCGCCGGGATCGGTTCCCCCTCCAGTGGTTTGATTTCGCATATCGCGCCAACCGAAGTGTCCGGGCAATATCCTTCAATAACCAGGCCGACAACCTGCGTAACCTTGCCGTTCATTCTGACAGGTTTGGATGATGCAATTGAATTGCTGAATTTCTTCAGGTTTATGCTCGCATTGGGCATATCGGGATTATCCCTGTATCATTCGTTCTGGGTGGGCGAATCGGTTCGCTCATCAAGCAGGCTGCGGTAAATAGTTTCCAGCTGGGCGTTAAGTCCGGCATCGATGGTTCCCATGGAGGCATCAATCTGGCAGAAGCCGGACACTACGGTGGAGTCTGCCTTCAGTTGCAGGCGTTCACTAAGCAGCTCTTTTTTAAGACACTCTTCTCGCCCGGTCATTAACAACGCATAGTCATCAGGATTTATCCGAACAATGACCTCTTCGCGTGCTGATAACCCGGCAAGTGCATTTTTTACTACGCCGGCTAAAATGCTGCGATCCTGGGACACCTCGCGGATGATGACCTTGCGGGCTACCAGCATGACAAGGTTGATCAGTTCATCTTCCGATTCCCGCAGCACTTTATCCCGGAGGTTATGTATCGTTTCACTTGCCCCGCGCAATGCCCTGAATACGTTTACGAGTCCGCGTTCTGTCAGGTTCTTTCCCTCCTGCAGGCCTGCATTGAAGGAATCGTTGATCCTGAGTTTCAATTCATCTTCGGATATTTCAACTGGCGGCGGTCCGGTGTATTCCGGTTCTTCCCCTGACGATTCATTCCACTCAGCCTGATTGGAGTCTACAAAAATATCCATAGGGACAAAGCCGCTTGAACTGCTTTCAACTGGTCTTGAAACAGGTGCAAGTCCTATCGGCCTGAAATTGAAGTCCGAGATTCCAGCGCCGTCATGCTGCAAAGCTTTGATAACCCTAGACGAGGACATCTTCGCTGCCACGTCCGGCAAGTACAATCTTGCCTTCTTCTTCCATTTTGCGCACAATCTTTATGATTTCACCCTGAGCCTTTTCAACATCGGATAGTCGCACCGGCCCCATGACTTCCAGGTCCTCCTTGATCATATCTGCCGCCCGGCTGGAAATGTTCTTGAAAATCTTGTCTTTTACCTCGTCCGGAGATGTTTTCATAGCCAGTGTCAATGTGTCGTTGGATACCTCGCGCATAACAGACTGGATGCTGCGATCGTCCAGAGCGAAAACATCCTCGAACGTAAAGAGATGTTTGCGGATAATCTCAGACAGCGGCGGACTCAATATATCAAGTTTGTCAAGAATCTGTTTCTCCTTGCTGCGATCGAAATGGTTGAACATGTCCACAACCTTATCGATACCGCCGACTTTATAGCGCTGTGTGCCGCCCATCGAATTAATTTCGTGTTTAAGCACTTCTTCGATATCTTTGAGAATCTCAGGGGACACCTGCTCGACATCCGCTATGCGCAGTACCACCTCAGCCTGCAGATCCTGCGGCAAAAGACTTATGATCTCACTGGTTTGCTTTGACTTGAGTTTCGCCAGAACAACGGCTATTGTTTGAGGGTGTTCCTGGGACAAAAAATTGGCGATGGTTTTGGGGTCCATGCTGGCCAGAATATCTACAAGATCTCCATAACTTGATGCCTGCAGTTCGTCCATAAGCATCTGAGCCTTTTCAGGCCCGAGTGCTTTTTCCAATATTCTCAGGACGAATTCGTCTCCTTGAGAAAAAATGCCCGACTCCGGATTAATAACATCGGTAAAAGTGCCGACAACTTCCATGATCGTGCTGCGGGACACATGACCCAATTGTCCCATGCTCTTACTGATCTTTTTTATTTCTGAATCATCCAGATGCTCAAAAACCTTGGCGGTTACATCGTTGCCAAGATACAGCAAAAGAATGGCAGCTTTTTCTGAACCTGTCATAGTGCTCCTGCGTGATGTTTGTTAGTAGAGGTTGCTTTAAACTACAGCTATTTATCTTCGCTCACCCAGTTCTGCAATATCTGGGCAACCTGATATGGATCCTTTTTGGCTTGCTCAATCAGATTCTTTTGTTCTGCCATTTGAGAGGCGAGTTGCACACGTTCGGTAGAAGTAAGCTGCTCCCTGTTCTCACCTAGAGGTTCAAAGCTTTCAAGAGTGGCCGGTCTTGAAACTCTCAGAGAAGACAGCAGCGGACGGATAACAAACATGATCAGTGCCAGGAAACCGACACCTATCATCAGATTTTTAGCCAGAGACATGAAAAACGGATTTGTCCACCATTTGGCGGTTTCTGTTGCGCCGAATTCACCGGTATCCTGGAAGGGGATATTCTGAACGCTCAACTGATCACCTCTATCGGGGTTAAAGCCGACAGCACTCTTGACCAGGGTTTCAATCTTCTGCAGTTCATCAGGGGAGCGGGGCGTATATTTTGCTTTGACAGGCTGGCCGTCCTTGGCGGCTGCCGGAGCCTCATACTTTCCGTCCACCAGAACAGCCACTGAAATCTTGCTCAAAGCGCCAACAGGTTCAATAATCTTTGCGGTTGAGCGACTGACCTCATAGTTGAGTGTTTCATCATTCTTGGAGCCGCCTCCGGATGTTGCCCCGCCAGCGTTGGTTGTGCGCCCAAGATTGGTCTGAACTCCCGGCACGCCGGCGCCGGAAGTCGTTGATCCGGCTTTCTCCTCGGTGCGTTGTTCGCTGCGGACGGCTATACTTTCAGGATCAAACTTTTCTTCAAGGCGTTCGACCTGCTTGAAATCAAATGCTGCCGTGACCCGTGCAACCGACTTGCCGCCGCCGACAATTCGATCAAGCAGTGACTGTATGCGTTCCTCAACGTTCTTTTCGTAATTACGCTGTGTTTCCTGCATTCCAGAAGTCATTCGGGTCGTAGCATCGCTGCTGCCACCTTTGCTGAGAATCTTTCCGCGACTGTCAAGCACGGTCACATGTTCCGGGTCCATGCCTTCAATCGAAGATGACACCAGATGAACTACACCTTGTACCTCCGAGTCGCGCAGAGCCCGGTTCGACTTCATTTTAAGCACTATAGAAGCGGTTGCCGGCTTTTCATTGTCCTTGAAAAGCGATTTTTCGGGGATCACCAGGTGTACCCGAGCCTGTTCAACTCCTGTCAGCTGAGCGATTGTGCGTGACAGCTCACCCTGCAGGGCACGCTGGTAATTGAGCTTTTGCACAAACTCGGTCATGCCGAAGTTTTTTCGGTCGAATATTTCAAAGCCGACGCCTCCACCTTGGGGCAGGCCTTCTGCCGCTAGGGTCAGACGCAGATCATAGACCTTGTCGGACGGAACAAGTATCCCTTTTCCATCAGCGGTAATCTGATAGGGGGTCTTGCTCTCCTTCATTTTTTTGACAATCTCTCCCGCGTCTTCTGAGGCCAGATTGGTAAAAAGGGGGCGATAGTCGGTGCGATTGGCAACGAATATCAGTATGGCAAATGCTGCTGCTGATAAAAAAGCCACTCCGGCGATAAGCATCTGCTTCCCAGAGGAAAGCGCCATAAAAGGCTCTATAAGTCTTCGTAATCCTTCTGGCATTGGCGTAGAGAACGTTCCTTTCCGCGTAATTCTAAACTTGTAGTGGAATCAAAATTACTACTGGTGTCCGTATTTACTAGACCTGCATTCTCATGACTTCCTGGTATGCCTCAAGAGCTTTGTTGCGTACCTGTGACATGAACTGAAATGATATGCTGGCCTTCTCGACTTCAATCATAACTTCATGCAGATTCTTGTTTTCTCCGCTTGCAAGACCCTGTATCGATTTGTCCGACTGCACCTGTATGTCATTTACCTTGGACACCAGTTCACTGAAGAACTTTCCGGCTCCCTCGGCGGTTGAAGCCGTACCGGTTTTACCCAGTTCCGGAAATGATTTTGACAGACCCATTCCGCTTTCCAATGATTTTATTTCCATATTGCGTTCTCCGTGTATCCGTATTTAATCTACCAATAGATCTATCTGCCTATTTCAAGCGTCTTCATGGCCATGCTTTTGGCCGCCTGTATCGCAGTAACATTTGCTTCATAAGCCCGGGTCGCGCCGATCATGTCAGCCATTTCCTCCACCACATTTACGTTGGGCATGGCCACGTACCCCTGGGGATTGGCGTCGGGATGACCCGGATCATACAGCAGGCGGGGCGGATTCTGGTCTTCAACAATCTGGGATACCTCTACCTGACGAACCTGCTGCCCTGTCGCTCCGTCGAGCGCCCGGTTGAATCGGTTTTCAATCGGCGTGGCTGCAAAAACTGCATCTTTGCGTTTGTAGGGCCCGCCCTCCGGAGTTCTGGTCGCATTGGCATTGGCCAGGTTGCTGGAGATCAGATTCATGCGGGTCCGCTCAGCCGAAAGTGCGGATGAACTGACGTTTATAGAGCTGAAAAAATCCATTAGAGACTCCCTTTGATAGCAGATCGCAGGCCTTCAAACTTTTTGTTCAGCATTTGTACCGAGGCATTGAACATGACCTGATTCTCGGTCATTTTTCCCATTTCATTTTCCAGCTCAACGGCGTTACCGTCCTTACCGGGGGTTTTGGCAGGCGTTTCAATCACTTTACCCGAAACCGACTGAATATTTCCACCGGAGCCTCGAATCTGGATATGGCGTGAATGCGTAACAGGAGCTGTCGGCGCTCTCCGGCTACCGCTTTTGATTGCACCCTGAAGCTCGTCCTCGAATGCCAATGATTTCGGAGTGAAATTCGGCGTTTCTGCATTGGCAATGTTGGATGCAATCAGATTCTGATTTTTGGCTCTTAGGTCGACACTTTTACCAAGCAGGTCGATTGTCGTGTTAAACAGTCCATCTATTCGCATGTTAGCCTCCTACGCGAACTCAAATATGCAAGAACCATGCCCCCTTCTAATGAGCGGTGTTTTCCTCATTTGGCAGTCGCTATTATCACAATAGCCGGAATTATAGTCTGTTACTACCAAATAATGGACAGTATGCGGGTCATGATTTTGACATGGTCGGGTTTTTGACGGGGTTTTGCTGCCGGTTATTGTGTGGCAGACTTGGCATCCATTGATGAAAGGGCCTGCCTGGCAAGTTTTTGCCAGTCCGGATCCTTCCCGCTTTTGACTAGTTGTTCGAACATCGTATGCGCTCGGGGAATATTGCCGTCACGCAGACTGATTTCACCGATTTTGTACACAAACTCTTCCTGTCGTTTGTTATCCGGCAACTTAAGTGCCACTTCCAGCAACTTCAAAGCTCCCTTTCTATCTCCGACAGCATCTTTTGAAGATGCTGCAATATAATAAGCATCAGCCAAAAGCCGAGCGTCACGGGCAGCCGGGGTGGCGAAATACATGTCCATTGCCTTGGACGACATGGGGTAAAGCTGAAGCGACCAGAGTGATCTTCCCAGCCTGTAATAACTCTCGATCTGTTGTGCCCGTTCTCCCTTGTTAAGCAGCCATAGTAAAGTTTCTTTTACCTGCTGGTGTTTATCGGCAGCAAAGTAGACCGCCCCAAGCCGCTCTGTCAAACCGCGGGATCGTGGATCGGCAGGGTATTTGCGCAAAAATGATTTGATTGCGCGTTCTGTCGTGACCATGTCACCTATCAGTTCCGAGCTGTCGACAATTTCCAGATATATTTCAGGAGCAACTGCTGCCGCCCATTGTTTCTCAACCAGCGAATCGAGTAATTTGATCAGCTCAATCGGTCTCCCGGATTCATTGTAGGCAGCTGTTAAGGTCCTCAGGAAACCTTGCTGCTCAATGCACCCGGACAGGTAGTCATGTTGTTCCTCTGCAAAGCGTACCAGTGAAGAGGGATCTTTTCCCCATGCTGTATTCTTGTATACATCAGTAACCAGAACTTCACGCATAGTTCGGATAACAGCAACATAAACTCCTCGTGGGAACTTTTTCTGGAAAGACATTAAAAGCTGAAGCGCCTCAGCCGCATCGCCATGGATTGATTCCAGCAGGACATGTTTGAAGAGGGATTCTTCGCGCATATCCAGGTCGCCGCTCTGCTTGGAGGCATCCAGATACGCGTCGCTTAACGGTCGATAATTCCAGGGTGTCGTCTGCAAAAAACTGAGATCGGCTTGCCGCATACGGGCCATGCCGTTTGCCTTGTTGTCCTTGAAGTTTTCGGCAACATTTAAATAAATGGCCAGCGCTTCTTTCTCATGTCCCTGGCGTGACAGAATATCGCCGAGACGCACCAGCAGGGCGGGAGCGTATTTCTTGTCCGCCAGGCGTCCGACAAGACCTGCCAGTAACAAACGGGCCTGACCCAGATCGCCACTTCTGGCTATACTGTCTCCATAGTAAAAAGTAACACCTGGATTGAATCCCAGATATGCCGGCCAGAGTTTTTCTGCTTCGCGAAATGCATTCAGAGCCTGGGGATATTTCTGCAGTTTATACCAGGTCTCGGCCAGGCGGTACATTGCCAGGGGGCGGACAGGTATCTGACGAGATGCGTACTGGGCGAAGATTTCCTCCGCTTCCGACAGCTGCCCCTTGTAAAGGGCCGCCTCTGCCGCCATAAAGGACTTCTGGTCATTTTCATCCAGAAAGTTTTTTAAAATCTGTCTGTCAGTTGGTGAAAAAGGAATCTCAGATTTGAGCGGAGGATCAAAGTCCTTAACCAGTTTCTCAACTCCGTTCCAGATTTTTTCGCGGCCGGCAAAAGCTGGCCCGGAAATCTTGGTCTTAAATGGAACCCCGATATCCAGTGTTATAGCGCTGATATCCGGGCGTGACAGGTCACGAAAGCCGGCCAGCGGAGAAACTTGAAATGTAATCAAAAGGTTGTCGCCGCGCTTTAAAAAAGTCAGTCCTCCGATATTTCGATCGGAATAACGCCGGTATTTCTTGAATAGTGTGCCGCCGGTATCCTGAATGACCAGACGCATACGGCTGCCGGGAATGGTTGACAAGGAATAAACAGGAGGTTCGGCCAGTTTGACGATGATGCGGGTGTAATCCTTATGGGGACGAATATCAACCCGGTAGAGACGATTGGAAATGGACGCCTGTACTTCATCAGGAAGGGATGAAAGCCCGCACAGCAACAAAAATAAAATCAAAAGAAGCCGGTGCGGTAATCGGAGAGTTCCTTTATGTGAAATTCCTGATTCTGTCATCAGCCCGATCGGACTCCGTTGAATGGTGAAAGTTGCATTAACTGAATTATTATCTGCAGAAAACGGGAAGAAGAGTTGTCACCCTGCTATTTGGTGCGTTTCTAATCAGCGGGAGGCAATTTGCAGTAGCGCCTTATTTTGGCAACAATGTCATCATCGTTGCAAGGCTTTATTATAATGTCTCTGGCCCCGTATTTCAGGGACTTCAAGACAGCGGTTCTTGTCCAGCACTCGGCGCTCATGATGATCGGCGGAGGAAAGTCCTGGCGAATTGCATTTACTTTTATACATACCGCCAGCTCACGATCATCGGCATCCTTTGAACCAATTATGACAAGTCGTACGTTACGGCCGGAAAACAATTCCTTTATATCTGCATTCAGTGTGCCTTCAACCACCTGGAAGTTGGTAAACGCAACCAATTCTGCCATCATTTGTCTCTCTTCAGTGTTATCCTCAAGAATAACAATGCTGTCTATACCGCTGGCAATCGGTGCATGCAAAGAATCCGCAGGTTCGCCTTCAGTGTCTCCGGCTGCCGGACCGGCTGTCTGCCCATCTTCTTCTCTGGCTGACTGAATCTCCGTAGAAGGTTCCGGTGCCTCCTGAGGCGGGTCGTATATGTTGCCCAGAGCCACCGGAATCAATACATCCAGGTTGTTCATCTCCTGTCCCGGCAGTTCCAGTCTGGAACGAAACATCAGGTAATCACCGTCCGGGATCGGTTCTTCTTCGCTCAGTTGGTCGATTTCCGGAATGTACTTTTTGGGAGAAAGCAGCTTGAGACGGATCTTGTTGGGGAGGGAGCCTTGAAAAACGGTGTTGAATGCGCCATTGATCATATTGGCAATTTCGGAGAAGGCATCGATGTCATCGTTCTCGATAATCGAAAGCCGTTTCTTCTCCTGAATGCGGGCCGGGGGAATTCCGAGCAGAATACTGCTCATGACGATTGCATCGCGAAGCGAGAATACAAGGTAGAACTGACCGGTATATGACTCGCTGGATTCAACACCTAACACAAAACAGCCATCATCAAGACCTCCGAAATAGGAGGATTTGCTGGTGGAAAGAGAATCAGACAGAACTATTGCAAGTTCCTGCCCGAGAAGCATGCCGCTTTCTTCACCGGCCTGCTTCAGTGCAGTTTCCAGAATCCCGTATAGTGTTTTGTGACTATCCATTCATTCGTCTTCCGGTGCGGATTCAGCGTGACGAACGTACGTCATGCACTGAACTCCAGCGGCCGCTGGAGTTAATCTTCTTTTTTCAGAGTGAGTCCGACCAGTAATTTATGATCTTCAACTACGAACGGAATGACAACGCAGTCACTGTCTGAAAGCGAGTTTACGGTGTAATCCTCACCGGAAATCACCGTAGGGATTGAGAGTTTGACATCAAGCCCCCCCTTGGACAGCACCTGTTTGACACTGCCGCCCAGCATGTTTGCAATTTCGCCTATGGCGTCGTTCAGGTCTTCGTTTACTTCGTCACAATCGATGCCCAGCATGTTTGAAGTGATTTTCAGAGCCAGCTCAACCGGACAGTGGATTGAAATAACTCCCGAGTAGGTTCCGGCAAAACCGACCATGCCTGTTATGCTGCATTTGAAACGGCTTACCGGCTCCTTCATGGGAAACTGATCGGTCACGTCCATCATCACCATGGTGGAAAAAACTTCCCTGGTTGCAGATATGACATACCCGGCCAGCTGTTCTTCGGTAAACGAGGTTGATGTGGATATGTCCGCGTTCAGGCTCATATGATGCTCCCCAGCTTCTCCTGGAGCTGGTCGGGTGTGAACGGCTTTTTGATACTGTCGCTGGCACCGCTTGACATGGCCTCCTTGATGATCTCTTCGCCGCCCTCGGTTGTAATCATGACGATCGGTGTGGAGTTGCCGTTCCCTCGCACCGCCTTGACGAATTCAAGGCCGTCCATGTTGGGCATGTTGATATCTGACAATATCAGCTGAATCGATTTGCCAGATGCTATCACAGCCAGCCCCTCGATGCCGTCACCTGCTTCGTAAATCTCGTCAACCGGCAGACCGGCCTGACGCAGGGACCTGGAAATTATTTTGCGCATGGTGGATGAATCATCAACAATCAGGATGTTAGCCATATCAAGTTCTCCTCTTCATGTGGTGTTTTATGTCAATAGCTCAAAAATGCTTGTGACTTCGACTCATAAAAGTTACATCGGTGGATTATAAACAAATTTCCGACATGCGCAATCTCCGATTTAAAGGTTTTGCGAAATGCGGTTAAGATGCGCCGGCTATTGCAACCGCGGCCCGCAGAAAACGCTCCACCTGATCCGGAGAACCGGCTTCGCTGTACAGTCTCAATACTGGCTCCGTGCCGGACGGACGAATCAGCAGCCAGTCGCCGTTGTCAAAGATGAACTTGAAGCCGTCACTGAAATTTGTACTGACTACCTTACGTCCGTCAATTTCAAGCGGCGGATGGGAACGCAGACTATTGATCAGCTGCTCTTTGGCTGCGCCTTCGATTCGGCGGTCCAGGCGCTGGTAATGAAAATGTCCGATTTCATCCATAGTTTCATCAAGCAGTATCCTGAGCCCCTTGCCGCTGACCGCCATTGCCTCCAGCAGCAGCAGTCCGAGCAGGATTCCGTCCCGTTCTGGTATGTGTCCCTTGACTCCCAGACCGCCGGATTCCTCGCCGCCCATCAGTATATCCCGTTCCAGCATGAGTTCGCAGATATGCTTGAAACCGATCGGAGTTTCAAACAGCTCCAGACCGAACTTTTCGGCCAGCAGGTCTACCATGCGGGTTGTGGAGACCGTCTTAACCACACCGCCGGTCAGTTTCTTGTGTTCGATCAGGTGTCTCAGAATAACGGTAAAGATACAGTGTGATGAGAAAAACTCACCGTTTTCATCAACCGCTCCGATACGATCCGCATCGCCGTCCAGCGCCAGTCCCACCATATATTTGCCGCTCTTCAGCAAAGCTGACAACTCCTGAAGGTGCTGGGCTATCGGTTCGGGAGCCTGGCCTCCGAAAGAAGGGTTTTCGCAGCTGTGGATTTCGCAGACTGACGGTAAAAGCTGCGGAATGAAGCCGCAGCCGGCACCGTACATCGGATCCACCACAGCTGTAATGCCCGCTTTTGCAATCAGGTCCAGGTCGACATAACGACTTATCTGATGGAAATAACCTTCGCGGGGATCAAAGAGTTTGATCAGCCCCTTGCTGAATGCCTCGTCGTATGGCACAGCTACAACTCGACGTTCATTTTCAATGTTGAAGGCAACGATTTCTTCGAGAACTCTGGTGGTAGAAGGGAGGGCGGAACCGCCAAACCCCTCTTTAATCTTGAATCCGTTATATTCCGGAGGATTGTGGCTGGCTGTAATCATGACGCCGGCCCCGGCTCCGGACTCCCGTACGGCCCACGAGATTGCGGGGGTCGGTGAATATCCTTCCGCCAGGCGTACGCTTATGCCGTTACCTGCGGCAATTTCGGCCACCCTGCGTGCAAAATCCCGCGACAGAAACCTGCGGTCATAGCCGATTACCAGCCCCTTGCCGCCCAGACCCTCCCTGTTCAGGTAATCCATGGTAGCCTGTGCCACCAGAGAAAGGTTATCAAAGGTGAAATCACGGGCAATAACCCCGCGCCAACCGTCCGTGCCAAACTTGATCTGCATTGTTCCCCCTGTAATGATAAATTAAACCCGTTCATTTTCCATTGCGTACAACCAAACCAGGACTTCCGCTACCGCCCGGTACAGCTCGGGAGGTATGAACTGATCGCAATCAACCTGCATCAGCAGTTTGACCAGTTCCGGAGACTCGTGAACATAGACCCCGGCCTCATGGGCGCAAGCGATGATTGCCTCAGCGGCAACGCCCGTGCCTCGTGCAACCACCACCGGAGCGTAATAGCCCTGCTTGTATGAGAGCGCTGCAGCGCGGCGCTCTTCATCGTCACGGCGCGGCATGGCTTATGTTCACATCTGCCGGTATCAGTCCGGCGGCCTCCAGCTGCTCTGACAGGCGTGCCCTGCCGGCATCAAGATGTGAAGCCACGCTGCTGTTATCTGCATTTATTTCCAGGCTGACTCGGGTACCGTCGAGAACCAGCCGGACAGATACCGGTCCCAGCCTGGGCAGATCTATATCGACTCTGGTTTCCCATGTACGCTCACGTTCACCGGAGCGGTTGCGGCGAGCCTCTCTCTCGGATACGGTCCACTCCATGGGTTGACCTGGAAACAGGTCTCCCCGAAACACATGCTGCCCGTTCTGCAGTGTTGAAAGCTGTTCGCTGACTATCGGCAGAGTGCGCTGATCGGCATATCCTTCATGAAACATGCTGCTGCCGGCCTTTTTGAAGGCCGCTTCCATAACTTCGGAGGAAGTTGCCTTCAGGCTGATTCCGGCAAGCTCATCGACAGGTAATCCAGGCTGTTGCTCCACCGGATGCGACAAGCGAGGTGACAGCTTTCCCTGCGGTTCTTTCAGGATGTCGTCCAGCCGGAATTCGCCTCCGAACCAGCGCGCCAGGTGGGATTCATAAAAAAGACCGCTTTCACGGAGTCCCTGTTGAAGCATCCGGCCAACCATGGATGCATCAGTCGGCGGAGAGGAAAGCAGGGTCCGCAGAATGCCGATTGCTGACTGGGGGGCAAGCTGTTCCGCCGTCGCCCCCAGAAAACTGCTTAACCAGCGCCCGGTGTTGCTGACCCGCGAATCGCCCTGCTTGCCGAAACGGGTTATCAGGAACGTACTTTGCGGTTCTTCTGTTATGAAAAACAGATTGACCATGTCGCCGCGCCGGATTCCTTTCGGCATCGCAAATTCAAGCAGCTGATCCGCCACCTGAACCGTGAATCGTCCTCCTCCCAGTGCTGCCAGTACCTCACCCCTCAACTGCTGACCGGGGGTAAAGCCGGTCGGTGCTGCCTGTTGATTTAATGATTCAAGCAGCGCCAGGCGGTTGCCTTTGATCACGGCCTGAAGAAGCCTGGCCATGTCGTCGCTCAAAACAATGCCGTTCCCGGTCGGGACGGTTGCCGGGCCGGCTGCTGCCTGCGCTGCCGCCATGGATGACTGTTCAGATGAAGTTTGTGCCCGCATGACAGTCTGGTAGGTTATGGCTTCATCCAGTATGGCGGTAAAGGCGGGCGAATCCGGCGGAAGACTTTTCAGCACCGTATTCAGCCGATCCAGAACGTACATCTGCTGATCGGTTATGCCTCCTTCAACATGTTCCAGTACGCTCAGCCAGCGTCCGGCCTCGCTCAGGGAGCCCGGCGAAGCATCGGGTAGTGTTCGGGGAATGGCAAAGGTCGGCTTGGGTTGCGATGAAATGAAGGTCAGGCGGAGCAGTTCTCCCGACACAACGTTTCGAGGCAGCACCAGTTCCAGTGCCGTTCCGGCAACCTGCACAAAGGTCCGACCTCCCGGCAGCGTTCCGACAACAGCTGCATTCACCTCTTCTCCCGGCATAAACGGCAAAGGCGTCTGAGGCTGATTGGTCGACTCAACCAGTACAAACCGCGAATTATGAGCAATATTCCTCAGTATCTGGCTGGCGTTGGATTCAAAGGCCGTCAGCCGGGTCTGCTCCTGAGCAGGTTGGCGCATGCCCTGCTGCATTGACGACGGCTTGTCACCCGGATCCCTTATCAAACTGCCAGATGTCTGTGGCGACGCCTTGACGTTCTCCCGCATACTTCCGTAAGTCAAGGCTTCGTCCAGCAGGCTGGCAAGCACTCCGGCCTCGCCGGATGATCGCCGCAGCATGTCCCCGACACTTTGCAGGGATGACCGCAGTGCCGGATCCAGAACCTCTTCGTTGGAAATCAGTAGGCTCAACAGGCGCGAGGCGTCGGACAGGCTTACCGGAGGTGAGACACCGGCCTGCCTGGCGATGGCAAATGTTGAACGGGGATCTCCGGAGACGAAAGTCATCTCCAGGCTTTGCCCCATGCGGACCGCCATCGGCAGATCAAGGTTGAAGCGTTCGTTGCCTACCCGTACCTGGGTGCGATTATTCGGCAGGTTCGCTACAACCTCCGCGGTTATCCGCTGGCCGGGTGTAAGGGCAATCCGTCCCGCGCCCTCCTGGTCGGCCGTGACAAACGAGACGCCGGATGAGCGGGAAAGCAGATCGAAAACCTGTTGCTGGATGTCAGCTGCTATGGCCATGTAATATTCGCCAATTTACATTTGCATTAAAGTTACGGATTTGTCGCTTTGCTATCCCCAGATCAGATATCCTGGCTCATAAATATTTCCCAGCACCCTGTGGTGCGGCATTATTCTGAGCATGAAGCCATGCCTCCCGCAAAAGCGGCATTCCAGAAGTCCGCCGAACTCATACAGTCCGCCTCCCAGATCGTTCTTCATTTGAAGAACCACTGTTTCGCCCCCCTGGATGTTACCGGTAGAGTCCAGCGCTCCAAAATAACCCTCAACCGATACTTCTTCCACATCCAGGTTTCCCAGTGCAACCCTGGCGGACACAGGAACCATGCTGCCAACCGCCACCGCATCAGCTGCCTCGGATCCGGCCTGCTCAATACGTACCTGCGGCCAGAGTTTGAAGAGTCGTTCCTTCCAGCGGGCCAGGTCAAGAGCCAGCGCCAGATCGTCATCCACAAGGCGCTTCCACTGGGTATAGGAGGGGATGTATGAGTGTACGGAATACTCCTGCACCATCCGGTCAGTTGAAAAAACGGGGCAGAGGCTCTGCATCGAAGCCTTCATCGTGGCAACCCATGAACGGGGGACACCGTCACTGCCCCGTTCGTAGAAATGCGGAACAACCTCTTTTTCCAGCAGATCGTAAAGTGCCCGTCCTTCAACCTGGTTCTGATATTCGATATCTTCGTAGACCTCTCCCTTGCCGATGGCCCAGCCGTTATTGCCCTGGTAACCCTCGCACCACCAGCCGTCAAGAATGCTCATGTTGAGGCCACCGTTAAAGGCCACCTTCATGCCGCTGGTGCCGCTGGCCTCCATCGGGCGCAGCGGAGTGTTAAGCCAGACATCGACTCCCTGAACCAGATGACGTGCCACTTCCATGTCATAGTCTTCAATGAATACGATGCGGTGGCGGAAGCGTTCCTGGTGAGACGCCTGCACGATCTGCCGGATCAGTTCCTTCCCTTCCTGATCCTGCGGATGTGCTTTTCCGGCGAAGATGAACTGAACTGGCATTTCCGGGTCGTTAAGTATGCGGGCCAGCCGGTCCAGATCACGGAGAAGCAGCGTGCCGCGTTTATAGGTAGCGAAGCGGCGGGCAAAACCGATAGTAAGAACTTCAGGATCCAGCACCTCTTCTGCCGTTGAGATTTCCTTGGTGGTGGCACCCACTTTTACCAGCTGCTGCTTTAGGCGTCTGCGTGCGAAATCAACCAGTTTTTCACGGCAGCTCTGCTGGGTTCGCCACAATTCCGCATCCGGGATCTTGGAGATGCGTCGCCAGACATTGTGATCGGTCGGATCATCCAGCCAGCGTTTTCCCAGATAGCGTATCAACAGGCTGGCCATGTGGTTGGACATCCAGGTGCGGGTATGGACGCCGTTTGTGATCGAGGTCAGCGGCAGCTGTTCCTCGGGCAGTTCGGGCCAGGCATTTTTCCACATCTTGCGAGACACTTCTCCATGCAGCTGGCTGACACCGTTGGCATGTCCGGCCAGTTTCAAAGCCAGAACAGCCATGCAGAAGTTTTCCTGCTGATTCTTCGGGTTCTGGCGTCCCAGCCCGATGAATTCCTCATGACTCACTCCCAGCGATCTGGAATAACGAGCGAAGAATTTATCCATTAGTTCAGGCGGGAAGTGGTCTATTCCGGCTTCAACCGGGGTATGGGTGGTAAAAATGTTTCCGGCGGTTACTATTTCACGGGCTTCATTGAAATTCACACCGCGCTTTTCCATCAGCAGGCGGATTCGTTCAAGTGCCAGAAAGGCGGCGTGCCCTTCGTTCATGTGACAGACATTGGGAATGATTCCCAGTGTTCTCAGGGCGCGGATACCGCCGATTCCGAGCAGAATCTCCTGGATCATGCGCATTTCTTTGTCGCCGAAATAAAGCTGCGCGGTGATCAGCCGATCTTCAGGGCTGTTTTCCTCCAGGTTGGTGTCCATCAGGTAAAGCGGCACCCGTCCAACCTGAACTCTCCAGATATGTACCTTGAATCTCCGGGGACCAAAATCCAGTTCAAACGAAAGCGGCGTGCCGTTTTCGTCACGTTCAAGTGTCAGCGGCAGGTTGTAGAAATCATTTTCGGGGTAATATTCCTGCTGCCAGCCCTCATTATTCAGGTACTGGCGGAAATAACCCTGACGGTACAACAGGCCGACTCCAACCAGCGGCAGCCCCAAGTCGGAAGCCGATTTCAGGTGGTCACCGGCCAGAATGCCGAGACCGCCGGAATAGATCGGCAGTGACTCATGCAGGCCGAACTCCATAGAGAAATATGCCACCTTCATGTTGGAACTTCCATTGGCATTCTTCTGGAACCAGGTCTTCTCAACGAGGTATTCGGAGAGCTTTTCGTCAACCATTTTTAGATGGGACATGAAACCCTCATCGGACTTGAGGGCTTCCAGTGTGGTCTGCTGCAGAATGCCCAGCATTTCTACCGGGTTGTGGCGGGTTGACTGCCACAGATCGGTATCCATGCGGCGGAACAGGTCGATGGCGTCTGGCTCCCAGCACCACCAAAGGTTATAGGCAATACGCTGAAGAGCAGCCAGTTCATCTGTCAATGAGGGGACTACCGTGAATTTGTGCAGCATTTTTGTAAAATCCATGCAGGTATCCTTTCTGTAGGGACCGACGATTCTTGTTTTTAGCATATATGGCAATTTGTTAGCGAGAGTTTTTGTTTCGCTATAGTCACGAGGTGCTGAAGCGTAACGGTATGGCCGAAAACAACCGAAATCGCTTGACAAATAAGCGTCAGCGGTGCTATCTGGAAAGTTCACTTTTTTAAACCATATCGGAGGAAACACCATGGAACGCACTTTCGCAATTATCAAACCGGACGCAGTCGAGCGCAAGCTGGCTGGCCAAATCCTGGCAAGAATCGAAGAAAAAGGCTTTAACATCGTAGGCATGAAGAAAATTAAACTGACAAAATGCCAGGCAGAGGGCTTCTACTATGTTCACAAAGAGCGCCCTTTCTTCAACGACCTGTGCGCATTCATGTCCCGCAGCCCGGTGATCGTGCTTTGCCTTGAGAAGGAAAATGCCATCGCTGACTGGCGTACACTGATGGGCGCCACCAACCCTGCCAATGCCGAGCCGGGAACCATCCGCAAGGATTTTGCCGTCAACATCGAGGAAAACTCCTCACACGGCTCCGATGCTCCGGAAACGGCAGCATTCGAGATCCCTTACTTCTTCAGCGCGCTGGAACTGGTATAACAAAATATTGAAAAACCCTCTTAAAGCCCTTCGCAAGAAGGGCTTTTTTAGTTTGCTGCTGTTTTTGCCGGTTGCCGTAATTGTTATTTGAAATGAAACAGCTATAATTCAGGCTGACTGTGTCGAGCCGGACTAGCTTGTGGGAAGGGAAAAAATATGCATCTTGTTCAGATACTACTGCCGCTATACGACAACGCCGGAACAGCTTTTCCGCAGCAGGAATACGTTGCTGTGCGCGAGGAGTTGACAGAGCGCTTCGGCGGAATCACCACCTACCTTAGGTCGCCGGCCGAAGGGTCCTGGCAGGAGAGCCCCCTGCTGACGATTCATGACGAGATCGTTATCTATGAGGTAATGACCGAAAATCTTGATCGGGAATGGTGGCGCACATACCGGGAAGGGCTGGCCCGTCGCTATCGCCAGGATGTGTTGATAGTAAGGGCCAGCGAAATTCAGCTGCTTTAAGCCATGCGTGCCATATGATGCCTGGCGGTGTCAGCCGAAATGTGTTTCAAGAGCGGAGGTCAGTGCGTCCAGTGTGTACGAGGCCGGTTCGATATCCACCTTCAGGCCAAGGTCGCGACAGCTTTTTGAGGTGATGGGTCCAATCGACGCAACCGTTACTCCCTTCAACATGTTAAGCAGCAATTCCTCACCCAGCATGGCAGCCAGATTCTGAACCGTGGATGAGGATGTGAAGGTAATGCAGTCCACTGAACGCTTCTCCAGTGCAAACAGAGTCTCGGGCGGCAATCTGTCCGGCAGGATATTGCGATAGGCTACCGGGCCGTCCACATGGGCCCCCATCCGCTTCAATTCGCAGGGAATCACTTCACGGGCCTTGTCGGCTTTCGGAAACAGAATTTTCATACCTTTCAGATCCAGCCGCGAGAATTCATCCACGACCCCTTCAGCCTTGTAATCGGAGGGTATCAGATCCGGGCGGACTCCGAAATTCCTGAACGCCTCGGCTGTTTTCGGGCCCACAGCGCAGACTTTGCAGCCTGACAGGGCTCTGGTATCCAGTCCCAGCGCTTCAAGACGACCAAAAAAGAAGCGTACCGCATTGGCCGATGTCAGAATCAGCCAGTCGTAACCGGACAGCTCTTTGATGGCCACATCCAGCAATTGCCAGCTCTCCGGCTCCACCAGACGGATTGTGGGGCATTCCAGCACCGTTGCTCCCCGCATCGAAAGTTTTGCGGAAAATTCGCCGGCCTGTTCGGCAGCGCGGGTGACGATGATTTTTCTGCCGCATAGCGGGCGGCTGTCGTACCAGCGCAGTTTTTCCCGCAGCCTTACAACTTCGCCGACAATTGTTATGGCAGGAGGCTTGAATCCGGCTTCCTCGGCCAGGTCGGCGATATCGGCAATTGTCCCGGTCAGTACCTGCTGGCAGACGGTGGTTGCCCAGCGCACAAGGGCCACCGGTGTCTCAGCCGGCCGGCCGTGCTGTATCATGCGCTGCATGTTGCGTCTGAGCGTGGTGATCCCCATGTAAAAAACAACGGTCCCGCCACCCAGCGAAAGACGGTCCCAGTCGATAGCCGATTCTTCCTTGTCCTTGCCCTCATGTCCGGTGACAAAGGCGACCGAGGCGGTGAAGTTGCGGTGCGTAAGCGGAATACCGGCGTATGCTGCCGCACCGATAGCGGCCGTGACTCCCGGAACGACCTCGAAAGGGATCCCGGCTTCGTGCAGCGCTTCACACTCTTCGCCGCCTCGTCCGAAGACGAAGGGGTCGCCACCTTTTAATCGAACAACAATCTTTCCCTGCTGTGCTTTTTCCACCAGCAAAAGACTGATCTCTTCCTGGTCCTGGTTGTGCCGTCCTCCGATCTTGCCGGCGTAAATGCGTTCGGCGCTTTCCGGGGCATGATTCAGGAGCTGCTCGTTGGCCAGATAGTCGTAAACCACCACTTCGGCGCGCCGCAGACAATCCACACCGCGCAGAGTGATCAGAGACGGGTCGCCCGGGCCGGCGCCGACCAGGTAGACGATACCGTTATGTAGCTCGGGATTTTTCATGGGTGTGCGGGGGACGCAATCTCTCTCTGGTACACCTCTTCCAGAATGGCTTTGCCACCCTCAGCCAGCAGTTGATCCGCCAAGCGGATGCCCAGCTGCTCTCCCTCAGTCGCAGGGCCGGAAATCTCGCCGCGAACCGAGCGACTGCCGTCAACCGCGGCAATGAAGCCGACCAGCCGCAACTGGCCGTCGCTGACCGTCCCGTGTGCCGCAATCGGCACCTGACAGCCCCCTTCGCAGCGCTTCAGTAAAGCCCGCTCGGCCCGCACGGCATGGCTGGTATCGGCATGGTTGAAAAAGGCGATTGTTTCTGTGATTACCGGATCCGCCAGTCGGCATTCGATTCCCAGAGCCCCCTGGCCGATGGCCGGAATAGACAGCTCGACATCCAGGTATTCGGCCACCTGGTCGGTGAAGCCGAGACGCTTCAGGCCGGCCGCCGCCAGAATAACCGCATCCAGCTTGTCGTCGGTCAGTTTGCGGATACGGGTCTCTACATTGCCGCGGATGATGCACATCTCCAGGTCGGGACGCACTTTCAGCAGCTGGGCCTGGCGACGCAGGGCGCTGGTTCCGATGCGGGCGCCCTGGGGCAGATCGGCGAATTTAACATTACGTGATATTACGGCATCGCGCGGGTCTTCGCGCTCGGTGATGCAGTGCAGACCAAGTCCTTCCGGGAAGTCGGTCGGTACGTCCTTCATGCTGTGCACGGCGATGTCGATTTCGCCACGAAGCATGGCCTCCTCGATCTCCTTGACGAACAGTCCCTTGCCGCCCACCTGGGCCAGCGGAACATCAAGAATCTTGTCGCCGATGGTCTTGATCTTGGTCAGTGTGACTTCCATGCCGGGATATCTCTTCTCCAGCTCGGACTTGACCCAGTTGGCCTGCCATAGTGCCAGTTGGCTGGCGCGGGTACCGATACGTATCTGTTTGGGGTGCATGATTTTCTCCATTTCTTTATTTGAATTCAAATATGAACTTTACACTACTACCGGCAATCTTTCCGTCAGTTTGATCTCTTCCGGAGTCACCAGCGCCCGGTAGGCCAGCGCTTCCACTCCGTTCTCCAGAGCCATGCGCAACAGGCGCCCGTACTCCGAATCGATTGTGTCGGCCGGGGAAACCGAGTTGCCGTCTCCGCGCTGGACGGTGAAGAAAATCACGCCGCGGTCACCTTCGCGAACAACACGCATCAACTCCTGCAGGTGCTTCTGTCCCCTGGTTGTGACTGCATCCGGAAACAGGGCCCGGCCGTCCTCGACCAGCGTGACGTTTTTGACTTCAACGAAGCAGCGTTCGCCCGGTCTTTCCAGCAACAGATCGATACGGCTGTGCTCCCCGTAGGGTACCTCGGGTCGGATGGTTGCATATCCCTGCAGTTCCGCCACTGAGCCGTTCTCAATTGCTTCCCTTGCCAGGCGGTTCGGCAGCCCGGTGTTGATGCCGGCCCAGAATCCGTCGGCATGCACCAGTTCCCAGGTGAAGGGGTATTTTCTGTCCGGGTTGGGGCTGCGGGAAATATATACCCGGCTACCGGGAACCGCACACCCTTTCATGCTGCCCGAGTTCGGGCAGTGGACGGTGACTTCGATGCCGTCATCAAGCAGCACATCGGCCAGAAAGCGCTTGTAACGTCTGATCAGAGTGGCGGCTATCAGAGGCGGCAGACGCACTACTCTTCCAGCTCCAGCTCCTGGTCATCGTGCTGAAGCGACTCCAGTTCAAAAAGCTGTCTGAGCGCATCCACATACAGGTCAACCCGCCCGCCCTGGCCGGCTGTTTTCAGTACGGACGTGGGAGCGTGAAGCAGCTTGTTCATCATGGCCATGGTCAGTGCTTCAAGGCGTTTTTCCGCGTCTGGCGGCAGATCTTTCCAGCCGGAGATGGTCTTCTCCAGTTCAGCCTTGCGGATTTCGTCAAACCGTGTCCGCAGTGCAACTATGGTGGGGGTCACCTCCAGCGTCGAGAGCCATTTATGAAACTGGCCAATCTCCTGGCTGATGATTTCTTCGGCTTTTTCTGCCTCCAGGCTGCGCTGGGCCAGATTGGCCTGAACGATCTCCTGCAGGTGGTCCACCGTGAATAGATAGGCGTTTTCCACGTCGTCCACCTTGGGGTCGATGTCGCGCGGAACGGCAATATCTATAAAAAACATCGGCTTGAAGCGGCGCTTTCTGACAACTTCTTCGGCATCCTTTGGGCCTATTATGCAATGGAGGGCGCCGGTGGAGGAAAGTACAATGTCGGCGCGATGCAGGTGTTCAAACAGTTCTTCGAATCGCACAGCCTCGCCGCCGAACTCTTCAGCCAACCGCTCGGCCCTTTCAAAGGTGCGGTTGGTGACCATCACTCCCTTGGCGCCGCTATTGAGAAAGTGCTTTGCCGCCAGTTCGCACATTTCGCCGGCGCCGATCAGCATGACGGTTTTGTTGGACAGATCACCCAGAATTTTTTTGGCCAGTTCCACCGCTGCAAAAGCGACCGAAACGGCCGAAGAGGCGATTTTTGTTTCTGTACGCACCCGTTTGGCCACCGAAAAAGCCTTGTGCAGGAATCGGTTCAGGATGATGCCGGAAGATCTGAATTCGGCGGCGTATCCGTAGGAGGTCTTGATCTGGCCCAAAATCTGTGGTTCACCCACCACCATTGAATCCAGGCTGGAAGCTACCCGGAATACGTGGCGGATGGCGGCCTCGGAATGGTAATTGTATAGATGCGCTTCGAGGGATTCCAGCGGAATACGGTGATAGTCGGCCAGGAATCGTTTAATGCGGGCGATACCGCCTGCAATGTCACGGGTGGTGGCATATATTTCGACCCGGTTGCAGGTGGATACAATCACCCCTTCGATAATGCCGTCCAGACCGGTCAGCTCGGCAAGCGGTTTTTGCATCTGATTGGGAGAAAAGGCAACTTTTTCCCGTATTTCAACTGTGGCGGTCTTGTGAGAGAGACCGACTACGATGATATTCATTCAGAATCTGTCCTTGAAATGCTATTTGTAGGCATGCAGGCCCGGAAGCCAGAGGTTGACGCCAATAAAGGTGAAGAGCATGACCAGGAAACCGGCTATCGTCAGCAGCGAGGCACGCTTGCCGCGCCAGCCGGTCGTGAGCCTGCTGTGCAGAAGTGCGGCAAATATGAACCAGGTGATCAGCGACCAGGTTTCTTTGGGGTCCCAACTCCAGTAGGTGCCCCAGGCCTTTTCGGCCCAGATGGCGCCTGTAATTATGGCGATCGTCAGCAGAGGGAATCCGATTGTCAGGCAGCGGTAATTGATGTCGTCCAGCGTATTGAGCGAAGGCAGTTTCTGGAACAGTGCCCCCAACCGTTTTTTCTTTAGAAAGTACTGCTGGATCAGGTAGATCACAGCGGCCCCAAAGGCGATTGTAAACATGGCGTAGCTTATAAAGGCCATGATGGTGTGTGACCAGAGCCAGTTGCTTTTCAGAGCCGGATTCAGCTCACGGATCACAGAAGGAAAGGCGCTGGACGAAATAACCAGCAGAAGGGCGATCGGGATAATGAATGCCCCGAGAATTGTAACCTTGTATTTACGTTCAAAAAGGATAAAGGAACCCACGATGGTTAGAGCAAAAAACGACAGGGACTCATGCATGTTGGTGATCGGCAGGTGTCCGGAAGAGCTGAACCGGTGAATGGTTGAAAGCAGATGGGTCGCAAATCCGGCCATGACCAGCCGGTTTGCAAGTGTTCCGACCCCGTCAGTCGTTCGCAGCAGGTACATCAGGTAGGCCGCCGTGGAGCAACCGTACAGGGCAAGTGTCAGATAGAAAAATATATGGCTCATGCGGTGTCCTTGCGTTCAGTGAGCTCGGCGATCAGTCGCCCGGCAAGCGATCGTAAAACCTGTTCATTGTATGTGCTGGGGTTCCCATCCGTCAACAGCTTTTCTCGTTTGGTTGCCAGTTGTTCCAGTACAGCTCCGTACTCTTCGCCGATTATATCGGCAATTACGTCCCGGATATCAGCTGCCAGAGTCGGACAGCGTCCTCCGGTCGAGACGGCTATTTCCAGACTCCCACGGCGCAGTACAGCCGGGAAGGTGCAATTCCCTGCCGTTGGATTGTCGGCAACTGCGACAAGGATTCCCCGCTTTACTGCATCTGCCGCAACCGCCAGGTTCGCTGCGGCATCATTGGTGGCGGCTACTGCCAGAAAAGCGTTGTCAAGATCGGTCGTGTCGTAGCTGCCAAGACGAACCGAAGCGTAACCTGCAGCTGCAAGTTCCGCAATTTCCGTACAAACTTCCGGAGCCACCAGTCGTATGGCGGTTCCGGCCGCCAGCAGGGAGTGAATCTTGCGCAGTGCCACTTTCCCGCCGCCGACTATCAGCGCCGTCTTGCCTTGCATATACATGTTTAAAGGCAGTGTTGACATTTCTGATCCTCCTCAGATTTGCCTACCATACTCTCTTGTGACGGTCATTTCAACGCAATGACGCGGACGGAGTTTGGACTTGATTTTTTCAGCTTCTGGTATATCATTCAAAGATAAATATTATTCCCTAAAGGAGATAAACAGATGGCTAGTGAAAAAGTAATGGCGTTTACTGACGCAAATTTCGATCGCGAGGTGCTTCAGTCCGACATACCGGTTCTCGTCGATTTCTGGGCTACCTGGTGCGCTCCCTGCAAGGCGATCGCTCCTCTGGTGGATTCAATAGCAGATGAATATGCCGGAAAAGTCAAGGTAGGTAAGGTCAATGTTGATGAAAATCAGGGCACACCTAGCAAATACGGCGTACGCGGCATTCCGACCATTATCCTTTTTAAGGGTGGCGTACAGGTTGACCAGGTTGTCGGAGCTGTTCCCAAGTCACAGATAGAAGCCTTGATCGCCAAAGCACTCTAGGGCCAATGAGCTTAAAAAAAACATTTATAGTATTACTGCTGGCGTACATGTGGACTTCGTTTCTGGTCCTGCCTTCCAGGCTTGAAGCAGCTCCCAGGCAGGGGCAGCCAGCCCCCAACTTCAAAATAACCACCACCACAGGTCAACCGGTAACACTTGAAAATTACCGGGGTCATGTACTTGTGGTGGATTTTTTTGCAACCTGGTGCCAGCCATGCCGGCAATCCATACCCCATCTGGTGGAGATGAACCGCAAGTTCGGCAAACAGGGGCTTCAGATTCTGGGATTAAGTGCGGACGAAGATGGTGAACGGGCCGTAAAGGCTTTTGCCAATGAGTATCACATCAATTATCCGCTGGCATTGGCAGGCGATGCGGCGACCGCTGATTTCGGCGTCCGTTCTGTTCCGGTCATGTATGTGATAGACAGGAAAGGCGTAATCGCAGAAGTTTATCGGGGCTTTTCGGATGAGATGGGACGCAGGGTGGAGCAGCAGATCAAGCGCCTGCTGGCTGAGAAATAGAATTTTATGATTCGGGGTTGTTTCCCGGGTAATAAACCTTTATCAGGCATAAACCGCAGGCCGGCGCAGTAACGCCGGCCTTTTGCCGGTCGCCTTCCAGCAGCAGCTGTTCAACATGCTCCGGCTTGAAACGTCCCCTTCCCACATCTACCAGAGTTCCTGACATTACCCTTACCATATATTTCAGAAATCCTTCTCCGGTTACATCAATAGTCAGAAAACGGTCCGTCTGATTGATTTCAATCGAATCCATTCTGCGTACAGTAGTCTTTGCCACGCAGTTCGAAGCTCTGAAAGCGGCAAAATCGTGCCGACCGACAAAAAAACCGGCTGCCCTGACCATTGCCGGCAGATCAAGAGGCTCCCGCACCTGCCAGCTGCACAGTCGGTCCAGCGGAGAACGGATATTGGAATTGAGGATTGTGTAGCGATAATGCTTGGCAAGTGCTGCGCTGATTGGCTTGAAGCCATCCGGGACAATGTTTGCGTCCTGGACGGCGATGTCGTCGGGAAGATAGCGATTGGTGCCTTCGACAAAGGCCCGCAGCGGGAGATCTCTTGTTGTAAAAAAAGCCGCCGGCATGGCACGGGCATGTACGCCGGCATCGGTTCGGCCGGAAGAACTTAGCTTGACTCGCTCGCCGAGCAGGCTCTCGAGCGCATCTTCAACCACCTGCTGAACGGCGAGGCCGTTTGGCTGGATCTGCCAGCCGGAGTAATTAGTGCCGTCGTATGCGATCGTCAGTAAAATGGTAGGCACGTTTATCTGCAGGATGATTCTGATGCAAGTTTTATAAGCTGTTCCAGATTGTTGTTGTCGAAGCTGTAGGTCTTTCTGCAGAATTCACAGGTTACTTCCGCCCCGTTATCGACGCTCTGCATATCCTTAAGCTCCTTGACCCCCATTGTAATCAGGGCACGTTCGACTTTTTCCTGAGAGCAGCCGCATTTAAAGTAAATATCGTGGGTTTCAAGAACCGTGTAGGGAATGTCACCGAAAATCTCCTGCAGCATGGCTTCCGGACCGGATTCTGTCAGCATTGACGAAATCGGCGGCAGCGAGGCCAAACGCTCCATGATCTTTTCAAGCTCGGTGTGATCGGCTTTCGGCAGTGCCTGTACCAGAAAACCGCCGCAGGCCGTAATCTGTCCGCTTTCATCAAGGGCGGCTCCCAGGCCGACTGCGGATGGTGTCTGTTCGGAGTCGGTCAGGTAATATGCCAGGTCGTCGCCGATCTCGCTGCTGACAAGCTGCACAAGGCCTTGATACGGCTGCCCGCCGACCCCTATATCTTTTGATACAGTCAGAAAACCGGCCTTGCCGATCAATCCGGCCACATTCCATTTTCCGTTCAGCGGTTCAATTTCGGCAGCCGGATCTCCGGCACAGCCGCAAACCGCACCGTTGCTGTCGGCTTCGATCAACAGCTTGCGAAGCGGGCCGTTGCCTTCAAACTTGAGAGCAATCCTTTGGCCTGACTTCAGCAAAGCCCCCATCAGCGCGCCTCCTGCCAGTCCACGTCCCATGGCGATGCTTGCCGTTGCGGAAGTTTTCTGAAGCAGGCATACCTCCCGCGCCAACACACTGGTGTTACAAGCCAGAACCCGAATGCCGCCCGACAGGCACAATGCCCGAATCATCTGATCTGCCATAACGGTTTTACTCCTGAAAATTATTTCTGCCTGTCAGCAGGTCGTTATATATACTACCTATGCGGCACAAAAAAAGCCGCATCTTTCGATGCGGCTTTTCTGTTCATTCGCGAAAAACGAATTACTTTGCAGCAGGAGCAGCAGCTTCTTCTTTTTTCACTTCTTCTTTTTTCACTTTCTTTGCTTTCTTTGCTTTTTTAGCAGGCTTTGCTTCTGGCTTTGCTTCAGCAGCAGGAGCAGCGGCAGCAGCAGGAGCAGCAGCAGGAGCAGCAGCTTTGTCTGCAGCGATAGCAACGGCGGCGAAGGAAACTGCTACGAGGGCGGCAACGATTGTGGACATAACTTTTTTCATTTGTACTACCTCCAAAGGAATGTGATTGATCTAGGTTATTGCAGGCTGTGTGCCAACTATTAAATTACTCCACAACCTCAATTGTTACAGTGTGTTGCGCAGAATTGCTCATTAGAGGTTGACACCGGCTGCGCCTCATACACAGCATTGCATACCTCATATGGGGTGGCGGCGGGATGTCTATACCGACCGGTATATTTACACTTGACATTTATTTATCATTTACCTACTGTTCGGTAAATTATTTGATGAGGACACCATGTCACGTCCGAGAAAAGAAAATAGTCCGGTGGATACTGCGGTGCGCGAGCGGATGCTGGCCGAGGCGCTTCGCCTGTTCGTTGAGAGCGGATATGCAGCCACCTCGGTTCGCGAAATCGTTGAGGCGGCCGGCGTATCAAAGCCGGTACTGTATTATTACTTCAGCAGCAAGGAAGGGCTTTATCTGGAGATCATGGCCGGCATCAATCGGCAGTTTGACCAGCAGATCAATGCTCTTTACACGACCGCAGGAAGTGTACGTCAGCGCCTTCTGAATTTATTTACCGGCATGTTCGACGGAGCTCTGGAGAATCTGGCCGTTGTGAGGCTGGTTTTTTCAATCTATTTCGGTCCGCCGCAGGGAGCCCCGTTTGTGGATTTTAACCGTTTTTTCGACCAGACCGTGGTTGCTGTTGACGCCCTGATATCAGAGGGGATTGCCGGAGGAGAGATATCGGCCTGTAACAGTACAGCCCTGTGCTGGTCTCTGGTAGGCAGCTATCACACTATTCTTGAAGAACAGATTTGTCACACACCACCACGCATAAACCGCGATGGATTGATCGCGGTCATCACCCAGATTCTCGACGGTGTCGCACCTAAGGCGCCGCGTTGTGAATCCCAAGGAGCCCGGTTTTGAGAAAATATCTCCCCATGATCCTGCTGGCCGCCTTTTTCACATTGACTGCCTGCGGCGGTAAAAAGGAAAATACGACCCCGGCCGTCAAGCCGGCGGTGGCGGTCGAAACAAAAGCGGCTGCTGTCTCCAGTCTGACCGATGGAATAGAAGTAACCGGAAGTCTAGAGCCGAAGTATTCGGTTGATATCAAAACCCAGATACCGGGTCTGGTTAAACAGGTATTCGTGAATGAGTGGGTATATGTAAAAAAGGGACAGCCCCTGGCCAGGATAGATGTGGCAGAAACCGAGGCGATGGTCAAGCGCGCCGAGGCCGGCATTGCATCGGCCAAGGCAAATCTGTCGCAGACCCAGGTGGCGTCAAACCGGTCCGAGCGGGAATTGTCCCGTGTCCTGAAGCTTAAGGAATCCGGTCTGGCTACCCAGCAGGCGGTGGATGACGCCCGAAGCGAACTGGAAGCGTCCAAAGCCCGTGTGGAAGCTTCTCAGGCGCAGATCAGGGTGGCCGAGGAGGAATTGTGTCAGGGTGTCGTCCGCAAAACCAAAGGCCTGGTCACAGCGCCCATTGACGGCGTCGTAGCACTCAGGGATGTGAATGTGGGCGATCTGACGAGTGACGTGGCAGCGGGCAAGCCGATCTTTCGCATTGTCGACAATCGTCTGTTGAACCTGACCGTAACCTTGTCTTCAGCCGATTCGGGGCGAGTCAAGGTCGGCGATCCGCTTGAATTCAACGTGGACTCAATGCCGGGAAAAACTTTTACCGGAAAGGTCATGTTCATCAATCCGGAGCTTTCATCCGCTGACCGTTCGCTGAAAGTGATTGCCGAGGTGCGTAATACTCCTGAAGTTCTGAAGGGAGGGCTGTTTGCCAAGGGGCGTATAATAACCGGCAGGAGAGCTGATGTTCTGCAGGTGCCGAGAAGCGCCGTTACCTCTCTTGATCTTGCCGCAGGAAAAGGCGTGCTTTACGTGGTTGAAAACGGTACTGCCCGCAGACGCGAGATAACCGTAGGTGTGTCCAGCGGAGATCTGCTCGAAGTGAAATCGGGAGTCAGAGCCGGAGAATTGTTCGTGGTACGCGGCGGATTCAATCTCAAAGACGGTGACCGGATAGCGGCGCCCGCCTCAAAATAGAAGGGAGCAGACTCATGAACAGCATGACTGATGATACAACGCTTCGCTGTCGCTGGGCCGGCAACGACCCGGATTACATTGCCTACCATGACCGGGAGTGGGGTGTCGCGGTTCACGACGACAGGCTGCTCTTTGAATTTCTGATTCTGGAGGGCGCCCAGGCCGGTCTTTCCTGGATCACAATCCTCAAAAGGCGTGAGGGTTACCGTCGGGCTTTTGCCGGATTCGATCCTGCCGTGGTGGCTGGTTTTGATGAAGCGAAGCAGGCCGAGCTTTTGACAGACAGCGGCATCATCCGCAACCGCCTGAAAATTGCCGCCGCCGTTACCAATGCCCATGCCTTCATGACGGTGCAGGCAGAGTTCGGCAGTTTTGACAGCTACCTGTGGCAATTCGTGGATGGTAAGCCGCTGCAGAACTCCTGGCCCACTCACGCCCACATCCCGGCCAGCACCCCTCTGTCAGACGCCCTCAGCAAGGATCTGAAAAAGCGCGGATTCAAATTCGTCGGTTCAACCATCTGCTATGCCCTTATGCAGGCTGTGGGCATGGTCAATGATCACACCACCGATTGTTTCCGCTGGAAAGAGCTGGGCGGCAACGACACTCACAAGGAAGCTGAAACGACATGATCCTCTCCAATACCTCCATCAAGCGTCCGATCTTTGCCGCAGTGATGATGCTGGCTCTGGTCACCCTGGGACTGTTCTCCTACAAACGCCTCTCGGTCGAGATGTTTCCCAACGTAGAATTTCCGCTGATATCGATCGTAACAACTTTTTCCGGTGCCTCTCCTGAAACGGTGGAGCGCGAGGTGTCCAAGCGGATCGAGGAATCGGTCAACCAGATCGCCGGAGTCAAACATGTCTTCTCCACCTCCCGCGAAGGTGTTTCCACTGTCATGGTGCAGTTTCAGCTGGAGCAGAAGGTCAATGACTGTGCCCAGGAGGTGCGGGGCAAGATCGGCTCCATCCGCGGCAATCTGCCTGAAGGCATTGAAGAGCCGATCATCCAGAAGCTGGATTTTAATGCCGCGCCGGTGGCGGCGCTGGCGGTGCAGTCCGACACCCTTTCCCCCCGTGACCTGACGATCCTGGTCGAAAAGAAGATCAAGAAACGCTTCGAGAGCGTGGCCGGAGTAGGCAAGGTGGACATGGTCGGCGGCCGCAAACGCGAGATCAGCGTGGAGCTGGATCCGGTGCGTCTGGATTCCCTCGGATTGGGGGTCAATGACGTGGTTTCCGGCATCAAGTCCGAGAACACCAATACCCCGCTGGGGCGATTGACCAAGGGCAGCGCCGAATACCCGATGCGTATCGACGGCAAGCCGGTCCGGGCCGAGGATTACCGGGGCATGGCGATTGCCGAGCGCGGCGGTCGGGCCATCCCGCTGGGCGAAGTGGCCAGAGTTTCAGACAATACAGAGGAAAAACGCAAACTGGCCCTTGTAAACGGACAGCCGGCCATCGGCCTGGATGTATATAAACAGTCGGGCGGCAACGAGGTTGAGCTGGTCGACAACGTCAAGAAAACCATGCTCAAGGTTCAGAAGGAACTACCGGCCGGAGTGACCCTCAGCATGGTGCGCGACGGCACGATCATGACCCGCGATTCCCTGACCGATGTTAAAGATACGCTGATCATCGGCGGCATACTGACGGTGCTGATAGTATTCTGTTTCATCAACTCCTGGCGTTCCACGGTCATTACCGGCGTAACTTTGCCGATCTCGGTCATCTCGGCTTACATTGTCATGTACGCCCTGGGCATGACCCTGAATGTCATGACCCTGATGGCGCTGTCCCTGGCGATCGGCATGCTGATCGACGATGCGATTGTTGTCCGTGAGAACATCGTACGCCACCTTGAAATGGGCAAGGATCACATGGAAGCCTCGCGCTTCGGCACCTCCGAGATCGGCCTGGCGGTTTTCGCCACCTCCATGTCGATCATTGCCGTCTTTGTGCCGGTGGCCTTCATGAAGGGCATCGTCGGGCGCTTCTTCTACCAGTTCGGTATCAGTGTGGCCTTTGCAGTGCTGGTTTCGCTGTTTGTCTCGTTTACTCTCGACCCGATGCTTTCTTCCCGCTGGCATGATCCGTCGATACATTTGAAGGGAAAACGAAAGGGAATTGCAAAGCTGTTGGAGCAATTCAACGAATGGTTCGACGTGACTGCCGACAGGTATCGCGGAGCGATCAGCTGGGCTCTGGATCACCGCAAATCGGTGATGGCGCTGGCTCTGGGCGCTTTCGTGGCCGGTATCATGATCTTCGGCACGCTTGAGTCCTCCTTCATGGCGCTTTATGACAAGGGGGAATTCCAGGTTTCTTTCAAAACAGCCCCGGATGCCAGTCTGGCCGAGACCGAGAACAGACTGAACGCGGTATTGGCAGCGCTGAAGGACATCCCGGAAATCGACCATACCTATGCCACGATCGGAGCCGGAGACAATGGCACGGTGCGGGACGGACTGCTGTACCTGAAGCTGAAGGAACGAAAAGAGCGCAAGCGGAACCAGTTTGAGCTGCAAAAAACTGTGCGGGAAAGATTCAACGGCATTGCTGGTATAACCTTTTCCATCGAAGAGGTCGGGCAGATCGGCGGCGCACAGAAACCGCTCAATGTTAACCTGAAAGGCGATGACCTGAACACTCTCAAACAGCTGGGGCAGAAGCTGAAGGAGGAATTGTACAAAACTCCGGGAATCGTCGATTTGGCCGTGACGCTGGAGCATGATATCCCCGAGTACCGGCTGCGGGTGGACCGAGAAAAAGCCCTCTCGGCCGGAGTTACTACCAATGCCATAGTCGGCGCCCTGGGGCGTCTGGTTGGCGGCGAGGCGATCAGTACCTATGAGGATGAGGACGGAGATGCCGTGGATGTGCGGGTACGCCTGCCGGAAATATTACGCCAAAATCCGTCACAAGTAGCCAGCCTGAAAGTTTCTGTGCCGGACGGCAACGGCGGCGTAAAACTGGTTCCGCTGGCCAGCCTGATCAGCACGGTTGTGGCCGCTTCGCCGACCGAGATCAACCGCCGCGACCTGGCCCGCCAGATCACGGTTTCAGCAAATCTGGACGACCTGCCGATCGGCACGGCTGTCAAACATGTCGAGGCGGCGGCCAAAAGTATCAACATGCCGCCCGGCTACTCGATCGACCTGTCCGGTGAAGCGGAGGATATGGCTGAATCCTTCGGCTACATGGGCGAATCACTGCTCCTGGCGATAATCTTTGTCTACCTGATTCTGGCGGCCCAGTTCGAGTCGTTTTTCGAACCTTTTGCGATCATGCTCTCCCTGCCGCTTTCCATCGTCGGCATGGCCGGCATGCTCAAGCTGACCGGAGACACGATTAACATCATGTCGCTGATCGGCCTGATCATGCTGATGGGACTGGTGACCAAAAATGCCATCCTGCTGGTGGACTATGCCAAGGTGCTGCAGCGGCGGGACGGCAAGCCGCGCCGCGAAGCGGTGATAGAGGCCGGCCGCACCCGTCTTAGGCCGATCATCATGACGACGCTGGCGATGATCTTCGGCATGCTGCCGCTTTTTCTGGCCATCGGCGCCGGGGCCGAGATGCGGGCTCCCATGGCCCGTGCGGTGGTGGGTGGGCTTTTGACCTCGACCCTGCTGACCCTGCTGGTGGTGCCGGTCATGTACACGCTGATGGATGATCTGGGAAACTGGCTGAAAGGGAAGTGGAAGGGCAGGCATGCCTGATTTTGTTCCTACAGTACTTCTGGACTCCTTCGGCGGCTTCGGCTTCGGCTCTTCCTGGCGCTTTTCAGGGTATGTTGAAATTATCGAAGCTCTTACTCCTGACACGGTTGTCAGCGCGATGACTGCGGTGGAGAATGCGGTGGCATCAGGCCTGTATGCCGCCGGTTTTGTCAGTTACGAAGCGGCCTCAGCGCTCAATCCGGATCTGCCATCTCTTCCGGCTGCGGAGGGTTTGCCGCTGGTCTGGTTCGCTCTTTTTCGCGAAAGGCACACTGTGTCACCCGGCGCCGGGGTGCCGGAGGCGCCGGGTGATGAAGTCAAGCTGCAGCAATTGCCGGAATCTGATGATTACACATCCGATGTAGATCATATTCGCGGTTATATCGCCGCCGGCGACTGCTATCAGGTTAACCACACTTTTCAATTGCAGGGCGAATTCAGCGGCGATCCGCTGGCTCTGTACTCCCGCATCGGACGAAGCCAGCGGGCCCAGTTCTGCTCATACCTGGATACAGGCCGCTTCGCTATTGCCTCCGCTTCCCCGGAGCTTTTCTTCTCCCTCAGGGACCGGCTCATCACAACCCGTCCGATGAAGGGAACCGCCCGCCGCGGCCGATCGTCAGCCGGGGATCGTGAAGCGGTCCGACAGCTGCGGCTTGATCCCAAGGAACAGGCCGAAAACCTGATGATAGTCGACCTGCTGCGCAACGACCTGGGGATCGTGGCCGAGACCGGCTCTGTGGCAGTTGATGCGCTTTTTCAGGTTGAAACCTATCCCAGTGTGCATCAGATGACCTCCACCATAAAAGCCCGCGTTAAGGACGGAACCGGATTGCTGGATATATTCCGGGCCCTGTTCCCCTGCGGTTCCATTACCGGCGCACCTAAAAAGCGCAGTATGGAGATAATAGCGGAACTGGAAGGAGGTCCGCGCGGCGTTTACTGCGGCGCGATCGGCTGCGTTGCTCCCGGCGGCGAAGCGACCTTCTCGGTGGCTATCCGGACCCTGCTGCTGGATCGTCGAAGCGGCCGTATTTCACTGGGTGTGGGCAGCGGCATCACCTGGGATTCGGTGGCCGGCCGTGAGTATGCCGAGTGCCTGGATAAGGGCGCCTTTATAAACGGCGGCAATCCTGATTTTCAGCTGATCGAGTCGCTGCGGCTGCAGGATGGCTCCTGTACATTACTGGATCGCCACCTGGCACGCCTGAAGGCATCGGCGGAATATTTCGGATTTACGTTTGACCCTGAAAAAACGCGACAGCTGCTGAATGATCATGCCGCCACAGCGTCGGGCTCCCGCAAGGCCCGTCTTTTGCTGTCGGCTGACGGCGCACTGCGGATATCATCGGAGCCGCTCCAGGATACTGATTCCCCGTTGCGTTTTGCTGTCAGTCATGTAAGGGTTGATTCGCAGGACACTTTTCGTTACCACAAGACCACCCGTCGTGAACTGCTGGACAAGGCCCGTCTGACCCGGAAGGATTGTGACGAAGTGCTGTTTACCAATGAGCGGGGTGAGCTGACCGAAGGCAGCTATCATACTCTGGTCATGAAACGTGGCGGTCGTTTGCTGACTCCGGACATAAACAGCGGACTTCTGCCGGGAGTGCTGCGGGAAGAGCTGCTGGAGTGCGGTGAAATTTCAGAAGCAGTGCTGTATCCTGCCGATCTGCGGCACGCGGAAGAGCTGTGGCTGATCAACTCGGTGCGCGGCTGGCGCCGGGCAGTTTTAGTGCAAGGAGAATCAGAACCATGAATTTTGTCATTATTGCAGTTATTGCGTTGGCGCTGCTGCCGTTATCCAGAGCGGAAGCCCGCACTATGACCCTGGAGCAGGCCATATCGCTGGCGATGGAGAAAAACCGCGACATCGAGAAGGCCCGCGAGTATGCAAAGTATGTTCAGGGCAAATATGTGGAAGAACGTTCGGCGGCCCTTCCGCAGTTCTCTTTGAACGGTTCGGTTGCTCTGTCGCAGGATCAAAGCCAGAAAGCTATGCTCGGCATTGCACCACGCCAGTACAACGGTCTGGTCGATCTGACGGTTTCCCAGCCGCTCTACACCTGGGGCAAGGTCAATGCGGCTATCCGTGCAGCGGAGTACGGGCTGAAAACTGCCGATCAGCAGCTGCGTCTGTATCGTCAGGCCGCCTATCGTGATGTGTCGGCCGCCTTTTTTGATATTCTGCTGGCGCGTGAACTGCATCAGCTGGCGGTGGAAAATCAACTTCAGAAGGCCCGGCATCTGGATGAAGCCAAACGGAAATATGCGGCCGGTGTTGCGACTGATTATGACGTTCTGGCTGCCGAAGTTGCCGCTGAGAATGCCAGGCCAGAGGCTATTCGCAGCCAGAACGCCATCCGCACGGCAAAAGAGAGACTTCGCTTTCTGTTGGCACTGGGGCCTGAAGAGATCCTGGTTACAGGTTCACTTGACATGGCGACTCAGGATCGCCCGGTACCGGTCAGTTACGAGGCTGCCTTGCTCTCCGCCGGCAAACAGCGCCCGGAGCTGGCGGATCTGCGGCTGCGGATCGGTGTCTATGACGAACTGGTTACGATAGCTAATGCCGAAAACAAACCTCGGCTCGACCTGAAGGGTGGAGCCGGATGGCACTGGTCAAGCCTGGAAGAAACGGCTCCGAAACGTGAAGCCGACGGCGCCGCCTGGAACGTGGGCATTTACCTGACTTTCCCCTTCTTTGACGGTTTCAGGAGCAGCGGAAAGGTTGCCCAGGCCAGAAGCGATCTGCGTACAAAACAGATCGAGGAGTCGAAGCTGCTTGATTCGATCGCTCTGGAGGTACGTGAGGCCGGTTATGCGCTCCAGGAAGCCGCCGAAATATATCAGGCTGTTTCCGGAACGGTCAAACAAGCTGAACGGCTTGTGCAGATGGCGGAAAAAGGGTATGAATACGGTGTCAAGATCCGGCTGGAGGTTGAGGACGCACAGCTGAACCTGCTCCAGGCCAGGAGCAGTCTGGCCCGGGCCCAGCGTGACTACCGCGTGGCAAGAGTCAATTACGAGTGGGCGTCGGGAGTGGCGGGAGAACAGTAAACAAACGCACTTGTCCTGATTTCGAGGGTAGGAAATAAATATGATTGCGAAACCGCTGGAATTCATTGGTAACAAACTGATATACGGTTTGCGCATTGTAGGCGAGGTATTGACCCTGCTGTGGCGGATAATCCTCGCCTGCCGCGAGATCCCTAGCAATCTCCCTGCAATCTTTTCCCAGGCCGCTATCATCGGCTACGAAACCGTGCCGGTGGCCTCGGTGATGGCTTTTTTTGTCGGGATGGTGCTGGCGCTGCAGACCGGAATAGAGCTGGCCAAATACGGTACTCAGGATATTATCGGCAGTGTGGTCGGTTTTTCGATGGTGCGGGAACTGGGGCCAGTCATGACCAGCTTTCTGGTCGCGGGCCGCGCCGGAAGCGCCATGGCCGCTGAAATCGGTGTCATGAAGGTTTATGAGGAAATCGACGCCCTTAAAACTCTTGATATCGATCCGGTGCGTTATCTTGCAATGCCGCGCCTGGTTGCGGGGCTGATCTGCGTCCCCATACTGACGGTTTACGCAGACTGCGTCGGAATAGCCGGCGGCGCCATCATCAGCCACCTGCACCCCAGATTGTTCATCTCCTACGGCACCTATGTCGATTCGCTCCGTATGGCTCTCAAACCTGCAGAAATTCTGGTTGGTCTAACCAAGTCCTTCGTCTTCGGCGGGATAATCTCGCTGATCTCCTGCTATGTCGGCTTCAGTACTTCGGGCGGCGCCCGTGGTATCGGAATTTCCACCACCCGCTCGGTGGTACTCTCATTCATGCTGATTCTGGTGGCGGATTATTTTCTGACCAGGCTTTTAATGTAAAACTGTCATGCCGGTTGCTGCATGATCGAATCAGCTCCTCTCTTTAAACAGGTTCACCAATCCCGTGCAGACTCCATAAATTCCTGCCGCATACTTTCTGTAGCAATCGGAAGGCCAAAAACTCCCCGGTTGGTTCTCTGCTTCACTTCAAATCCCGTCATATCCAGCGTAGGTGTGTTTTTTCCTTAACTAAAAAAGACAAGTTCCTATTCATATTGCCGCATTCAGAGCAAATAAGTTGACAGGTAAAAACGCTGACAGTTTGTTGTTATCCAATCACAACAGATGTTTAGCGCTTTGTTTTTCTTGTATGGCCAAATAGTTGGCACCCAATGCCCCGCCTTCCTTTTCATGCTGTTTCATACAACTTAATGTAATTAATTAACAAAAGAATTTATTCTTCATTGGCACAGTATGTGTAATTAATTAGAAAAACATTTCTTGATCTTATCTATATGGATTTGCAGGCAATTGGGTGTTGCCAGCCTCGTAGTCGCTTGAAATGTTAGAAAAATATAGGGGTTGGAATCGCAAGGCGGTCTGTCTGGATAGCTTATGAAAGATTTGTAAGGTTTCAAAGCAGACGTGAGTGCCGAATAAGCCTGTCTACACAAAGAATATAACCCCATTAACTGCTGCATACTTCGAAGGAGGAAATGGTAATGAAAAAATTCAATCAAGTGTTTCGGGCGATTATGGCAGTCATGCTGCTCACGTTCTGTGCGACCAGCGCCGAGGCGGTTCTTAAGGACTTTGGGCCTCTTAACTACGCAGGATTTCCGTCCTGGTATCGGGACAACAACAACATCGCGGTGTCGCAGTGCCTGTCCCACGCAGTTTCTCCTGTCTCCGGACTGCCCATTTGCAATATCCTGCCCAATCCGGACTCAAATCCGCCGTTCGATGCAACCAAACCGATCACTTTCCCACCGAACCCGCCGACAAACTACAACTTTCCGGATGAATCTTTCTATTACAGCATCAGCCCTGATCCGACCGTCTTTGCCTTTGCTGCAGACAAGGGGAGGGTCGTGATCGTTCTGGCCCTCGAAGCGGCCTTCAGTGTTGGCGATCCGATTCCCGGCAACCAGGTCGTCTTTTCGAGAGTAAGGGTGTTCCTGACACAGGGTGTGCCGGACGGCAATTACAAGATCACCCACCCCTACGGAGTCGAGAACCTGACCGTCACCGGCGGCCTGCTGCGATTTACCCGCGATATCGGGCTGGTCGGCCCTGCCTTTGCCGGGCCTTTAAACGGCGACATGGGACCATTCTTCAGATGGACGGTCGATCAGGCCCTGGTTAACGCAGGAACACAGAACCCGGACGGAACGCTCAACGGTCTTGACCCTGTCAGTTCCTTGCCCAACGGCGATGTGTTCCTGGGAGACTTCAATGTCGGTCATACTTTTACCGGTAGCCCGCTTGGCACCAACTATTTCAGGGTTGACGGCCCGGTCGGCTCCGGCATAGGCGGCCCCGGCATCGACTTCATCCAGAGCGACCTCGGCTTGCTGGAAGGCTGGAAATATACTACACCGATACCGACGCCGCTGGTTATCGACCGTGCTACCTATCGTCGCGACGCCACGACCACACAGATTGACATCTTTGCCTCGACCTCCACCCAGTCAAATCAGAACACTTCGTCCAGCCTGCAGGTTTCCGATCCGCTGCTGGGTGCCGGTACTCCTCCCGTGTCTGTGCCCGGACCAGCGGCCTTCAGCCCTGTGGTGATGGACACCAACGGTCTCGGCAAATTCTTCAGCCATATCGAACTGAATGCCCGGCCTCAGTTTATTCAGGTTGCCAACACCGCCGACGTACCATCGACAATTGCGACACTGGCGGTGGTTGATGAGGTGGCGGTTACATCGGCATCATACGATCCGGTTGCCCACACCCTGAACGTCAGAGCAACTTCCAGCGACACGGCAGCGCCGCCCAGCCTGACGGCCCTCGGCTACGGCGCATTGACAGGCGGCGCACTGTCCTACACCTTTCCGGCGGTAGACCAGCCGAACAAAATCATTCCTCCGACAACAATCACCGTGGTTTCGTCGGCAGGGGGATCGGCCACCGCCGATGTGACCGTCCTGCAGAACAACGCCACCAACGTCGGCCCGACCGCGGTGAATGATGCGGTCACTGTAACCGTCAATGTCGCAGCGATCATCAGCGTAACTGGTAACGACAACGACCCCAACGGCAACCTGGCTCCGGCCACGGTGGCCATTGTATCGGCACCGACAGGTCCGGGTGCGGCCAGTGCAACGGTAAACCCGGATGGCACTGTTAACTTCACGGCTGCTGCCACCGGCAGCTATACCTTCAGCTATACGGTCAGCGACAGTCTCGGCAGCGAATCGAATACCGCAACGGTTACCGTCACCGTCAACCCGGCCAACAACTCTCCTCAGGCCGTTGCAGACAGCATCAGCACACCTGAGGATACAGCGGTTGATATTGATGTTCTGCTCAATGACACCGATACGGACAGCAACATCGACCCGCTTTCGATCGTTATTGCAGCTCCTCCGGCTAATGGCACCGCCGTCACCAAGGTGGTGGGACCGAGCCGGGTTGTGACCTATACCCCGGCGCTCAATTTCAATGGTCAGGACAGTTTCACCTACCAGGTCAGTGATGCCTTGGGTGCCTCGTCTACTTCAACGGTCTCGGTTACTGTCACGCCGGTCAACGACCTGCCGGTCACCGCTGCCGATATCTCTTCAGCCACCTCGGGCCAGCCCAGGGTTATCAGCGTCCTGGCAAATGACAGCGATGTGGACGGAGCCCTGAACGCAGCTTCCATCGTCATTACGACACCTGCCACAAACGGAACCGCAGTTGCCAACGCCAACGGCACGGTCACCTATACCTCCGCGGCAGGATTTACAGGGACTGCCACCTTTGCCTACACCGTCGCCGACAACCTCGGCGCCGTGTCTGCGCCGGCCGTAGTTACCGTATCGGTCGTTCCGGCCAATGAAACCATCACCGTCACCAGAGCCCGCTACGAAGCTTCCAAATCACTCTGGATAATCGACGGCACAACCACCGTGTTTGGTGCAGGTGTAACCAATGCCATGACGGTCTATCGCGGATCGACCATACCCGGCATCTTCCCGGTTCTCGGGACAGCACCTGTATCGGCAACCGGAGCCTGGACCCTGAGAGTAACCTTACCTAACAGCAGCAGCAACACCATCAGCGTCCAGTCCAGCGGCGGAGCCACCCGTCTGGCAGCACCGGTTCAGGTGCGGTAGGGAAACTGTATCCGGGGAGTGCCGGTAACGGCGCTCCCCTACATGTTTACCAACGGATTTACTATATAACCTGTATGCCTAACTCCTCCGGAGGGTTTCATTATGAGATCAACATTTATTTACCTGTCCCTGACAGCCCTGACTGCACTGAGCAGCCCGGCCCTGGCCGGGGTCGTCAATCTGCCGCAAACCGGCCAGACAACCCAGATCGGCGCTGGAGATGACGGCGCCCTGCTGAAGGGGGCGGCCTGGCCGGCATCACGATTCACCGCCAACACCGATCAGACTGTATCGGATATCCTGACAGGACTGGTCTGGATCGCCAACGGAAACACTCCCGCCCCGACCGGACAGTGCGGCGTCAGCGGCAGCAGCCGGAACTGGGCCGATGCACTTGCCTATGTTAACTGTCTTAACAGCAACGTATATCTCGGGTTTACCGACTGGAGACTGCCGACGGTCACTGAACTTGAAACCCTGCCCAGTGCCGGCCAGTCGGACTCGGCCGCCTGGCTGAACAGCCAGGGATTCAGCGCCGTCCAGACCGGATATTACTGGAGCTCCACCAGCGATGCATCCGTACCCGCCGACTTTGCGTGGACAGTACAGCTCAGCAGCGGCGCCACCTTCAGCGACGACAAAACCGCAACCTTTCCGGTCATTGCCGTACGGCGCGGACCGGTCGCAGAACCCCTGCCGCTCTTTCCCGCCAACAACCGCAGAAGCGGACAGACTGCCAGCATCGCCGCCGGAGACGATGGAGCCCAGCAGCGCGGAGTAAGCTGGCCTGCAGCACGATTCACACTGCAGTCAACCGGCTCGGGTGTGGTAAACGACAACCTGACCCGGCTGATCTGGCTTAAAGATGCGTCCACGCCGACCATTGCTTCCTGCACTGGCGGCCCCGTGAGCTGGACTCAGGCACTGGCATACATAGACTGTCTGAACGGACTCAATTACCAGGGGCGCAGCGACTGGCGGCTTCCCAACCGGGCCGAACTGGAAAGCCTGGTGGACTACTCCGTCAGCGGACCGGCCCTGCCGGCAGCCCATCCCTTCACCAACCCGGCCGGAACTCTCTGGTCATCCACCTCAGACGCCGCAGATGCAGCCAACTCGGCCTGGTACCTGACGCTGTTCGACGGCAGCCTCTTCTCCACCTTGAAAACATCGGCCATCAACGTAATGCCGGTCAGCGGACCTGATGTAGCCGCAGCAGTGCCCACCAGGTCGGTCACTCTTCCCAAAACCGGCCAGACGGTGACTGTGACATCCGCTGACGACGGCGCCCTTGAGAACGGCTATCCCTGGCCGGCGAACCGCTACAGTGACAACGGTCAGTCCCTGACCGATACCCTGACCGGACTGGAGTGGAGCAAAGACGCCGACGCGCCTCCGGCCGGTGTGGTCACCTGTCTGCCGCTGAACGGAGCCAGTATGACCTGGCAGGAAGCTCTGACCTATGTTGCCTGCCTGAACAGCAACAGCTTCCTGGGACACAACGACTGGCGCCTGCCGGCAGTCAACGAACTGGAAAGCCTTGCCGATGCCGGCTCGGCAGACGGGCCTACCGCCCTTCAGGCATTCGGCTTCACTACCGTCAAAAACGAGTACTGGGCTTCAACGACCGATGTTGCCGGACTGATAGTAGCGGCCGATACCGCCTGGTCCTTGCGGACGACTTCCGGCGAGCTGTTCAGTTTTACCAAAGACACGCTCCTGAATGTCTGGCCGGTCAGAACAGCGTCCGCCTCAGCCCCGGCAGTACCCTGGCAGAGCGGGCAGACCCTCTGCTATAACGAAGCCGGTGCAACAATCGACTGTGCCGGTGCCGGCACCGGACAGGACGGAAATCTGCGGCCGGGTATCGTCTGGCCGGAAGCACGTTTTACTGTCAATATCGACCAGACCGCCGCCGATCAGTTGACCGGACTGGTTTGGCCGGGCAATGCAGGTACGCCCACGGTCGGTTCCTGCGCCGGCGGGACTTTGAGCTGGGCCGCTGCCATGGCCTATGTTGGATGCCTCAACACGTCCCAGTACCTGGGTTATAGCGACTGGCGTCTTCCAAACAGAAAAGAACTGCGCAGCCTGCTCAGCTACGGCGAAAGTCAGCCGGCGCTGCCGGCCGGGCATCCCTTCACGGCGGTATCCGGATACTACTGGAGTTCAACCGGAAAGGCCGGCGATCCCACCACCTCGCTGGCCATAAACCTGGCGTTCGCCGATCAGAGCGAATTTAACTCGGTCAATACATTCGCAGTCCTGCCGGTTCGCGGCGGCCAGAACATAGCTGCAGACAAAGGCTATCTCGACTTTGGCACACCTGACCTGAATTCCGCAGTTGTCAGCAGATCCGTCACTTTTACAAACCGTGGATCGGTAAGCCTGACGGTCATCAATGCCACGCTGAGCGGCACCGATACGGCGATGTTCGCCGTCGGTCCAAACAGCTGCAGCGGCGCAAATCTACCGCCCGGCGGCAGTTGTGAGGTTACCGTCAGCATGAGCCCGACAGCCGAAGGATTCAAGGAAGGTGCATTGACCTTAGTATCCAGCGATCCCGACACAGGATCACTGAGGCTGCCGCTCTCCGCCAATGTGCCGGACCGGCGGGCTCCGGTGGTTGTGTTGGCATCACCACTGGCGGGATTCACCAACAAGCGCAACAAGCTACTCAGTTACACCGTCAGCGACGGATATGTACGGAGCTTCATGAACGGGACCCTGATCAGCAAAGTCTCCGGTGAGGCATTGCCGCTGCTCCAGGACGGTGCCAACACGATACGCGTAGAATCAACGGATGTGTCCGGCAACACCGGTTTCAGCGAAGCGATCATCACCTTTGTTCAGCCGATCGGTGAACTGGATAATGTTGCGGGAGTGACGATTGCCGATGCCCTGAACGCCTTGAGGGTTTCTGTCAATCTTCAGCCCCAGCCGACCGGACAGCTGCTGTTTTCCGGCGATGTCACACCGCTTGTGAACGGACTGCCGGACCCTGACGGTGTCATCGATATCTCGGACGCCCTGGTCATCCTGCGCAAGGTGGTCGGTCTGGAGAGCTTCTGAGAGATTGAGTTCATTGACAGCAAAAGGGGCGCATCATGTGATGCGCCCCTTTTTTGTGTTGAGTAAGAGCTTCCTCTTCCTTCATTTTGACAGATTGTTAAAATCTCAATATAAAAATCAGTTATTTTATGATAGCATTCAAATATAGGGATTATAATCCGCCCTGAATGAGCAACAGATGAACTCAAAAGAAGATCTAGAGATCGAAGCGTCAAAATAAAGCCGTATTAATACGGCCTGAAAAGAGAGGGTTTGTTTAATGAAGAGAAGAAAAATGTGGTTGACTGCTTTACTGACATCCTGGGCACTGATTGTATCAGTCAATAACCAGGCTGCCGCGCAGGAATGGACTCTTACAAATTCCAATTCATCGCTTGTTTTTGATGATGCGACTGACAACACTGTTAATACAAGTATCTACGGTTGGTCCGTTGACGCCTCTGTATCACGGATATTTGAAATGGGCCTTTACTACCGGATCGGTAACTCGACAACCGAGTATCCGGTCAAAGGCAACGACATCGATTCTGCAGCCCATTTTGCCGTTACCCGGCCGGCTACCCAGCCCGATCCATCCGAAGTGAGGCTCACCTATCTCTCCACGGACGGTCGATTCAATATTGATATTGCCAGCAAATTGACCGGCGGTGCAACTGAGAGCAGGATATCATCCCTGAAACGGAAGATAACCATCACAAACCTGACTGCGTCGGCACTTGATTTCCATCTCTTCAGCTATAGCGATTTTGACCTAACTTACCCGAGTAAATTAGACAACGTTGCTATCATAGACGGTAAGGCAATCCAGTCAGGGTTTACCACGTCTTCTGAAACGGTCGGCAGAGGGGTTACCTCGGTAGAATCCGCCTCTATCAATCCGGATCTGTACGAGATGGACACTATGGCGTTGATCGGCAGCCTTTCCAACGGAGCCACGGCATACGACCTCAACACTTCCAGCGCCGGTCCCTGGCCCACCAATACCGACGTGCAATATGCGCTGCAATGGAACTTCAACATCCCCGCCAGCGGATCAGTCTCGTTCGATCTGAACAACAACATTTATCCGACCAAGGCGCTGATGCTGTCCAGAACCCCCGCCACTTCCCAGTGTGTAAACTTCGGACAGCAGGTCACGTACACCTATACTTTTGATAATGCAGTAAATACAGCTTCATTCCCGACAGTGCATAACCTGAGACTCGTGGAAAAACTTCCCAAGGACGTCACTTTTGTGTCTGCCTCAGATAACGGGACATTAGACCCACTGACAAACAGTGTTGTCTGGACCATCTCTTCTGTAAATGATGCTGCTAAAACCGTGACAGGCACTTATCTGGTAAACTCGCAAGTACCGTTCACGTTGCTGACCTCGCTGTCAAGCGATGAAACCTACCCCACCCGACTGGATGCCCAAACATCACTGTGTAATTCGCCGCCTTCCATCGACACATTTTCATTACCAAATGGAAAAGAGGGCGTCCCTTACACCGCCACTGTGGCAGCAAGTGACCCGGATGCCGGCACTGTGTTGAATTATTTCCTGGATACGGCCCCGACAGGCATGACCATCAACCTTACGTCCGGTGAAATATCATGGACACCAACAACCGCCCAGCTTGGTGTAAATAATATAGTTGTCAGGGTAACTGACGGATCTTTCAGTGCAACCAGAAGTTTTACTTTTACCGTTACCATATCAGACACACAACTCTGGACAGTAACCCCTACAGCCGTGAGCAATGGTACCCTCTCTCCGTCGACAGCTCAGAACGTTTCCAATAATTCAACGGTCAGCTTCCTGGTTACTCCATTGACCGACTTCCAGCTCCTTTCAATTTCAGGCTGCGGCGGGACTCTTTCCGGCAATACCTATATCACCGGACCGATTACCGGCAACTGTTCCGTTACCGCGACCTTCAGTCCAATAGTCGCCGTATCCCGTGACGGTGTGGTTATTGCCGCCATCGGCAAGACTGTACCAGACATTACCGACGCATTGACCGTACTCAGGTACAGCGTTGGCCAGACCTCTCTGACCAGCGATCAGATTGCACATGGGGATGTGGCGCCTTTGGGGAGTAATGGTACTCCGCAGGGAGACGGCAAGCTTGATATTTCAGACGCTCTTGCTATTCTGCGCCGTGTCGTCGGGTTAGTGAGCTGGACACCTATACAATAGCCGGTCTTTTGACCGTTAAGGTTGCCGCTGCCGCAGGATACAGGACCGATAAGGTGAAATCCGGGCAATGGCGATTATGGTGGCAGCGGATGTCGAGATTGATATGGCAGGGGTGGAACGGCGGTCACTTCATGAAGGCATGATGGAGGAATTAGAGCGGATCATGTCGCTGTTGAGAATGGCGACAGAAACCCGTGGTATCAAGAAACAGCAAAGGTGGCCGATTGGCCACCTTTTTAATTAACCCCAAAAAAGCATTAAACCACCGATGAATGTCGATATACGCCGAAAAATCAGGAGCTTAACAAAAAGCATGGACAATAATGTTTAAATGTCAATCCTAGACCCCAAGTGTGACCTAGAGAAGATTGCAGATTTAGTCAAATAGAAAGGATGTCCCATAAAGGTCCATAAAGGTCTCGAGGAGTTGTCGTCATTGTCGATACAAACAGAAGGCGGCACCGAAGCGCCGCCTTTTGTTTGCCGATTCTATTCGAGAGCGATTCCAGCAATCATGTTCTTCGTCTCGCCATGATCATGATTATTGCTGTTGATCCTGGTTTAGCCGGCCCTCAGGCCGTCAGCTCCGCAGGCCGAAGAGATGCCTTTCATCATAGAGACAAAGAAAAAGGCCACACCCGAAGATGCCGCCTTTATGATTCTGTTTTTATTAGCTTTTGACGTAAGTTCCCGCGAAGCGGTTTAGTTCAACGGGGCTGAGGCTGACCCGCCCTCGGCGGGTCTTGCCGATGGTTGGGCTGCGCCATTATTCATCTATTAAATGTTGTAACTTAAAAACGTTGACCAATTAATTTATTGTTGTTACATTAAATCCATGATCATCGAGTTCGATACCGTCAAAAGAGAAAAGACCCTGCTGGAGCGTGGGCTCGATTTTGCTGATGCTGATAAGGTATTTGCCGGTATTCACTTTGTTGCTCGTGATGATCGTCTTGATTATGGTGAGGATCGTTTCTTTACCGTCGGTCTATTGGATGACCGAATAGTTGTAATTGTTTGGACTCCGAGAAACGATGCCCGCCGAATTATTTCTATGAGGTACGCTAATGACCGCGAAATCAGCCGTTACAAAAAACACCTTGGTTGATCCTGATGATGCTCCGGAATTGACCGGCTCTTGGTTTGAAAAAGCTGACCTTATGCAGGGCACCAAGCTTGTCCGCCGGGGTCGTCCGTCTGGCCAGACCAAGGCTTCGCAAACCGTTCGCTTTGATTTGGATGTTCTGGCAGCCTTCAAGGCCACAGGCAAAGGGTGGCAGACTCGCATGAACGAGGCACTTCGGGAGTGGATCAAGGAACACCCTGTGAAGCACGCCTGATTCACTCTTTACAGGTGTCACTAATCATCTGAATGGATCACTCAAAGCGCATTGAGGATTTCGGCTCAGATGCTCGAAATGTGCCGCGCCGTTACAATGACAGTGTGACAGTGTGACAGTGGGGTCTGGTCTTGAAAAGTTAGTTTTTACGATTAAGCACCTTGCTAATAGTTGTGTAATGGATATTCAGAATCTTGGATATCTCTTTCAATGAATAGCCGTGTTTGATATGTGCCTCATGGATTAACCGGTTTCTCTCTTCTTTCTTTAGATTCTCTTTAACCGGAAACAAATCTGCAAGCGACGGTCGTCCCGCAAAGCGCTGTATCCTAGGTATTTCTGATATTCCTTCCTTCTCACCCAGGAGATTTTTTAATTTATTCAAAAAGGCTTCCGAACCAAGGACAACTTGGCCTGACAATTTCTCCCACGGTGATTCATTGCCCTCAATGCCAGCCTTTACAAACTGTTGATACTCGCTTCTTGCCTTCCGCAACGAAGAAGAAAAATTTGACAGCACCCATTCCGTGATCAATAAATCCGGTTTTTGTCGTTTGCCAAGCGTAGGAAGGTAACTGCTCCATTCATAGTCACCAGGCACCTTTACCATATGTGCACGGACAGGATTCAGGACAACGTAACGGCATAACTCCAGAAGGTGACTCTCCTTCTCGACCAGAACTGCCTTGAACCGCCCCTTGAAAAGATGGCCATCCTTGCAATGTTTTCGATTGAACGCCTGCGTATAAATGCCGTTAAGTTGTCGCATGCCTGCGGAAAGATTTCCATCGGGCGTTTCTAAAAGAAGGTGATAATGGTTGCTCATTAGGCAATATGCGTGGCAGATCCAGTTGAAACGTTTTACAACCTGTCCTAAAACCGAGCAGAAAAGACTCCGGTCGTTGTCGTCTTCGAAAATATCCGCACGGGCGTTACCACGAGTGGTTACATGGTAGACAGCACCAGGGAATTCTATGCGTAGAGGGCGGGCCATGAAAGGACTATAGCAGAATAATATTACTTTTCAAGACCTGACCGTACGCAGTAACAGTTGAATATCTAACGGGTTTAAGTCCAGTCCGGGGAATTATCCGTTCACCCCGGTAGCTCAAGGGAGCGGCGTCTTGGCAAC
>CAYQTC010000002.1:0-63118 GCA_964420435.1 uncultured Geobacter sp.
TACGGCATATAAAGGAGCACCAATCATGGCAAAGAAAATCACCGGATATATCAAGTTGCAAGTCCCAGGCGGCAAAGCGAACCCTTCCCCTCCTATCGGACCTGCACTTGGCCAGCACGGCGTAAACATCATGGAGTTCTGCAAGGCATTTAACGCCAAGACTCAGGGTGACGAGGGCACAATTACCCCTGTTGTTATTACTGTGTATGCGGACCGCTCCTTCACATTCATTACAAAGACTCCTCCTGTGCCAGTGCTGATTATGAAAGCTCTCGACATAAAAGGCGGCTCGGCGGTACCAAACAAAACCAAAGTTGGTAAGCTCACCAAAGCCCAGGTTGAAGAAATTGCAAAGAAGAAGATGCCTGACCTTAATGCGGCTTCACTTGAAGCGGCTATGAGGACCGTCGAAGGGACTGCCCGTTCAATGGGTGTTGATATCGTCTAGACCGACAAACTATAACAATAGAATCACAGAGAGGTTGCATCATGCCGAAAACAGCTAAGAAACATTCTGAAGCAATGTCGAAAATAGATCGAAGCAAACTTTACACACTCGGAACTGCCGTTGATGTTGTTAAACAGGCTTCCTATGCAAAGTTTGATGAGACTGTAGACGTAGCCGTCAAACTAGGTGTTGACCCACGTCACGCCGACCAGATGGTGCGCGGAGCAGTTGTGCTTCCAAACGGACTTGGCAAGGACGTTCGTGTTCTTGTTTTTGCTAAAGGCGAAAAAGAGAAAGAGGCACTGGATGCCGGCGCTGATTTCGTCGGTGCTGATGATCTTGTAGCCAAGATTCAAGCAGGCTGGTTCGACTTTGACACTGCCATCGCAACTCCTGATATGATGGGCGTTGTCGGCAAAATAGGCAAGCTGCTTGGGCCACGCGGCTTGATGCCTAACCCGAAAGTCGGCACTGTTACTTTCGAAGTCAGCAGAGCCGTAAAGGAATCCAAAGCCGGTAAAGTTGAATTTCGTGTGGAGAAAGCAGGCATCATCCATGCTCCGGTAGGCAAAGTTTCTTTTGGAGCAGACATGCTTAAAGGCAATTTGCTGGCCTTGGTTGAAGCTCTTTTAAAGGCAAAACCATCCGCGGCAAAAGGTACCTACATCAAAAAGATTTCCCTGTCTTCTACGATGGGAGCTGGTGTTAACGTCGACATCAGTGACGTTACTGCACAAATCTAATAATTCTTATTTTGCCAAAGTCAAAGACAGCAGGCGTCTAGCAGTACTTAATCTGGATTATCCAGACCTGCCGAGACTTGGGTATCGCATATTTATGCGTTCCTGACTTTGGCCGGGGTTCAACCCCATATACCAAAAGAAAGGAGGAAGTCGCTTGAACAAGAACAGCAAGCAAGAACTCGTAACCGAGATGCATGAGCGACTCACACGTGCCAAGGCGGTTTTTTTAGCCGATTTTCGCGGCATGAATGTGGGACAGGCAACTACACTTCGCAATGAGCTCCGCGCAGTTTCTGTAGAGTACAAAGTATTTAAAAATACTCTCTTCGACAGAGCTGCAAAAGGCACGGATGTAGAATGTATAGCCCCTTATCTTACCGGCCCGACTGCCGTGGCCATCAGCTATGATGATCCGGCCAGTGCAGCAAAAGTGCTGCATAAGTTTTCAAAGGATCCGCAAGGAAAATTCGTACTGAAAGCTGCAGTACTGAGCGGTAAACTGCTTGATCCTAAACAGATCCAGGCTCTGGCAGATCTCCCGTCGCGTGAGGTTCTCATAGCCAAGATGCTCGGCTCAATGCAGGCACCTGCAACAAACTTCGTAGGCGTTCTGGCTGCACTACCCGGCTCACTGGTACGTGTGCTGGATGCAATCCGCGCACAAAAAGCCGGCAACTAAATCAAATCATTCAAAAACAATCTCGGAGGAATAACCAATGTCTATTACTAAAGAAGATGTAATCGGTTTCATAGAGAAAATGACTGTACTTGACCTTGCTGAACTGGTCAAGGAGCTGGAAGAGAAGTTCGGTGTATCTGCTGCTGCCCCTGTAGCTGTAGCTGTTGCAGGTCCTGCCGTAGCTGAAGCTGTTGAAGAGCAGACAGAGTTTGACGTTATCCTTAAAGCAGCCGGCGCAAACAAAATCAACGTTATTAAAGTTGTTCGCGCGCTGACCAGCCTTGGCCTCAAGGAAGCAAAAGACCTGGTTGACGGCGCTCCTGGTGCTGTTAAGACCGGCGTTGCCAAAGCAGAAGCTGAGGATGCAAAAAAACAGCTCGTAGAAGCTGGCGCAGAAGTAGAGATCAAATAAGACCCCGTTTAGTTGTCTTTATGAGAGCCAAGGTCGCCCTGAGCGGCCTTGGCTTGTGTTGTTTGGGCAACGACCATCGGCCCGAACTTCTTTATGTTCCAGTAACTTAGCAACAAACAGCTGGTTCCAGTTACGATACCCGCCAAAGGAGAAGCCATGGCTTATTCTATCGCCAATAATCACCTCTTGCGTAAAAACTTTGCCAAGATAAAAAACATAATTGATATCCCCAACCTGATTGACATTCAGAAGAATTCATACCGTCGATTCCTGCAACAGGAAGTTCCGCCTGAGTCGCGCCAGAATACCGGTCTTGAAACGGTTTTTCAGAGCGTTTTTCCGATTAAGGACTTCAGCGAGAGTGCGTCGCTTGAATACGTTTCATATACGCTCAATAAACCAAAATATGATGTTGATGAATGCCATCAGCGCGGTATGACCTACGCCGCTCCCATGAAGGTTAAAGTTCGGCTGGTGATTTGGGATTCCGGCAAGGAATCAGGTGTTAAAGCGATAAAGGATATCAAAGAGCAAGAGGTTTATTTCGGTGAAATACCACTAATGACTGATAACGGTACCTTTATTATCAATGGTACCGAACGTGTAATCGTCAGTCAGCTCCACCGATCTCCAGGTGTATTTTTTGATCATGATAAAGGTAAGACTCACTCCAGTGGTAAGGTCCTCTATTCAGCACGCGTTATACCGTATCGTGGTTCATGGCTGGATTTTGAATTTGACCATAAGGATATATTATATGTACGTATCGACCGTCGCAGAAAAATGCCTGCAACGGTACTCCTTAAAGCGCTCGGATATTCTGTTGAGCAACTCCTTAACTACTATTATAAAAGTGAAGAGATTTACATAAAGGCTGATACAGTAACTAAGAGCATCGAACCAGAGTTACTTACACTGCAGAAAACCGTTGTTGATATTGCAGATCCAAACAGCGGCGAAGTTCTGGTAAAGGCTAACCGTAAATATACTAAGTCTTCAATAAAGAAAATGCAGGAACATGGAATCAAAGAGGTTCCGGTTATCATAGAAGATTTACTTGGCCGTTATGCTTCTTCCGACATAGTCGATCCCACTACGGGTGAGATTTTAATAGAATGTAATGACGAAATCACGGCAGATCGCTTTGATGAGATAAAAGCCCGTGGTGTCACAAGCTTTAAACTTCTTTTTATTGACAATCTGCACATCACCTCATCGTTCCGCGATACTTTGTTGATTGACAAAATCAGCACCAGCGAAGAGGGTTTAATTGAAATTTACCGTCGTCTTCGCCCTGGAGATCCACCTACATTAAAAAGTTCACTGGCTTTGTTCGATAATCTGTTTTTCAATCCAGAACGCTATGATCTTTCTGCTGTCGGTCGCCTCAAGCTGAATTACAAACTTGGCCTTAAAGTTTGGCCGGACTGCATGGTTTTGAACGCTCCCTGCATGCTCAGCAACAGCGATATTGTCAGCTTTGAATCACTAGCTTCTCGTCTAAGTAAATCGGAAGACCAGTTTTCACAATATTTAATGATGAAGTTGCCTGCTGATCTATCGAAGTCGATAAAGAAAATCGAAGCTGGTCAGTCTGTTTCAGATAAATTAAAAGATCAACTGCTTCAAGAACTTAACAATTTAATACGCGACAACGATTTTTTCCAGAAAGAGTTTTTTGCACCACTCGGAATTTCCAAGGCGACTGTAAAACTCACTGAAGCAATCGATCAGGGCGCATTCGATGAAAACCGCAGAGTCATTGAGACTCTTCGCCGTAATCGAATGGTTTTTGAAGATTTACTACATAGCGATATCCGTATAGCTGTAAAAAATGACATCCTGGAAATTGTTCGCTATTTGATAGAACTTAAAAACGGCAGAGGTGCCATAGATGATATCGACCATCTGGGTAATCGCCGGGTCCGTGCAGTAGGCGAACTGCTTGAGAACCAGTACAGAATTGGCCTTGTCCGCATGGAGCGCGCCATTAAAGAGCGTATGAGCCTCCAAGAGGTTGAAAACCTCATGCCTCATGACCTGATCAACTCCAAACCGGTTTCGGCTGTAGTTAAAGAGTTTTTTGGTTCTTCGCAACTGTCACAGTTTATGGACCAAACTAACCCTCTTTCCGAAGTCACACACAAACGCCGTCTTTCGGCTCTTGGACCAGGGGGACTGACGCGCGAACGTGCCGGTTTCGAAGTTCGTGACGTACATCCAACTCACTACGGCCGGGTATGCCCGATTGAAACACCTGAGGGGCCAAACATCGGTCTGATTGCATCTCTGTCAACCTATGCCAGGATTAATGATCACGGTTTTGTGGAAACACCATACCGCATTGTTCAGGATGGTAAGCTCACCAATGAAGTACGCTTCTTTTCTGCACTAGAAGAAGAAGGCCATGCGATTGCCCAGGCAAATGCTGAAGTTGATGCTGATGGCCGGTTTGTCAACGACTATAACTCAGCCCGTAAAAGCGGCGAATTCATTCTGGTTCACCGTGATGAAATAGCTCTTATGGACGTTGCTCCAATTCAGTTGGTTTCCGTAGCGGCAGCTCTGATCCCGTTCCTGGAAAATGACGACGCCAACCGCGCACTGATGGGATCCAACATGCAACGCCAGGCAGTTCCTCTGCTGCGTGCGGATTCTCCGCTGGTTGGAACAGGTATGGAACGCATTGTTGCTAGAGATTCGGGAGTATCAGTAATCGCTCGTCATGACGGTGAAGTAGAATCTGTAGACGCCGGCAGAATAGTTGTCAAAATTGATGAGAACGAAATTGACGAAAACGGTACCGGCGTAGACATATATAACCTGATCAAGTTTGCCCGCTCCAACCAGAACACCTGTATAAATAATAAACCGGTGGTCAAGGTTGGAGATAAGGTCAAGCGCGGTGCCGTTATAGCCGACGGCCCATCAACAGACATGGGCGAGCTGGCTTTAGGCCAGAATGTTGTTGTCGCATTCATGCCTTGGGGCGGCTACAACTACGAAGACTCCATCCTTATTTCAGAGAAACTTGTAAAGGATGACCGCTACACTTCAATTCATATTGAAGAGTTTGAGTGCGTTGCACGCGATACAAAACTGGGCAAGGAGGAAATCACCTCCGACATACCGAATCTTGGCGAAGAAACTCTCAAGGATCTGGATGAGTCCGGCATCATACGTATCGGAGCAGAAGTTAAACCAGGCGACATCCTGGTTGGTAAAATTACTCCCAAAGGTGAGACACAGTTATCGCCTGAAGAAAAACTTCTGCGTGCTATCTTCGGTGAAAAGGCAGGGGATGTTCGCGACACGTCGCTTACTGTTCCTCCTGGTGTTGAAGGTACTGTTATCGGTGCAAAAATATTCTCCCGTAAGGGCAACGATAAGGACACACGTACCGAACTGATCGAAAAAGCAGAAGAGGAAAAACTTCGCAAGGATGAGCAGGATGAAGTCCGCATCATCCGTGAATCTGCCATCGGCAAACTGAAACGTCTGTTGTCAGGCAAGACTCTGGCTGTTAAACTTGAAAACAGTAGCGGTGAACTGCTTCTTGCAAAAGGCAGAAAACTTACTGACGAAGTCATGGCAGAGCTGCCCGGCAATGTTTGGGGCAGCATATCAATCAGCGACGATGACGAGACTGATGACAAAGTGCATCAGATTTTGGAAACACTTAATCGTCAGATTGATCTGATTCACAACGTATTCGAAGACAAGATTCAGAAATTGAAGCGTGGCGATGACCTTCCTCCTGGCGTTATCAAGATGGTAAAAATATACATCTCGATCAAACGTAAACTTCAGGTCGGAGACAAGATGGCTGGTCGCCACGGCAACAAGGGTGTTGTTTCCCGCATCTTGCCCGAAGAAGACATGCCTTATATGGAAGACGGACGTCCTGTTGAGATAGTCCTGAACCCTCTGGGTGTACCTTCGCGTATGAACGTCGGCCAGATTCTGGAAATCCATCTTGGATGGGCAGCAAAGGGCATCGGCTGGAAAATAGAGGATATGCTCGAAAAGCACACCTCGGATGACAATCTCAAAAAATACCTGAAAGATGTATATGGCGACGACGAAGCCGGCACTTTCATAGACAAGCTCAACCAAGAGGAGTTGCTCAAGGTAGCCCGTCGTCTACAGCGTGGCGTAGCAATGGCATCACCGGTATTTGAAGGTGCCACTGAAGCCCAGATTAAAGCAATGCTCGGCAAGGCAAACCTGCATTCCTCAGGACAGGTGACTCTGTTTGACGGACGCACCGGAGTGCCTTTTGATAACAAAGTAACCGTTGGCATAATGTACATCCTTAAGCTACACCATTTGGTTGATGATAAAATCCATGCCCGTTCAATTGGGCCATACAGTCTGGTAACGCAGCAACCGTTGGGCGGCAAAGCCCAGTTTGGTGGTCAGAGGCTTGGAGAGATGGAAGTCTGGGCCATGGAAGCCTATGGCGCAGCCCATGCCTTGCAGGAGTTTTTGACAGTTAAGTCTGACGACGTATCCGGACGTACTCGCATGTACGAAGCCATTGTCAAGGGTAAGCATACCCTTGAGCCCGGCCTGCCGGAATCCTTCAACGTTCTTATCAAGGAACTGCAGTCACTCTGCCTAGATGTTGATCTGCTTGAAGGTGACGAAGAACAATAAAGACTTCTTTGCCAGCGTCTGCTTTCGAAACGGACAACAGGCACAAGACTAACGGAGGATAGCATCGTGGAAGATTATTTCAGCTTTTTTGATAAACCAAAAGATCCACTCCACTTTTCAGCAATACGCATTTCAATTTCATCTCCTGACAAGATTCGGGAACGTTCTCACGGTGAAGTAAAAAAACCTGAGACAATCAACTACCGAACCTTTAAACCGGAGCGTGACGGTCTTTTCTGTGCCAAGATTTTTGGCCCGACAAAGGACTATGAGTGCAACTGCGGCAAGTACAAGCGGATGAAGCACCGCGGCATTATCTGTGAGAAATGCGGCGTTGAAGTTATACCTTCAAAAGTGCGGCGAGAGCGGCTCGGCCATATAGATCTGGCTACGCCGGTAGCACATATCTGGTTTTTGAAATCACTGCCGTCACGTATCGGCAACCTGTTGGACATAACTCTTAAGGATCTTGAGAAAGTCCTCTATTTCGAGGGTTTTGTTATCAGTGACCCCAAGAATACTCCGCTTGAGTTCTGCGAAGTAATGTCCGAGGACAAATACATCAAGATGCAGCAGGAGTACGGCTCAGACGCATTCTCAGGCGGAATGGGCGCTGAGGCCATCCGTGAATGCCTGCGGGCTCTTGATCTGGAAGACCTTGCGGTCACATTGCGCTCCGAGATGGTGGAGTCCACTAGCGAAGCCAAACGTAAGAAGACCGCCAAGAGACTGAAGGTTGTCGAAGCATTCAGGCACTCAGGTAATAAACCTGAATGGATGATTCTGGAATGCATTCCGGTTCTGCCACCTGAACTTCGTCCTTTGGTGCCGCTCGATGGCGGAAGGTTCGCAACGTCGGATCTAAACGACCTGTACCGACGCGTTATCAACCGTAATAACCGCTTGAAGCGACTGTGTGAACTGCAGGCCCCTGAAGTCATCATCCGCAACGAAAAAAGGATGCTGCAGGAAGCTGTGGACGCACTCTTCGACAATGGTCGTCGCGGACGAGCTATTGCCGGTCCCAACAAGAGGCCTCTGAAATCACTTTCCGACATGCTGAAGGGTAAATCGGGCCGTTTCCGTCAGAACCTGCTCGGTAAACGTGTAGACTATTCAGGTCGTTCGGTTATCGTCGTTGGTCCTGAGCTGAAGCTGCATCAGTGCGGTCTTCCGAAGAAGATGGCTCTGGAACTGTTTAAGCCGTTCATATACAACAAGCTTGAAGAACGTGGTTATGTCACTACCATCAAGAGCGCAAAGAAAATGGTTGAAAAAGAACGCCCCGAAGTTTGGGACGTACTTGAAGAGGTCATAAAAGAACATCCGGTCATGCTTAACCGTGCTCCGACATTGCACAGACTGGGTATTCAGGCATTTGAACCTGTTCTGATAGAAGGCAAGGCCATCCAGCTGCATCCATTGGTCTGTACCGCCTTCAACGCCGACTTTGACGGTGACCAGATGGCTGTTCATCTTCCGCTTTCGATTGAAAGCCAGGTTGAAGCACGTGTTCTGATGATGTCTACCAATAACATCCTCTCACCTGCCAACGGAAAACCTATCATCGTACCTTCACAGGACATGGTTCTTGGTGCCTACTACATGACCCGAGATCGCATCAACGTCAATGGAGAGTACTACAAGCCGACTGAAAAGGAACTTGAGGCCGGAATCAACGCTTCAGGCTGCTTTTCATCACCGGAAGAGGTTCGTATAGCATTCGATTCCGGCGCTGTAGATATGCAGGCAATAATCAAGGTACGGATGAAGAATCTGGCCACAGACGAAAAGCCTCAGATGATTGACACAACCCCAGGCAGAATTTTGCTTCGTGAGGTTCTTCCTGCTCAGGTCCCCTTCTCTGCTGTCAACAAGGTCATGACAAAGAAGGAACTCTCGAATCTGGTAGATACTTGTTATCGTTTGTCAGACAGCAAGGAAACCGTCATTCTTGCAGACAAGCTTAAAGAAATCGGATTCAAGTACGCAAACCTGGCTGGAGTTTCGATTTGCCTGGATGACATGGTCATCCCGGAAGGAAAACCTGCCATCATCGGCAAGGCAGAAGAAGAGGTCACAGAGATTCAGAACCAGTACACTGAAGGTCTTATTACCGACGGCGAACGTTATAACAAGGTAATCGACATTTGGGCAAAAGCAACTGAAGAAATTGCAAAAGAGATGCTGGACAATCTTTCCAAGGAAATCGTCATTGATCGAGCCGGTAACAAGATTGAAACACCGTCATTCAATGCGATTCACATGATGGCTGACTCCGGAGCCCGTGGTTCAGCACAGCAGATCCGTCAGCTTGCCGGAATGCGCGGCCTGATGGCCAAGCCGTCCGGTGAGATTATCGAAACCCCGATTACAGCTAACTTCCGTGAAGGCCTGACTGTTCTGCAGTACTTCATTTCAACCCATGGCGCTCGTAAAGGTCTTGCCGATACCGCGCTTAAAACAGCTAACTCCGGTTATCTGACACGTCGTCTTGTCGATGTCGCTCAGGATGCCATCATCACTGAAACTGATTGTGGTACACTGGACGGCCTGATGGTAGCTTCACTCACCGAGGGCGGTGAAATTATTGAACATATCGGAGATCGAATTCTTGGGCGCGTTGCCCTGGAAGACATTCATGATCCGATTACCGACGAAATACTTGTTGAAGCAAATCAGGATATTGATGAGTACCTGGTCAAACGCATTGAAGACTCCGGACTTGAGAAAATTAAGATTCGTTCAGTGCTTACCTGCCAGAGCAAGCGTGGAATCTGTGCAAAATGCTATGGACGTGACCTTGCACGCGGACACAGTGTCAATATGGGTGAAGCCGTAGGTGTTATCGCAGCCCAATCCATTGGTGAACCGGGAACCCAGCTTACAATGCGTACCTTCCACATTGGTGGTACGGCATCCCGACATGCTGAGCAGACTTCGCTGGAAGCGCGTGCTGACGGTACCATCAAGTACATCAACGTCAATACCGTCATAAACAACGAAGGCCATCACATTGTTATGAACCGTAACGGTGAAATTGCCGTCATTGATGACTCCGGACGTGAGCGCGAGAAATATACCGTTGTTTACGGTGCAAAGATCAAGATTGCACCTGGTGGGGTTGTCAAACAAGGTGTTACGCTCGCAGAGTGGGACCCTTACACGATGCCTATTTTGACTGAAGTATCAGGTAAGGTCAAATTTGCGGACATCATTGAAGGCGTTACAATGGAAGAACAGCTTGATGATGTGACCGGACTTTCCCGCAAGGTCATCATCGAAACCAAAGACACGGACAAACGGCCACGAATCGCCATTAAGGACGTACAGGGCGAGGGAGGCGGCACCATCGGCCGCTACTTCCTGCCGGCAGGCGCAAACATAAGCGTTATTGATGATACAGTCATCAGCGCCGGTGACATCATCGCAAAGATTCCTCGCGAGACAACAAAAACAAAGGACATCACCGGTGGTTTGCCGCGTGTTGCCGAACTGTTCGAAGCCCGTAAGCCAAAGGATTTCGCTGTTATCACTGAGATAGATGGACGTGTTTCGTACGGCAAAGATGCTAAAGGCAAGCGCAAAGTGATTGTGACACCGGAACTTGGCGAACCTAAAGAGTATCTTATACCTAAAGGAAAACATATCAGTGTTCACGAAGGGGATCATGTACGTGCGGGCGAACCACTGATGGACGGTTCTTCCAATCCCCATGACATTCTGCGGGTGTTGGGCGTCAAGGAACTGGCCAAATATCTGGTTGACGAGGTGCAGGAGGTTTACCGTCTGCAAGGCGTAAAGATCAATGACAAGCATATTGAAGTCATTGTTCGCCAGATGCTGCGGCGTGTGCGCATCAAGGACACCGGTGACACAAATCTGCTGGTTGACGATCAGGTCGAGCGCTATGTGTTCGAACAGGAGAATGATAAAGCATTTGCCGACGGCAAGCGCCCGGCTATTGCTGAGCCTTTATTGCTGGGTATCACCAAGGCATCGCTCTCCACCGAGTCCTTCATTTCGGCTGCCTCCTTCCAGGAGACAACCAAAGTATTGACACAGGCTGCTATCGAAGGGAAGATTGACCATCTGCGCGGACTTAAAGAGAATGTCATCATGGGTCGTCTGATTCCTGCCGGTACAGGCATAGCACGCTACCGTGGAATACGTTTGCAGACTGAAGTTCCTGCTCAGCAGAATATTGCCGCAACTGAAGTTAAAAGAGATGTCGAAGAAGATGATGATGACTCAATGGAAGCAGCATAGTCTAAACTAATATTTTTGTTGATTTTCAGCGGTCGGAGATCTTTGTCTCCGACCGTTTTTTTATGCAGCCGTTTCACTTTTTCTTTATAATTTTTTTCCAGCTGTTCTCTGCAAGCTCTACCAGACCATTTAGCGTTTTTTTGTAGAACTTTCTTACCGGAATGCTGTTGACCGAAATCGAGCCGTTCAGCCTCTCAACGGCAACGGTATCACCAGTGTTGAACATTGATATCTGGGGATAATGTTCACCCTCAACTCCAAACAGAAACTTATACACGGAGCCATTATAGCGACAGGCTATGATCAGAATCACTACCTCGGGCTGACCGGTTTTATGGTTATAACGGGCAGTGGCCGTAACGAAAGTACCCTCAAGCGGACCACCCGTAGAGAGTAATGCATCAAGCGAGACCCCTTTCGGCTTGAGTTTACCCAGAGAAGGTAATCCCCATGGCTTGAACCTGTCATGGGATCGCGTGTGATAGTGATCACTGAGTTCAAGCAGAGTTACGACGTTGTTATTAATCGGACCTCCGATTGAGTGGGAAAGACCCGCAGTAAAACCACGATCCCGTATTAGTCTATGGTTCTCGACTATCTGTATCATCCCGGTGGCTCCCAAGGGATGCCCCCTCCCCTTCAAACCGCCTGTCAGGTTGGTAGGAAACTCTCCGTTATCTCCAGTCAGGTTGTCATCTAGAAGTGCGTCCATCAGACGGTTTCTGGAGACGATACCAAGATCTACAAGATTAATAGGACCAAAGCCATTGAATGGATCATGCATATTTACGTGAAGCTTGCCGGAGAATGACTTGATATCCTTTATTCCGGCCATACCGTAAGCATACCCTGCGGCGGTGACAGTAGCTGGGAATGAGTGGAAATAGTTACGGTCTGCAATTGTTGGAATATCTGTTGCGCTCCCAACGCCACTGACAAGTACATCTTGAGGCCTGGATGTGAGAATTACGGATGCCATACCATCCGACATAGGGCAGAAATCATGATAGCGAAGCGGATCCCAGTAACGGTAGTTTTTGTTGTTTGCAATCTGACGGTAATAATCTTTGAGTTCCAGGTTGAAGTGTAAATGGGCATCCGGATTAAGAGAAGCATAGCGGTGACTACGTTGAGTCAGCATGGCAGAATAGGCGGTCCACTCCTCCTCTGTCAGGCCGAGCCGTTCTTTTAGCGCTCGAGCAACAAGAGCGCCGCAGGCAGGCATGGTTAAACCGTATTCAGATTCATCACGATCGATAACACCGGCAATAATGCGAGTTGATTCAAGAGTGTTGGCGTCACTCATTTTTTGAATGCCCAAGGCCAGAACATGATCAAAGCGGCCTGAAGCTACTTCTAAATACGCACTTTCAAAAGCGGAAGCACCTGAAGATGAAGCGGTATCGACAAGAACTGATCGTGCGCCGGATATGCCCAGAATTCCCGCGATTTTAGCAGCGGTATTATCAACGCCTGAAAATGCAGCAGGATTTTGGCTACCGACGATAACCGCCTCAATATCTCTTTTACGCACAGGACTGCCGTTAAAGATTGCGCCACAATGCTCTGCCATTTCCAGGAAAGAAAGTTTTTCCTTGTCAGTTCCGTTATATCGACCGACCGGAGCCATCCAGGATGCAGCAATATAAACACAACGCGGTTTAAAAGTGTCATTCATACTAGTCTCCTTTCGCTAAAAACAAAACGGGCGTCCAGTTTCAGGACGCCCGTGGTTGTCACATATAGCGCAACATCCCGATTACTTGCGTAACACCTTGATAACAGCTGAAAAGTCTTCTTCACCATAACCCTCGTTTACAGCCTGTTCATATACCTTGCTGGCAGCCTCGGCTGCAGGAAGATGCAGCCCCACCAGGCGAGCAGCATTCAGAACTACATGCAGTTGCTCGTGTACGTATTTGAGAGCCAGACTTCTTGAAAAGTCTCCGCGCGCCATGGCTCTGCCTTTCCTGTGAAACAGTGGAGAGGCGACACCACGCGTATCTAGAACCTCAAGAATTCTGTCTGCGCTGAATCCCATCTTTTCACCAAGGACAAGGCCTTCGGCGAGAACTTCAACAAGCTCTGACTGAACCATGTTAACAATAAACATCATCTTTGTAGCATCGCCTATCTGTCCGACATGAATGATGTTCAAACCGAAAGTGGAAAAAGCCTCTCGACATTTGCCTGCCAGAGACGGGTCTCCAGCGGTAATAATGGTTACCAGTCCGTTTACAGCATGTTCCTTGTTACCCCACACAGGAGAATCCAGATACTGAACCTTTTTCTTTGCGCATTCATCTGCCATTTTTAATGTTGTATCAAGGGAATGTGATCCCATATCCGCCAGGATTGTTCCGGGCTCTATTCCGGCGAGAATTCCCTTATCACCGAAGAACAGCGGTCCAAGCTCATCCCCTTCAGGAACGATTGCAATAACAAGATCACGTCCTCTGGCCGCCTCCTGGGCAGAAACTGCGGCATGCGCTCCCAAGGCGACCAGCTCGTTCATTACAACCTGATCATTGTCAAATACCGTCAGATCATACCGCCCTTTGGTCAGATTGGCAGCCATATGCCTTCCCACGGTGCCCAAACCTATGAAACCGATCTTCTGCAACATGTCAATACCTCCTGTAGAACTGCAAAATAAAAGTGTTTTATTTTATAACAGTTTTTAGTGTCAAGCAATACTCAAATACCATTAATCAATAATTAATGGTATCAATTATTTACCGTGATATCACAACACCCGTCCTACAACAAATATTATTCAGACGACAAACCGAACAGCGCGGAGAGACTGGATAGCAGATATTTTGACCAAAAGCCACCAGAAGGTCATTAATTGCAATCCAGTAGTCTGCAGGAAGCTTCACTCTCAGTGCCATTTCGGATTCTTCGGGTGATCTGGTTGAAATGTAGCCCCAACGGTTGCAGATGCGATGAACATGTGTATCTACACAAATTCCTTGTTTACCGAACCCAAGAGTCAGAACCAGATTTGCAGTCTTGCGGCCGACACCTTTGAATTTTAAAAGTTCGTTGATATTATCCGGAACAATACAATCATATTCAGAAATTAATCGTCTGGATATTTCAAGAATCTGCTCGGATTTATTCCTGTAGAATCCAGCAGGGTAGATCAAAGACGCTATTTCATCAGCTGAAAGTCCGGTCATGGCCAAAGGAGTTCCGGCCCGATTAAAAAGACGTTCCGATGCCGTGGCTGTAACTGCGTCCTTGGTACGCAGGGAGATTATACAGGAAACAAGGACTTTATAAGGATTACGTTCACACTGCGCCACTACAGTCACAGCAGGCTTCTGCCATGCAGTGTATTCCTCTCGCAGAATGCTCATTACATTATGAATATCTAGATCTCTCAAGGTGCTAATATTATCCTAATGACTGATTTGAAGCAATAGCGGTTTTACATTTCGATGACTTGCCTGTAGTATGATTAAAATGAACATTGATCTCCATATACACTCCAGTTATTCTGACGGCGCCTACCCCCCTTCGGAACTCATATCAATGGCCGCACAACTTGGTATTAAGGCTATCGCTATAGCAGACCATGATTCTGTCTCCGGAGTAACTGAGGCGGTTTCCTTCGGGCAGAGATACGGAATCGAAGTGATACCGGCGGTTGAACTTTCTGTGCAGTTTGATTCATTCCAGGACGTGCATCTTCTTGGATATGGAATCAACTACAGAGATGAAACTTTTCTAGGAAGGATTTTTGACTTTCGCAATCGACGGGAGCATCGCAACAATGAGATTGTAGAACGAGTTAACACTCAACTGATTGCAGAAGGCCGGGACGTAATCACAATCGATGAAGTACTTGCCTTTGCACACGATGCCATTGGCCGGCCCCATATCGCCAGGGTGCTGCTGGACCACAAGTATGTTTCAAATCTCGAAGATGCCTTCCAGCATTATCTGATACCGTGTAACATCCCGAAAAGCTATTGGGAAATGGAGAATGCGATCCATGAAATACATCGCATTGGAGGAGTTGCTGTACTTGCACACCCAACAAGCATCAGTAAGGACTTGCAAGAACTAAGGCGTGTAATTTTAAAGCTTAAAGACAAGGGATTGGACGGTATAGAGGTATTTAACAATATGGGCTGGCCTCAGGAGATTGAATTTCTAAGGCGGTTGGCAGCAGAACTTGATCTCCTGGCAACAGCAGGATCAGACTTTCACGGTATCGAAGTTGGGATAGAAATTGGAAAGGGGCGAGAAGGTATTTGCTTTGACAGCAGCCTTCTCGCCCCCCTGATCACCAAAATCCAAGAACGGCGGATCATAACGAACCAGGAACGCTATATCTTATCCTTGTAAGCCTTGTAGTTGACCACCTGTATATCGTCTTTAACTGCAGTGACACCTTTAAGTGATCGCACGATACTGATAGCTGAATTCTTTTGGGCTTCTGATACTATATAACCACCAAGCGAAGCTACTCCCTTGTCAAAAGAGATTGAAAAGGGGCGATAATCCTCCAATGAGGACGCGCTCAAAAGAGCCGTTTCTATTTTCTTGACCATGATTACCGAATCAATAACAGCTACAGAGGTCTTTTCGGCGTCTTTCAGTGATGGCTCCTTCGCAGCAGCTACAATGCAATCAATTATCGTAGATTCTGACAGACGCGAAGTATTGAAAATCATATCGTAATTATTAGGATCTCGCCAGTCACGATCAAAATAGAAATGAATAAATCCGCCGCGCTGATGGTCACTGCGACGAATCAGTGAACGGGCCATATCAGGATCAATCCATTCCCGCTCTGCAAAACGCTCAACACGCTCTTCAAAATCCGCAATAAAACGGAGCCTCAGCAGGTTTTTACACCCCTTAAGCAGATCCTGGCCGCCACGGCCGTAGATAATGACATTACCTTTACGCGCCAGATCAAGAATAATAAGCTCTATCGCATTCAAAGCTGCTGCGCGTTTACGATCCTCAGCAGTTATGTATGCTGGCGGTTTTTCATCAACCAACTGCAGGAGTTCCGGCGTAAGTCCATATTGGGAAGCCAACAGACTGATGCGCTGACCATCGACAAACGTATACTTGAGCTTTTTGGCTATCTCCGTTGCAATATGGTATGCTCCCGTACCCATCTCTCGCGACACTGTGATAACTGCCATTTAAGACCCTCCCTGAATTATTACAATTCACCAGCTTATAACATGTTATGGTTGCGTATACAAGGTGCTCATGATACCGTTTATAAGATGCTTATCTTACGAGGGTCTTCCGTGAACGATGCCTTAACATTCGTATTCAGACTCTTTATTTTCGCTGGAATACATTCTCTTCTGGCTGTGCCTGCAGTTAAAAGAATCCTGACAAATGAAAACCATTCCAGCCAACAGATTTACCGTTTATTCTACAACCTCATATCACTGGCAACACTTGTATGGGTCATGACATCCTACCGCAACACACCTGTTCTTTTTGTTGCGCCTGGTGTGTGGAGTTTGATTATGTATCTGATACAGGCTGCCTTACTGGCAATACTGCTGAAATGCTTACGACAGTCAGGAGTAGCAGAGTTTTTGGGGCTCCCTAATTTCGGGGCAACCGCGAACCGTCCTACGAGACTTATCACTAACGGATGTTATGGAATTGTACGACACCCCTTATATCTCTTTTCAATGCTGTTTTTTCTGTTTAACCCGATTGTAACAAGTCGCTGGCTTATTTTTTCAACTTTTTCAGCTATCTATTTTGTCTTTGGAGCACTGATCGAGGAGCGGCGATTACTAAGGGAATTCGGCGATGAATACAAGAACTACCAGCAAAAGGTTCCCTTTATAATACCTGATTTGATACTCTTCAGAAAAAAGACTTCACAAAGAACCAACATATCAGGGTAATTACTCCGGTCCAATTGAAACGGATATAACAACTCTGCGACTACACTCTCCAAATGAGATATCCATGGGAATACGGACAACAGAATTCTCGATCTTGACCTCACGAGACAAAACTGAGATTTGAGGCGATTCCACCAAGCCGGTCTGTACTACAGCAATTTCAGGTATCAGTGCCGAATTATCTTTCATCACGCGAGACGACTCCTGCTTCTCGGAACGCTCAACAGCAGAAGAGTGCTCAGCAGCTTGAACACGGCTCTCATTGCCGGCCAGACGGTCCATTACCAACCTGGAAAGCCTCGTAACCGACTCTATTACACCTTCACCGCTGGCAGACCTGGCGCTGCACGTTGTAATGCCTGGCAGATCAAGGCTGGAGGGGTATTCTGAATCATCCATTGATCGCACTTTATCGGCTGGATCATTAAGCAGGAGAATGGCGGGAATATCTTGCAAACCGACGCCGTATGCCGACAGATAATCCCTTAACTGCAAGACACTATCCCGAGCAATAGATATTCGGTCAGACGAGGCATCGACCATAATAACTATTCCATCGGCACCTTTCAACGTCATCTTCCAGGTCGCCGGATTTACGACGGGTCCGGTCAGAGTATAAACATGAAGGCGAACGTGATAACCATCAGACAGAGGAGCATCAAAAGGACTGAAATCAAAAAAAAGAAGATTATCTCCGCCGGCCGGAATGTGCTTTATCTCTCCACGCAATGTAGGTTTGATTCTCGAATAGATATATTTAAGAGCCGTACTCTTACCGCACCCGGCCGGACCAAAATAAATAATTTTGGCATTAATTTCTTTCTTGGAATGATTAATCAGCGCCATTCTGTTCCCCGGAATATCTCTACCGTTTTTTGTTCAACAACATTCGTTTCGCCATAGAAGAAATTACCGAGGTTATGTTCTTGCTTTTGGCAAAACCCGAAAGATCCTTTTCACTCATGGTGGCAAGGTAGCGGATTGCGCTTTGAACCGGTGTACGGTTATTTTCAATCAAACTCTTTCGAATCTGGTAACTCTTGATCCACTCTTTGTTGGCGCAGATCAGGCGCATTATTTCATCGTTTTGAATACCAGATTTGATCAATTTAAGTACTTCAGCCTCGGTAATTCGAGGGTTTTTCATTACACTGCCGGAGACCAGCTTATTAGTGTCCTTAACAAGAATTGCACGCCACTCTTTGTCTCCGGAAAGCGCCATTTTTATTTTTTCGCCGATTCCCATCATCTGTGCAATTTTGAATTTGCTGAGAAACTCATCTCCATCTTCTTCAACAACCTCCTCGTCATCAGAGCTGGAGTCCTCGACAGCCGAATCATCCGTGGTTAGATTCTCGGCCTGGCAAGGCAAAGCAGTCTCTTCCCGGTCAGATTGTGAGGAATCTTCAGTTGCGCCGTTCGAAGAATCAGATGATCCAGAATTAAGAATACTGGAAAGTTTTCCGCACGTACGACTCAGAACATCAAGGACCAGCGGATTGGCATTTTCTGACGAGAAATATTCCTCGATCACATTTTCCGGCAGACTTTCAATAATACTGATTGCGGACGACTTAACTGTTGGCTCAGAATCTTTTGACAGACAAAACAATAGAGTTATGCAATCGAAAGACCCCATTTCAGTTGCTGCCCGGCAACCTGCAAGTCTGGTTTCGGCGGGAACCCCCGGCCTGACATAAGCCGCCACAGCCGGGGATATTGTGAGCTTTATTTTGTTAGACATGCCTACAACTACTGTCGAAGCAGTGATGCCTTGACGCCGTTGGCATTCAGCTTGCCAAATGCGGCATCAGCAGCTTTTTTTTCATTGAACGGCCCGACTGTCAGATTCTGTGTGGGAATCGCAACATCTGCTCGTTTTATACTGACTTTAAAGCCTGCGGCAGCTAACCGTTCTTTTTCAGAGGATGCGCGAGCATCCAGCAAATACGATCCAGCATAAACAACATGTTTTCCTGACTGATCAATTATAAATGCATCGGATGTAATACGCTTCAGCTTGGAAAGTTCAGTCTGCGCATCTGCGCGGTTTGTAAATTCGCCCAACAGCAGCCTGTTCATCGTCAACTTCTTGCGAGGACCAGATGTTACTACCGGTTCAAATCCGGCCTTGCGCACTCTTCCAATATCTGCCGAGAGGGCTTCCTCAATCGAATATTGACCTACAAGTACATACCATGATCCGGCTGCATCTGCCTTTCCGGAGACGCTTTTAGTTACATCTTCTGAAACTGCCGCCGTTTTTTTGTGTTTTGACGGAACTTTCTCTACATTTTTTTTGTCAGCGGACTTAACCGGCTCAGGGGTTTTGGCTGCCGGAACTTTACTTTTGTCAACGACCGGCTTTTTATCATCTACCTTTACCGCAGCATTTTTTTGATCTTTTTTATCTGATGCCGTTTCCGTGGCCGTTTTTTTGTCAGCAGGCTTGGCCGGAGCTGTTTTTGCAGATTCTTCTTTCTGTTTCACGGGCGGCAGCAGCTTGGCAGCAGGAACTGCAGCAGCAACAGGCGCAACCGGAGCTGGTTTGGGAGGTGTGTTTTTTGGTGGTTCCTCTTTTGGCACTGCCGGTTCGCTTTTAGCAACAACAGCCTTCTGTTCGGCAGGTGCAACGGTGTCGCCACTTACCGGAAGAGGCATTTTAACAGCCTGCTGCACCGGAGCTTCTGCCTGTTTGGGCGTTTCCTGTGGTCTGATCAGATCTGTAAAAAAGTAAACGTACGAGAAACCGCCCACCAGAAGGAGAAGGAGTAGCAGCAGAGCACTCTGATTCTTTTTTTCGCCGGGTGCTTCCTGATTCTCAACATCACCCGTCCCCTTACTGAATTTGAAATCCATGTAAACCTCCGATTAAAATTACTAATGATTGTTATGCGACTCTTTTTTCGCGGCCTGTGCTTCAGCTATCACCTTCTGTGACAGGTGCGTCGGCAACTCTTCATAATGCGAAAATTCCATACTGAACATACCACGGTCACTGGTCATCGATTTCAAATCATTTGAATAGGCCAGAACCTCCGACATAGGCACCACGGAACGGATAATCTGGGAGTTGGCCTTAGGCTCGACACCTACCACCTTTCCGCGCCGGGAATTCAGATCTCCAATCACATCACCCATATTCTCATCCGGTACAGTGATCTTCATGTTTACTATCGGCTCGAGAAGGACCGGCTTGCATACTTCCATAGCCTTTTTGAACGCCATGGAACCGGCCACCTTGAAAGCCATTTCAGATGAATCAACAGTGTGGAACGATCCATCATAAAGAGCAACCCGGAAGTCAACAACCGGATAACCGGCCAGGAATCCATCCTGACAGGCCTCCTGAATTCCTTTGTCCACCGCCGGTATATACTGACGGGGAATAACACCCCCAACGATTTTATCGTCAAAGATATAACCTTCTCCGCGATCGGTCGGCGACATTTCAATCCAGCAGTCACCGTACTGGCCGCGTCCGCCGGACTGTTTCTTGTACTTGCCCTGAACCTTGGCTGTACCGCGGATCGTTTCCAGATAGGGAACCTTGGGTGTTTTCAGCAGCACTTCCACACCGAATTTCCGCTTCATTTTCTCAACGATGACCTCCAGATGAACCTGTCCCATACCGGAAATGATGAACTCCTTGGTCTGGGTGTCACGATGCGACTCAAGTGTCGGCTCTTCCTCGATCATGCGGTGCAGGGCATTGTGGATTTTGTCTTCATCTGCTTTAGTCTTGGGCTCGATGGCATAGGATATGACCGGAAGCAGCTGCTTGGCCGGTTCGTAGACTATCGGTTTGGCGGCATCGCAGAGGGTGTCACCAGTAATAGTCTCCTTCAGCTTGGCCACCGCGACAATATCACCGGCTACAGCCTGTTTGATCGGATGCTGTTTTTTCCCTTCCAGCTCATAAATCTGTCCAATGCGCTCTTCTATCCCTTTGGTGGAATTGAACACCGTTGAATCGGAGTTGAGTACTCCGGAGTAGACACGGAAAATCGTAATTTTACCGGTGTATGGATCGGAGGTTGTTTTGAAAACCAGAGCAGAAAAAGGTTCTTTCTCGTTCGGAGCGCGTTCGATGACCTCTTCGGTTTTGGGGTGAATCCCTACCGCCCTGGTCCGGTCGAGAGGAGACGGCAGATAGGCGCAGATTGCATCAAGCAGGTGCTGCACACCGATGTTTGAAGTCGCTGAACCGCACAGTACTGCCGTAAACGTGTTGCGCATGGTTCCGACACGCAGACCGTCAATAATTTCTTCTTCTGTCAACTCTCCGGCTTCCAGATATTTCTCAGTCAGGGCATCATAGGCCTCGGCAACCGTTTCAACCAGAGACTCCCTGAGACGCACTGCTTCATCAGCATACTCGGCAGGAATTGCTCCTTCGGTAAATTTGCCGGAACCATCCTTGTCGTAAAAGCAAGCTTTCATGCTGATCAAATCAATAACGCCTTCAAAGTCAGCTTCAAGTCCAATCGGCATCTGAATGGCCACGCCCCTGGCTCCCAGAGTTTTTTCCATATCATCGATGGCACGCAGAAAGCTGGCGCGCTCGCGGTCAAGCTTATTGACAAATGCAATGCGGGGGATTTCGAATTCGTTAGCCCAGTTCCAGATTTCTTCGGTTTGGGCTTTCACGCCCGATATTGCTGACAGTATTATGACAGCGCAGTCCAGGGCACGCATGCAGGCGCGGGTATCGGCAATAAAGTTTCCGTAACCTGGAGTATCAACTATATGGATGGAGTGCCCGTTCCATTCACAATGGTCAAGGGAGGACGTAATTGAGATTTTCCGTTTGATCTCTTCCGGCTCGAAATCCATTGTGGATGTGCCGTCGTCAACACGGCCAAGTCGATCGATCATGCCGGTATCAAAGAGAATCGCTTCGGAAAGAGAGGTTTTGCCGGCGCCGCCGTGCGCGACAATACCCAGGTTGCGGATCCTGCTGGTTTCAAACTGTCCCATAGAACTGCCTCCTTGTGCATGCATAATAGAATTAACTACTCTATCTCAACAAAAGTTTTGGCCGCTAAACGCAGTTTATTCACCGACTGATAATATCTGAAAACCATTTCTTATCACTAAGGCAATTGATTTTCAGCTGTTCCTTTCATACAGGATACGCAATCCATCCAGAGTAAGGAACTCATCCACCTCATCAATGGTTTTGGATTCCGGCGCAATCAGAACCGCAAGGCCTCCGGTGGCAATAACCCTGATTTTTTCGTGGCACTCGTTCCGGATATTTTCGACGATACCGTCCACCAACCCGACATAACCGAAATAGATTCCGGCCTGCATCGAGTTGACCGTATTTTTTGCAATTACATGCGGCGGTTTTGCAATATCCACTCTCGGCAGTTTGCTGGCCCTCTGGAAAAGCGCCTCCAGCGATATTGCCAGTCCTGGCGCAATGGCACCGCCGCAGTATTCCCCTTTGGCATTGATGTAATCAAAGGTAGTTGCCGTTCCAAAATCGACGATCACCAGTGGGCACTTGTGCTTTTCGAAGCCGGCCACCGCATTGACAATCCGGTCGGCTCCGACTTCGCGGGGATTGTCATACTGGATCGGCATGCCGGTTTTGATGCCCGGGCCGACCACGAAAGGAGTCAATTTGAACAAATCACGGGAAATTGCTTCCATCACTCCGGTCAGGGGTGGAACCACGGAGGAAATGATCGTCGCCTTGATTGATAAAAAGTCCAGTCCGGCATGCCCGAAGAGACTGTGCAGTAGCACTGCATATTCATCAGAAGTACGCGACTTGTCCGTAGAAAGACGCCAGCTGCGCAAAAGGCGTTCGCCGTCATATACTCCCAGAACAATATTGCTGTTACCTACATCTATAACCAGAAGCATTCAGATCACCCTCACATCACCGCTCACGATACGTTCAATACTGCCATCGCCGGCGCGCAGCAACAACGCCCCGTCACCATCTATACCGGCAAACATGCCGCTTTTATGTTCCTGACCAACATCGCTGACTGACACTTCACGTCCATTGGCATTGCAGCGCTTCTGCCACTCCTCCCGCACAGGACCGAAACCACAGCAGGCAAAGTCAGCATAAAGTCTGTCAAGCTCGTTCAGCATCACAGCTGCAAAGTGCGCTCTGCTAATCCGAGAACCGGATTCCAGCAAAAGCGACGTTGCCGGAGAGCGCAGGTCATTCGGGAATTGATCCGGAGTCATATTGAGATTGACACCGATCCCGAGGATAATGAAATTTATTCCATCGGTTTCAGCACTCATTTCATTAAGCAGGCCGGCGACTTTTTTCCCGCCGATCAGGATATCATTAGGCCACTTGATTTCCGGTATCAGGTCAGTCGTCTGTTCAATGGCCCGCGCCACGGCAACAGCTGATAAAAACGTCAACTGGGGAGCCTCATGCGGCATTATCGAGGGACGCAGCACAACAGAACAGTAGAGATTTACTCCGGCAGGCGACGACCAGACTCTACCACGCCGGCCTTTTCCGCCGATTTGCGCATCGGCAATAATTACAGTACCTTCAGGGGCCCCTTCCTCGGCGTTTCGAAACGCGTCCGAGTTAGTGGATGTGGTCTGCTTCAGACATTCCAGCCGGATTCCAACTCTTACGGTTTTCAGGTGAGCATTTATTTCTCCGGAATCAAGTAATTCCGGCGAGGAGATCAGCTTATAGCCCTGGGATGGCACCGCTTCAATTACATGACCAAGCTCACGAAGCGATGTAATATGTTTCCAGACGGCAGTGCGAGAAACACCAAGCTCCCTGCTGAAATATTCACCAGAGACAAACCCGCCCTTATCACGGAACAGTCGCAGGATCGTACAGGCTTTCTGGTGCATGATATTACCTCAAAAACGATCCGGACATTCCGGCATCTAGTCCAGAAGCATGGAAATATCCATGGCCCTTGGGGAATGGGTCAGAGCTCCTACCGAAATAATATCAACTCCGGTTTCGGCAATGGCTCGCACTGATTCAAGATTGACCCCGCCGGATGCTTCAACCACAGCACGTCCTGCAATGGTTGCAACCGCTGTCCGCATATCCTCCGGAGTCATGTTATCGAGCATGATGATATCTGCACCTGCCACCAGCGCTTCATCGACCTGTGCAAGGGTTTCAGTTTCTATCTCGATTTTAAGTGTATGGGGAATATAGGCTTTGGCACGCCGGATCGCCTCGGTGATGCCGCCAGCGGCGGCAATGTGATTTTCCTTTATAAGGACGCCGTCATAGAGGCCGGTTCGGTGATTTATCCCCCCGCCGATCCTCACCGCGTATTTTTCAATTTCTCTCAGACCGGGAGTCGTCTTGCGAGTGTCAACTATACGGGCTTTAGTACCGGAAACCGCCTCTACATATCTGTAAGTAAGCGTTGCAATACCGCACATCCTCTGCAGCAGATTGAGAGCAACCCGTTCCCCCATAAGAAGATCGGCAGCGTCCCCGCTCAAAGTTGCCATGACGGTTCCTTTTTCCAGATGGTCGCCATCGGAACAATTCTGCTTGAAAACCACGCCCGGATCAAGACGTCTGAACACCCTTTCTGCTATTGACAGACCTGCGACCACCAGACTTTCCTTGGCAATCAGCCGCGCATCCGCGGGACTTCGCTGCGGCACTACAGCTTTGGTAGTTATGTCGCCGGTATGGATATCTTCCAGCAACGCCTGCTCTATCATGCGATCTATCATTATCATATGGTTACCTATGGCTTGAAATTGTGACAATCTATATCACAGCGCATTAATCCTATCAACCGCAAAACCAAGCTTTTGTTGTCAGGCTGCGATGCGTCAATTTACGATCTTTGTTTTAAACTGTTGCCCCTGCGACAGGAGGGCACTATTATGTAAAAAGATGTATTCTAAGCTAACAGGGAGGAAGTTATGGAATTGACAGGAAAAGCACTGACCATGAGCGAACTTGTGGCTTATAATGAAGGTTCGGTAGTCAGCAAGACGCTGATAGACAAGAAGATCGGGACAGTGACAATGTTCTCTTTCGGAGCCGGACAGGGCCTGAGCGAGCACACAGTTCCTTATGATGCCTTTGTACAAATTGTGGACGGCGAAGCGGAAGTAACGATAAATGGTGAAGCGCATACCGTCGCAGCCGGACAGATGATCATCATGCCGGCCAACATTCCCCATGAGCTTAAAGCGGTAAAAGCCTTCAAAATGCTGCTGGTCATGATAAGGGCCTGAGACATGTCAGACAAAACCGCCATACTGCTGCTCCAGATGGGGGGCCCCGATTCACTGGATGCCATCCAGCCCTTTCTTTATAACCTCTTTTCCGATCGCGACATCATCCGCATCGGCCCTGCATTTCTGCAGCCGGCCATTGCCCGTTTCATCTCGCGCCGCCGTTCAAAAAAGGTAACCGAATATTACAAAAAAATAGGCGGTAAATCGCCAATCCGAGAACTGACCCGGCAGCAGGCTATGGAATTGGAAAAGGTGCTGGGCAGCAACTACCGTTGCTTTGTGGCTATGCGCTACTGGAAACCGTTTACTGACGAGGCCCTGGCCGCAATCAAGAGCGAAGGGATCAGCACGGTCATCGCCCTGTCGCTCTACCCGCACTACTCACGCGCCACGGTCGGCTCCAGCATCAATGAACTGGAGCGGGTGCTGGCAAAGGCCGGTATGAAACGAAACCTGAGTTACATTCGCAGTTTTTACGATCATCCGCTTTATATCAAGGCTCTGGCCGAAAAAGTGGAGAAGGGACTGGCGAGTTTTGCCGACCGCAGCAATGTGCAGCTGGTGTTCTCGGCCCACGGCCTGCCCCAGTCGTTCATTGACTCCGGTGACCCCTATCTTGAACATATCCAGACCACGGTACGTCTGACGATGGAACTCTTCGGCGGGATTTCACACCATCTGGCCTTCCAGTCCCGCGCCGGCCCGGTCAAGTGGCTGGAGCCATCCACCGAGGCCAAAATAGCCGAACTGGCCGCTGCCGGCTGCAAACAGCTGCTGATGGTGCCGCTCTCCTTTGTCTCCGACCATATCGAGACTCTCTACGAAATAGACATCCAGTACAAGGAAGAAGCAACTGTTCTCGGCATCAGCGATTTCCGGCGCACCGAAGCGCTTAACAGCTCTCCGGCTTTCATCAACTGCCTGGCTGAACTGGTTCGGTCGACCCCGTAAACCATGTTCTTCACATTTGTTCACAATTCCGTCACAACCACTTCTCATTTGTTCATTATGATGAACTCAGTACACACTTAACAGAGGAGGATTTATCCATGAAAAAGATCACGGCAGCACTGACGGCACTGGCATTGGCTCTGGTTATCGGCGGCACGGCACAGGCTGGTAAGCACAAAGGCGGCATGCACGGCGGTTGCGGCAATTGTGCACAATCCGGCGCACAGACCGACCAACAACTTTCTTTTCAGCGGGACACTATTGACCTGCGCCAGGAAATGATGTTGAAACGATTCGAAATACAACGTGAAAACCTCAAGGCAACCCCTGACAGCGCCAAGGTAACCACCCTGAAAGCTGAGATCAAAGCAATCCAGACCAGGATACATGACCTCCGCGTCAAGAGCGGGCTTCCGGATAGCGGAATGCGCGACGGTGAATGTTTCCCGAAAGACTGCAAAAAACCTGACTGCGCCAACACTCAGGCCGTCGGCTGCAACGGCCCCTGCAGCGGCAGGTAATTTTTTTTGCTCCCCCGTCGGCCTCCGAATGTATTCAACTTCGGAGGCCGACGGCATTCCGTGAGAAGATTATGATCCGTTTCTTTTATACAATAATCACACTCCTGATCAGCTTGTTCCCCATCAACAGCAGCGGTGCAGCTGATAACGAACGTGACTGCGGCAAAGATCGTGAGTGGTGCCGCAGCGTCGGGAAGGAATGTCGGCCGGAGCATCAGAGAAGGTGCGGCAAACGCAAGGGCGACTGGTATGGCGCCCGCCGGGCAGTGCATTCTGCTGAAGATGCCCGTGGACTGTTTACCGCCTATTTCGCCGGACAGAATGTTACTATTTCTGCCATCAATGAAAAACCATGGCGCTTTGAAGCAGATGTAAAAGACCGCTCCGGAAATATTGTCGATCGTGTTATCGTGGACAAACGCTCCGGTCGCGTTCGTTCTATTTACTGACTCCAGCCCCCGAGGTCCTTCCCCGTGCTTCCACCTGTCCTGATCGTTGAAGATGACCAGAAGCTTGCCAGAATTGTCCGGGCCTATCTGGAAGGAGCCGATTTCCGTGTTACACACGCTTCTTCAATGTCTGAGGCACACAGCAAGCTGACTGCGGAACCGCCTTTGGCAGTCATCCTAGATCTGGGACTGCCGGACGGCAGTGGTGAAGAACTTTGTCAGGACATCAAGGCGCTGGGTGATATACCGATCATCATGCTGACTGCAAAATCCGCTGAAGAGGAACGTATTGCCGGTTTTGCCCTGGGAGCCGACGACTATGTCGTAAAACCTGCCAGCCCGCGCGAACTGGTTTACCGGCTGAAAGCGGTTCTCAAGCGATATGAAGGACTTACAATCAGTGCACAGCCACTGTCTTTCAACAATGGCGCACTTATTCTGGACAGCAGAAGCCACAAAGTCAGCAAAACCAGGCAAATGCTGACAATTACACCCACCGAGTTCAAACTGCTCTTCACCCTCGCAGCCAAACCCCATCGCACCTTCACCCGCGACGAACTGGTATCAAAGGCACTCGGCTATCATTTTGACGGATATGAACGCAGCATAGACGCACATGTCAAAAACCTGCGCCAGAAGATCGAGGATGATCCCCGGCGGCCGGAATATTTAAAAACAGTTTACGGCGTCGGCTATCTGTTCTGCGGAGAGCCTGATGCACTGTAATCTGCGCTGCAAATTCCTATTCCTGTTTCTGGCCGTTATGGCCGTGGCCCTCTCGTCTGCCATACTGCTGCGCGGCTTCATCATCGGCGACTTCAAGCGCTATATGGATGGCGAGTCGCAGGATCGCGTACAACGGGTAATTGCCCAGCTGGAGGGGAATTATGACGTCAACGGCGCCTGGAAGCAGGATTCTTTGGCGACAGACCTGTCATGGGCCCTGCAATTAGGCGTTGAAGCCCGTGTTTTCGACAATTCCGCAAAAGTGCTGCTGGAGACCAATCAAGCCATTGAGCTCCTGACCCCCCTGATGCGCAAAAGAGTTCTGGAAGTCAGTGTCTATGATCCGGAGTCGGCTGCCGGTGACTTTGTACCCTATCCGCTGTTTCTGAAGGGAAACGAGATCGGACGACTGGACGCGCGGCTGCTCAACCCGCTCAAGGAAGATTATTTCATTCGGTCATCAAACCGTTTTCTGGCTGCATCCCTGGTGCTGCTTGGAATGGTTGCAATCACGTTAAGCCTGATAGCGTCCAGGCGTCTGGCGAAACCGGTCCTCGAACTGTCGGATGCAGCCGGTGACATTGCTGACGGCAATCTTTCCCGCCGTGTCGGCGTCCAGGGGCATGACGAGATCGGAAAACTGGCAGCAAGCTTCAACCGGATGGCCGAGTCTTTGGAAAGCCAGGAAAAGCTGAGGCGACGATTGTTAGCAGGAGCGGCCCACGAGCTGCGCACACCACTGGCAATCATTTCCGGTGAACTGGAAGGAATGATCGACGGCCTGCTGCCGACCAGCCGCGAGGGACTGCAGTCGATGCACGATGAAGCGGCGCGCCTGACTTGTATTTTGAACGGTCTTGACGAATTGACCCGGGCCGAATCGAGCACACTGAATCTGAGACTCGAGCAGATAGAACTTAAACCATTTCTTTCTGCGATTACCGGCCGCTTTGAAAAAATGTTCGCAGAAAAGCAGGCCGTCATCCTGCTGGACTGTCCAGATAAACTGATCCTTCATGCCGACCCTGACCGCCTGAGTCAGATTGTCATCAATCTGCTGACAAATGCCATCAAGGCGGTCGGTACAGGCGGACGGGTTTCGATCATTGCCTTCCGGCACGAACATGGTGTCACTCTGGAGGTTTCCGACAATGGCTGCGGAATCGAGCCTGAAGAGATCCCGCTCATCTTCGAACGATTCTACAAGGGGAGCGGCAATGGCCTCGGCCTGGGATTGGCTATCGTCAAGGAATTGGTTACGGCGCACAACGGCACAATTGCCGTTCGAAGCTGCAGTGAAGGACGCACACAGTTTTGCCTGAATTTTCCCGATCCCGTTTTACGTCACCATGATTGATTTCAGAAATGTGTTCCCGTATAGTCAGCAGTTGGAGTCAGTATCAATCAAATCCGGAGGTTGTCATGTTGAAAAAATTGTTGAGTGCTGTTGCCGTTGTATGCCTGCTGGCCGGTTTTGCCAGCGCAGAAGTTAAAAAGAACCCGCTTGTCGTGATGGAGACCAGCCTGGGCAATGTCAAAATTGAACTTTTCGAAAAAGACGCTCCTATCAGCGTCAAGAATTTTCTGGAATATGCTGCCAGCGGTTTTTACAATGAAACCATCTTCCACCGCGTCATCCCCGGCTTCATGGTACAGGGGGGCGGCTTTACCGCCGACCGCAAACAGAAAACGACAAGGGCCGCAATCAAGAACGAGGCTGCCAACGGACTTAAAAACGATCGCGGCACGCTTGCCATGGCCAGAACTTCAGCCCCAGACAGCGCCACAGCCCAGTTTTTCATCAACGTAGTCAACAACAACATGCTCAACCGCCCCAGTCCGGACGGCGCAGGCTACGCGGTTTTCGGCAAGGTTGTAGAGGGGATGGATGTGGTCGACAGGATTGTCTCAGCCAAGACCCAGAACGTCAATATGGTTTTCCAGAACATGCCGGAAACGCCAATTTTCATAAAATCCGTAAAAACATTGCCGGAAGCACCGATTTCCCTCAAACCGGTAAAACAGTAAAGAAGGTATTTATGGCAACTACAGATGAACTAGTCTACTGGACTCACGAGCAGAAGTGTTTGAAGGCCGTTGAATCGCTCGGCGGTAACGGTTTTACTACACAATACTGTGCTACACCACAGCAGGCGACAGATTATATTATTTCACAGGCAGCCAGTGCCGTAACGGTCGGTTTCGGCGGGTCAATGTCGATAGTCGGCATGGGCGTTGAAACATGTCTGCGCGACCAGGGCAAACAGATCCTCAATCACGGCAATCCGGCACTGACTGCCGACGAGAAACTCGAGATCATGCGCAGCCAACTGACCTGCGACCTGTTTATCTCCGGATGCAATGCGCTGACGCTCTCCGGTGAACTGGTCAATATTGACGGAATCGGCAATAGAGCGGCATCAATGCTGTTCGGTCCCCGCAAGGTCATTGTGGTAGCCGGACGAAACAAACTCGTGGACGGCACCGTAGAGGACGCGATCTTGCGCATCAAGCAGATGTCGGCTCCGCCCAATGCCAGACGTTTGAACATGAACACCCCCTGCGCCCGCACCGGTTTCTGCAGCAACTGCAATTCGCCGGACCGGATCTGCCGGGCAACGACCATTATTGACCGCAAGCCGCGTCTGACTGACTTGCATGTGCTTGTGGTCAATGCCGATCTTGGATTCTAGGAGTCTGTCGGACTTAGGAAATCGTGACGAAAATTCGGCTGGGCGAGGACAGATTTTGCCGATTTAGAAGGTCAATAGCTGTTCTATTGACCAAAAAAGCGGCAAGATATGGACCGTTTAGACGAATTTACAGTAGATTTCTCCTAAGTCCGACAGGCTCCTAGCAGCGCTGTTCCCGACTGACGGTCTGATGCAACAAATGTGAAAACCTGCCCGACTCCCATGTCTGACAGGTTTTCACATTTCAGGAGAAGTTGTAAATGAAGCAGTTTATTTCTGCTATGCTGGATTTCATTTTTCCGCCCCTCTGCCACATCTGCCGCTCATTCATTCCGGATGCCGGCGAACTGCATATTTGCCGGAACTGCCGCGAAGATCTGCAGTTTGTCTCCTCACCGCTATGCGCGATCTGCGGAATTCCATTCGCCGGCGCCGGAGACGATCACATCTGCGGCCAGTGCCTGACTCATCCTCCGCACTTTGACATTGCCCGTGCGCACCTGCTTCATGAGGGAGCTGTACGTAACATGATTCATGCTTTCAAGTACCGCTACAAGACCCACCTGCGGCGCCCCTTGACGCTGTTGGCACTGGAGGGGATGGCCGGCTTCATCGCGGAGCAAAAACCTGATGCTATAGTTCCGGTACCGCTGCACCGATTGCGACTGCAAAGGCGCGGCTTCAACCAGGCGGTACTACTGGGCAAGTTTTTTTCAGCCAGGCTGTCACTCCCAATGCTGACAAAAGGACTGCTCAGAATCCGCCAGACCGAACCGCAGATCGAACTTTCAGGAGAAGAAAGAAGAAACAACGTCAAGGGTGCATTTGCGGTCAATGATCCGATTTGCATTAAAGGCAAACGGATTCTGCTGCTGGACGATGTGATGACTACCGGCAGCACCGTCGATGAATGTGCAAAAGAGCTGAAAAAAGCTGGCGCATTATATGTAATTGTAATCACCGTTGCCCGCGCTGCCCGCTAGAAAAACGCTCACAACTTTTTTGCCCACACATTACATGTAGAATACCTCGCAACCATGCAAATTTTCTTGACAGCTCCGGTGTGATTAAGTAATCATCGGCCAGCTTATATTCCAGACCGGAGAAATTTCATGCGCCTCTCAACCAAAAGCAGATATGGCCTGCGGGCAATGTTTGACATAGCATACAACTGCGGCAGTATGCCTGCTCAGATCCAGGACATTTCGCGCCGGCAGCAAATTTCTCCGCGCTATCTGGAACAGATCTTTCAGAACCTGAAAAGAGCAGGAATACTCAAAAGCAAGCGCGGCCCCAAAGGGGGCTACTGCCTTGCCAGAAGCGCCGACCAGATTACGGTCCTTGAGATTCTTAACGCCACCGAGCAGGACATACTGCTTGTGGACTGCGCAGGCCCGACTCCTAAAAAACGCAAACGCAAGACGGAATGCCCCTTTGAAGGAAACTGTGTCACCCAGACTGTCTGGGAAGAGGCCAATACCCTTCTTAACCAGCTTTTTTCAGGACAAACTCTGCAGACCCTTTGTCAACGCGCCCATGACATGGGCATCAAGAAAGAGGTTGATCATCGCGTCATGTACTACATTTAAAACTTCATTTCTGCAAGCAGCACCATGACGCCCCTTCCGGGGCGTTTTTAGTTTAAGCATTCAAAAGGAGGCCGGCATGCTCGAACAGAAGCATGAAGAATTGAAGAGACTATTGCGTGATATGGGTTCAGTCATGGTGGCTTTCTCCGGGGGAGTGGATTCAACCTTCCTGTTAAAAACTGCTATCGATGAACTGGGAGAACGGGCAGCGGCAATTACAATCCAGGCTCCCTTCCACAGCAGCAGAGAACTGGCCGAAGCACAACATCTGGCAGAAACTATCGGGGCAAAACAGATTGTTTATGACGCACGTCAACTGGATATGTCAGTCATCGAGAACAATCCGCCCGATCGCTGCTATTTATGCAAGCAGAAAGTCTTCACCATCTGCCGCTCGATAACAGGCGAGAACGGTTTTTCCTGGCTGGCCGACGGCAGCAACATTGATGACCTTGACGATTACCGCCCGGGGCGCCGTGCACTGCTGGAGCTAGGCGTACGCAGTCCACTGCTGGAAGCCGGACTGACCAAAGCTGAGATCAGGGAATTGAGCCGACGGCTCGGATTGCAGACCTGGAACAAGCCGGCCCTGGCCTGCCTTCTGACCCGCTTCCCGCACGGTTCCCGGATCACAGCCGACAAGTTGATCATGGTGGAAAATTGTGAAGAGTTTCTGCGGAAGTCCGGATTCGGCCAGTTGCGGGTTCGCGTTCATGAAGAGACAGCCCGGATAGAGCTGGAGGAAAGCGATCTACCCCGTTTTCTGGAGAAAGCGGTTCGTACGGCAGTTTGCGATTATTTCCAATCGGCAGGCTTCAAACGGGTGACAATGGACCTGGAAGGATACCGTTGCGGTTCCATGAATCCGACCGGCTGATTCCGGGAACTCCTCCTGAAACCCTCATATTCTACCGGTATTTAATTATTGCATTAATCTTGAGTTAGAGTTAGTGTGCGGCAGTTTTTCAGATGGAGGCTATAAATGATTGAAACTGTCGACTTTTATCGCGAGATTCTTGACAACCTGTATGACGGCATCTTCTTTGTCGACATTAAGGGTAATATCACCTACTGGAACAAAGGCTCTGCCAATCTGACCGGCTACAGCGCTGACGATGTACATGGCAGAAATTATTTCGACATCTTCAAGCCTCTTGACAAACAAGGCAAACCGCTGAGCGAAGTTAATGACTGCCCCATCCGCAAAGTATTTGAATCGGCCACCCTGACTGAATTTGATGCTTACATCTGCCACAAGGAAGGGCATCTGCTGCCGATATCCATCAGAATAGCTCCGGTCAAAGAGGTAGGTCAGCATTTTGTTGTTGCGGTTGAAATCCACAGTAACAATTCCCCCCGTTACGCCATACGCCAACGCCTTGAGGAACTGCAGGAAATGGCCATGCACGATCAGCTTACCGGCATCGCAAATCGTCGTTTCGCCGAGATCAGCCTGGTCGCACGGCTTGAAGAGCTGAAACGTTACGGATTCTCTTTTGCGGTGATGTTTGCCGACATAGATCATTTTAAAAGAATCAACGACACTTACGGTCACGCAACGGGGGACCGTCTTCTCAAAATGGTCAGCACCACTCTGGCAAACAGCCTGCGATCATTTGACATCATAGGTCGCTGGGGTGGGGAGGAGTTCGTAATTCTTCTGATAAATGTGAAACCGGATGATCTGCTCAAACTTTCCGACCGTTTTCGCAGACTGGTGGAAAAATCTACCCTGACGCTGGAAAATAGTGAAACCTTGAATGTTACAGTTTCTATCGGCGCCACTATTGCCCGGACTATCGACACTGCCGATTCCCTGATTGCACGAGCCGACATGCTGATGTATGAGAGCAAACGCCGGGGCAGGAACCTGGTTTCCGTGGAACTGGCTGAAGTATAATCCTGATCAGCAAACCGTCCTCCTATGTAGACAAAACATCCCTTGCCAGTTTAAAGATCAAGGATCATCGCATTTTCATCGCAATCCGGAAATTTGGCACACTTGATACAGTCCCCCCAAACCTTGTGAGGCAGTTCGGCCTTATCCACCAGCCGGAATCCGTGTTTACCGAAAAAATCAGGCTTGTAGGTCAAACAGAACACCCTGTTAAGGCCGATCTGGCGGGCCTCAATAATACAGGCCTGCACAAGCTGACTGCCGATGCCCTTGCGACCCACATCCTCGGCGACAGCCACAGATCTGACCTCGGCCAGGTCGTCCCAAACGATATGCAGGGCGGCAGTTCCCAAAAGCTTGCCGTCCTCCTCGAAAACATAAAAATCCCGCAGTGACTCGTAGATTTCGGACAGCGACCTGGAGAGCATGTCGCCCCGATTTGCAAAGGTCATCAACAGCTTCTGAATATCTTTTACATCCCCGATTCTGGCTTTTCTGATCATTTCAGTTCCTCTCCTGACTTATTCCTACAACCACTGTAACCGGTTTCAGTACTCTGATCAGTTCTCCCGGCACAACACCGACCAGAAATCCCCGTTTGCCGCCGTTTATGTAGATTTTGGGTATATCTGCAATGCTTGCCTCCATGTACACCGGCATCAGACGACGTGTGCCGAAAGGGGAGGTCCCTCCCACCATGTAGCCGGTATGTTTCTGGGCTGTCTCCGGCGAACAGGGTGAAATCTGCTTTGCACCGATTATGCGGGCCAGCTCACGGGTAGAAACCTGTCGGTCGCCATGCATCAGAACGATCAGCGGCTGCCGGTTTTCATCCTCCATTACCAGTGTTTTGACAACCGAATGCTCGTCAAGCCCCAATTCTCTTGAAGAGACTGAAGTGCCACCTTTATCCTGGTATGTGTAGAGGTGGTCTGTAAAATCAACTTTTTCGGCACGAAGCATTCGGACAGCGGCGGTTACAGGGGTCTTTTCCTTTGCCATGAACAAAACCTCTTGAAATAATTGTTATCAGCCTGTCAACAGATGCGCGGCAGCTGTTCGCCGGACAACATCTCGACTGCACGCAGGCCGCCAACCGTTGTCTCCATCCTTACCCGACCCGACGGAGCAACTTCAACCGTACCTATCACGGCTGCATTGACACCTAGCGGATGCCTCCTTATGGCCGCCAGTGCGGCCTCGACCGCCTCCGGCGCCACGAAAGCTAAAAGCTTCCCTTCATTTGCAACAAACAGCGGATCAAGGCCGAGTATCGAACAGACCCCTCGCACGGCAGGCTTCACAGGCAATGCTTCTTCGTTCAGTGTGATCGAGACGCCGGACTGCTGGGCAATTTCCTTGATCGTAGTAGCAACGCCGCCGCGTGTCGGATCACGCAGAACATGCAGCGAATCACCGACAGCAGCGATTATTTCGGCTGTCAGACCGTTTAAAGCCGCGGAGTCACTGACAATATCCGAACCGACCTCAAGACCTTCGCGACCGGCCATGACGGCTATACCATGATCACCGATCGTTCCGCTGATGATTACCACATCGCCTGGTCTTGCATTGGCGCCGTGGATCGGAATGTCATGCTCTACGGCGCCGATACCGGAAGTGGTTATAAAAATCTTGTCGGCCTTGCCGCGTGGCACCACCTTGGTATCTCCTGTAACTATCCGGACACCGGCCGCATCAGCCGCCTGCCGCATATCTTGAAGAATAGCCTTCAGATCCGCTTTGCTGAAACCTTCTTCAATGATCAGGCCAACACTTAGCCAGAGCGGTCTGGCTCCCATCATGGCAAGATCGTTGACTGTACCGTGCACAGCCAGACTGCCGATGGTACCGCCTGGGAAAAAGATCGGATCCACAACAAATGAGTCGGTGGTATATGCAAGGCGGGCAGAGACAGAATCAAGAAGTGCAGCGTCATTCTGACCCGAGACGGCCGTTCCGCTCACAATCGGTATGATCAGTTCGTCCAGCAGCTGGTGGGAAAGCCGGCCTCCGCTGCCGTGGCCAAGCAGAATCAGATCGTTATTCACTATGTGGATACTCCTGCATGAATTTTGACGGCAGGATAACATGTATCACCGTTGATGTCACGGCAGCTTTTTCTGTTCACATGACAGGGCAGTTCGTGCTAAACAGTACCTTTGTATTTATCACCCTGGAGGATTTGATGACTGATTATAAACCAATGACACAACTGCCTGAAACAGGCGGATATAAAGCTGGTGATGTACTGGTGCTGGTGGGTGAGCTTTTCGGACGCGGCTATGCCAACGGCCTGATTGAAGAAGCCAGGCGGATCGGCATGACCGTGATCGGCACAACAGTGGGACGCCGCGACAGCGATGGCACATTGCGCCCGTTGAATGCCGATGAACTGGCCGAAGCCGAATCGCTGTTGGGAAGCTCTATTATCAATGTCCCGCTGGAAGCCGGCTTTGACATGGAATCGGTAGGTGGGCAGCCATCTGTCGCCGAACTGCTTAAAAAAGCCAAACCTGACGAATATAATGCCATCAGCTTTCCGGACGGACTGATTGAGAAAGCCTGCGCCGCCGGAACAGCCAGATTTCGAGCCGCAATCGCGCAAGTTGCTAAAGAACTGGAAACCCTTGTTCCGGCCGGAGCAAACGTTCTTCTGTCACATTCAATGGCCGGTGGAATCCCGCGTGCTCGTGTTTTCATGCCGCTGCTGAACAGGGTTTTCAAGGGTACCGGCGATAAATATCTGTCATCAGATGCCTTCTGGAACAGCAATCTGGGACGCCTGTGCGACACCAGTTTCAATGAAGTCACTGCTGATACATTCCGCTATCTGATCGAAGAGACTGCCGGACTTCGTGAGCGCACTGCCGCGTCCGGCGGCAGAGTCTGTTATTCCGCATATGGCTATCACGGAACCGGCGTGCTGGTCGGCGGCGAATACCGCTGGCAGTCATATACGCCATACGTTCAAGGCATTGCTAAAATGCGTCTGGAAACAATCGCCGAAGAGGCAACCACCAAGGGTATTTCCGCAACTGTTTTCAACTGCCCCGAGATCCAGACCAACTCCAGCGCTCTCTTTCTGGGTGTAGAAATATCACTTTACCCACTTATTACATCAATTTACCGTGAAGCCGGAGAGCAGGTTGCAGCACCTATTGAAGCCCGCTGCCAGGCCATGCTTAAAGATGGTGAGACCATGGCGCACCTGCTGGAAAGAGCAGATGCTTATTTGTCCTCCCCGATCCTGGAGCAGATCCTTGACTTCTCAACCTGGCCGCAACCCAACACCCGTGAGCAGGCAGAACTGATGCTTGCCAGTTCGGCGGAACTGATGGGTATGCACATCGATCAAAAGCAGCTGGTTTGCGCCGAGTTATCTCGAATCGTGTTCCTGTCCACCGGCAGACTGATGCTGCATTCCTCCTGGAACCCTCCCTCAGCGGTCATCTGGCTCAATCACGACATTATCGGCAGACTGCTTGCTGACCCGAGCGGCGCAGGAATAGCATAACAGGCACCGAAATCACCTGTATTTTTACAAGAGGAATTCATGAAAAAATCCATAGGGTATATTGCATCATTTATTCTTGTATCAGTTCTGCTGAATGGTTGCTCCACTACACAACAAGTAAGCAAGTCATCGGATGTGCTCTACAAGGAGGGCGAAACCCTTTTCCAGAGTGGAAAATACGAAGACGCCATCGCTCAATGGAAAAAGGTCAAGGAAAGCTACCAGTCACCGGAGCTTATAACTCAGGCTGAACTGAATATTGCAAACGCATATTTTTTGAATGGTGATTACATCGAGTCTTCAGCCGCTTATGAAGATTTTCGTAAACTTCACCCAAATCATGCCCAGGCGGGATTTGCCCTTTATCGCCAGGGCATCGGCTACTACAAGCAGATACACGGTATCGACACCGATCAAACACCTGTAAAAAACGCCCTCACGATTTTTGAATCTTATCTGAAACTTTACCCGACAGGTGAACAGCTTGGTGAAGTGCAGGAAAAAATTCGTGACTGCAAAGACAAGCAGCTGCAGTACGAGTTATATGTCGGGCGTTTTTATATGAAAAGCGGCTCCTACAAGTCAGCCATAGGACGTTTCGAGGATGCTCTCAAAGCATATCCGGATCTGGCTAGACGCGACGAGATTATGTACTATCTGGGAAGGTCATATCTTGAGGATGGCCAGAAATCAAAAGGGCGTGAGGTTTTTGGAAAGCTCTCGCGTGAATTCCCGGGTAGCGCCTTTATATCAAATGCAAATAAGGCAATGGATTCCTTCTTTTAGTGTTATACCAGAATTTGCAACAGAACAGACGCGTTGAAATTTATTACGGGGTTATAAGGTTTGATCGGAAATGAAGCTGGCATACTGACAATACTTCTGGCAGTCGCCTATCTGGTGGGATCGATTCCAACCGGTCTACTGCTGGGCAAGGCCTATGGCATTGATGTTCGCACTGAAGGAAGCGGCAACATCGGTGCCACCAATCTTTACCGCACGGTCGGCCGCAAAGTTGGAGTTATAACTCTTATAGGCGATTGCCTGAAGGGACTTATCCCGGTACTGGCTGTCAAATACAGCTCTTTTCCGCCTGACTATGCCGCCTGGGTCGGGTTGGCTGCATTCTGCGGGCACGTTTTCTCGCTGTTTCTCAGATTCAAAGGGGGAAAGGGAGTTGCTACCGCACTGGGTGTGTTTCTGGCGCTTGCTCCGGTGGCCGTTGCAATTGCCATTGCGGTGTTTGCTTTCTTCATGACCGCCTGGCGCTATGTTTCACTCGGGTCCATCGCCGCCGCTGCGATCATGCCTGTAGCTGTCGCGCTGAGTGGCGGTGGTCGACCCCTGGTGCTGGCAACTCTGTTGATTTCCTTGATTGTAATAATCAGGCACCATGAAAACATCAGACGATTGATCGCCGGCAGTGAAAACCGGTTCAAGGCCTGACCGGCCTTTCCACATCCGTTTGACGGAAAGCCGTACCCTTTAATCGGGTACAGCTTTCTATCAAACAGTCATCTTACTTCCCAAACAACTTCAAAATATTTCAGTCATTGAAACTAGCAAGCATTACCATCCGTTCTGAACATTCCGACAGCACTATTCTTTCTCGCCGGCGTAAATTGATGCAATCCCGAATGTCAATTCATGGATATGGATGTTGCGAAAACCGGCTTCGGATATCATTTTTGAAAACTCTTCGTGGGAAGGAAACTCAAGAACCGAATCAGGAAGATATTTATAGGCGTTGTAGCGGGAAAAGAGTCCGCCCACAATCGGCAGCAGACGACGGAAATAGAAATAGTAAAGCTGCCGGAATAACCTGGACCTGGGGGTAGAGAATTCCAGAATTATCATTCTGCCGCCGGGACGCATAACCCGCCACATCTCGGCCAATCCCAGCTTCCGGTCCACCACATTTCTTATTCCGAAAGCAATGGTGATCGAATCAAAAGTGTCGTTTGCAAAAGGCAGATCCTCACAGGGAGCAACCTTCAAGTCAATTCTCCCAGCGTATGGAGATGCCGCCACTTTCACTTCGCCCAGCTCAACCATCTCCCTGCAGAAATCCGCGCCCGTGACCTTTACCGAAGCTGGTGTGCAGCGTGCAATCTCAAGAGCCACGTCACCAGTACCGGTTGCAACATCCAGAATACGTGACCCTTCTCGATATTTCAGCAGACGCACAGCCTTTTTGCGCCAGCGCCGGTCAATTCCAAAGCTCAAAAGCCGGTTAAGAAAGTCGTACCTGGGCGCAATGGCACCAAACATCTGCTGAATTTTCTCGCCTTTATCAGAAAGCCTGAACATTGTTTCTGCTACCTTTTGAATTATTTAAGTGTTATAAGTACAGTCTTTCCTTGTAGCACAACTTGATCAACATAAACCAGCAAAAATCAAACCCGCATCAGGAGCACAACAGCAGTGACACCCGCTATACGCATACAGGATATCGCCGACATCCTGATCATGACTTTCCTGCTTTACCAGCTCTACACCTGGTTCCGCGGGACCCGAGCCATCCAGGTGCTGCTCGGCCTGGGAGTGGTTACCCTTATATATTTCGGCACCCGTTTTCTTGGTCTTTACATGACCAGTTGGGTCCTTCAGGAACTTGGCACCGTTCTTATCATCTTGATAATAGTTGTATTTCAATCTGAAATCCGACAAACCCTGTATCGCTTCAGCCTTCTGCGACATATGCTGGACAGCCGGCAGGAAACACAGCACAGCCAGTTCCAGGAGATCGCCGAAACCCTTTTCGCCATGGCCGCCAAAAAAACCGGAGCACTGATCGTGTTTCAGCGCAATGAACCGCTCGACGACCTTGTTTCAAACGGTGTGGCTCTTGACTGTAAAATCTCACCGCAAATGCTTGAATCAATATTTTACAACGGCGCCCCCCTTCATGACGGTGCGGTTTTAATAAGAGACGGTCATATAGCTCTCGCGTCCTGCCATCTTCCGCTGTCCGTCAACCCGGACATTCCCCAGAACCTGGGAACCCGCCACCGTGCCGCGCTTGGTATTTCAGAACGATGTGACGCAGTGACAGTGGTTATTTCGGAAGAGCGCGGAGCGGTTTCGCTTGTTACAGCCGGAAACCTTAAGGTTATGCTTTCTACAACCGAGTTGATCTCTGCACTTGATGAACTTCTGCGCAGCGATAATCCCACACCCGAAATTTCCTTTCGTGAAAAGCTTTTTTCCAACCTGCTTCCAAAAATGGCATTATTCCTTGGTGTGTGCGTTTTCTGGGCATTGATTACAACACGGCAGGGCCAGATAACAACCGTCACCGCCCCTGTCATTCTCCACGGAATTCCGGATGAACTGATCTTGCTGAAGACCACACCTGAAGAAGTGAATGTGCAGCTGAAATCACTGTCCAGCCTGAGCCCGCCGCCATCCAAACTCGACCTTAACGCTGAGATTGATGCTTCCGATGCCAAAGAAGGGCAAACAAACATCCGTGTCCACAATTCCAACTTCAATCTGCCGTCAGGCCTTAGCATAACGACCATATCTCCATCAAACGTGCGCATTACCACAGAGAAAAAACTGCGCAAGCGAGTGCCGGTCAAAGTCTCGTTAAAGGGCAAGCTCCCTTCCACCCTTTCCTCAATGCGGATAATCTGTGAGCCGGACATGGTCGATATCGAAGGCCCTTCCAGCCAGGTCTCTGCAGTAGAGTCGGTTTTCACCGATGACATCGATGCCGCCCTTCTCAAAAAAGGAATCGAATATCAAAAAAGTATTCGACCTCCCCAGAAGCAGGTTTCCCTGCTGAGAGACATGCCCGTCACCATAAGGCTGGCCTCGCGCGGCAAACGGCGCTAACACACTAATTTGGCACGCGTTATGCTTTCACAAAGAGACAATTTCAAATATAAAAGATTGACGAGCGATTGCTATTGTTATATAAAGCTGAAAACTTTTATTAAATCCTAGAACAAACCGGAGGAAAGATGGCACATAAACGTATCGCACTTGTGACCAGCCTTATGCTCTTGGCTCTGCCTCAACTGGGTCTTGCATCAAAAGCACACGTTGTTCGCAAAAGCGAATCCCTGCATTCAATAGCCCGAAAATACCATGTATCAGTCGACGAGTTAAAGTCCGTAAACAATCTTACAGCCTCTCATGTAGATAAGGGTATGCGTATCATCATACCGTCACACGCAGATGCAAAGCTCAAAAAATCGACTTCAACAGTACGCCAGGAATCATATAAGGTAGCTAAAGGCGATACACTCCCCAAAATCGCCAGAAAAACCGGAGTCAAACTGTCCGAGCTCCGCAGCCTGAACGGCTTGAAAGGAAACAAGGTTAAGCCGGGCCTGCTTCTGGCACTTGTTCCCTCTTCCCCAAAACACGAGACACAGACCCGCACTGCCAGTGTCAGCAATAGACTGCAGCTGATCAACAAAGACCTTCTAAACGAGCAGGAACTTACTAACACTCTGGCAGAACTGACCGACATCGATGCTGACCGTCCCGTTGATCTCGCCAAGAACCTCGAGGCTAGCCAGGACATCAGCAGCCTTAAAAAATCCGCTTACAGCTTCCTGGGTGCCCGCTATCGCTTCGGCGGCACCAGCCGTAATGCCCTGGATTGTTCAAGCTTTACCCAACAGGTTTTTCGTGAGCAGAAGGTAAGTCTTCCTCGTACAGCAAGGGAGCAGTTTTATGTCGGCAACGAGGTTGTGCGCGGCGACTTGAAAAAAGGTGATCTGGTCTTCTTCCAGACTTATGCGAGCTTCCCATCCCATGTAGGAATCTACCTCGGAAACCGCAAAATGATCCACGCATCTTCGCGCGAACACCGTGTTGTCATATCCTCCATGGACACTCCTTACTATCTGTCACGTTACCTTGGCGCCCGTCGTATGTCGAACACGGTTCCGGACTCGATCAATTTCAGCGAACTGCTGACTGGAATTGAAGAAGAAAACGAAAGCGACATCCTGACCAACGACATAATGGGTGTTACGCTTAACCTTGAAAAATAGTTTGTATTTTCATTCATCCCAAAATGATATCCGGGTCTTTTGACCCGGATTTTTTTTCGCCATGAAAATCCTTCTCGCCTACATATCCGGAGAACCGGACCGCAAAGATCCATACATCAGCCTAGTTCCGACCGGCTTGTGCTACCTTCACGCCTGCCTGCTTGAGGCAGGACATGATTCTATGCTGGCCAATTTTTCCGGGTGGTCACATGCCCTCATCGAACGGGAGCTATTGAACATCAGACCGGACATTGCCGGAATTTCCCAATGGACGCACAACCGTCATGTTTCCATGGAATTGGCCGGCAAATGCCGCCGCATGTTTCCCTCATGCACAATTGTTATGGGTGGGGGCCACGCAACCTTCTGCCAGGAAGACATACTGACCGACGAATCTCCTGTGGATATCATCATACTGGGCGAAGGCGAACAAACGCTTTTGGATTTGGTCAATCTTCACTGCAGCAGCTCCGACTGGCGCAATATTGACGGCCTGGCGTTCCGACAGGACGGAACAATAGTTACAACCGCCCCACGCAAACTTCTGGCCGATCTTGACAAACTCCCGCAACCCGCCCGTCACCTTGACCGCTCAATCGGCATAGATCTTCAGCTGCAGCCGGAATTCATTGTCACCGCCAGAGGCTGCCCGTCGGCCTGCTATTTTTGCAGCTCTCCAGCATTTTGGGGCAGAAAGGTACGTTTCAGATCGCCTCAGGATATCGTGGATGAAATTCTGTTTATACGACAGAACTATGGATTGATCTATTTTTCCATCCGTGACGACACTTTCACCGCCGACCGGAAAAGAACTCTCGAATTTTGTTCGCTCCTGATCGCCTATCAAGCCAACATCCTATGGAACTGCCAGTCACGTGTCAGCGCCATTGACGATGAACTTCTGATCATGATGAAACGCGCCGGCTGTGAATGTGTCCAGCTTGGTGTAGAATCCGGCTCACCGAGAATACTCAAACAGCTCGGCAAGACCATAGCTCCCGAACAGATTGAACATGCATGTGCCCTGATCAGGAAAATCGGCATCAATCTATCCATCTACCTGATCAGCGACATACCCGGTGAAACGGCCGAGGATCTCCAACACACTATCGACCTGATTCGTCGCGTCCGACCTGATGACGGATACGTTTCACCGCTGGCATACTATCCCGGCACTCGACTGCATTCGGACGCAGTATCCTCAGGAACCTCAGAAAAGCGCATCTTTGCGTCCACTCACAAAAACGCCCTCTATGTCAGCTCCCAAACCGGTAAATCAGCGAAAAAACTTTTGGCCGAGCTTTCAGGCAGTCAGATTAATGATCCGGCGCGATTCATACAGCAGAAAGAACGGCTCGGGTATTGCTATACAACCAACGTGCTTGCCGGAGAATGGTATCGCCAAAGCGGAAAATACAAAGCTGCCGAAAAAGAGTTTCAGGAGATCACCTTACGGCAACCTGAAAACCCGTGGGGGTGGTTTCTTCTTGGAGAATTGTACGCGGAAACCGGAAAGGACACAAAGGCGCGTGAATGCTTCAGAACTGTTCTAAAGACAGTTCCCAGGCATGCACAATCACTGGAAGCAGTCTCTTCTGCATAAAAAAACGGGACCATGTTTCCATGATCCCGCCTGATACCGCATTTTCTCTGAAGGACTACTTCACAATCCTGATACCTGGAATGAAGGAGATCTTTTCAAAGGTTCTGTTGAGGGTCTTGCTCTGAAAGTTTGCCAGAGGCGGAGTTTCGGGATACTCGATACTGTCGCCGACAGCCACTTTGATTTCCGGAAGAGCCAGCCACAGTTTCTGACCTTTTTCGTCGGCAGCTTCAACGTAAGTATAACCGCCTGAATTCATGGTCTGGGTAACCTTGGCTTTTTTACCGGCGCCAGCAGGAATTTCCTGAGCCTTCATACCAGCGTGAGGATCACCGGCAGGCTGACCTGCGGGCATCTGGCCACCTGGATGATTCGGGGGCATCTGACCTTGCTGTGGAGCAGCGACCGGAGCTTCAGTCTTTGGCTTGTCTTTGCACCCGGCGAGGGCGAGAGCGGCAATAACGAGAAGAACTAATGCTGTTTTTTTCACCTGCAACCTCCTGTTTTTAGAATAACTCTTTTTTTTTACCATATATGAATATGACATTCCAAGAGAATTATTCAAAGCAATGATAATATAACATCATTATCTAAATTGCACTGGTATATCGATTTATCAAAGTTTCCCCGTCATCATTGTAAACCTCCTTTAACATGAAATCATCACGCACTTCAATGCTCGCCATGAGCGGACAATTAACGCCAATCAAGACTGCATTTGATGTACACAGAGGATTTCAAAGCCGGAAATTTAATTGCAACCGCACATAATCCTTACTAATTCGCTTTTTTCGGTTGATTTAATCTAATAAAAACATTAGCATAATAAAACATTGTCACAAATACAGTAAAATCATCATGCGCTTTAGAGCATATTCAATGTAGCGTTACAAACCGTTATGGCTGACCTTAACTATTTTCTACAGGAGGTGCGCAATGGCTTTGGACATGTTCCTCAAGATCGACAGCATCAAGGGAGAGTCCCAGGACGACAAGCACAAGGACGAGATCGACGTTCTTTCATGGAACTGGGGAATGACGCAGCCCAACAGACCTCAAACCGGTCCTGGGGCAGTTACTGGTAGAGTTTCCCTAAAGGATCTGACGATCATCAAGCGCACCGACAGATCCACGCCGGGCCTGATGCTGGCATGCAGCAACGGCAAGCACCTCAAGGAGGCGACACTAACCGTTCGGAAAGCGGGTGAGAAACCGGTTGAGTTCGTCCGCATGAAGCTGAATGACATTATTGTCTCGTCGCTTGACGCCTGCTCCTGCGGCGATGAACCGGTACTGACCGAACAGCTGACCTTTAACTTCTCAAAGGTGCAGTTCGAGTATTTCCGCCAGAAGCCGGACGGCACAACCGAACCGGTACCTCCGTTCAAATGGGATTACAAGCTCAACAAATCTGGATGAAAGCAGTGTAACGGCACCACACGGATTCCACTGAGGGCACACTCATGGATGAGCTCAGCTATAACACCACACTCCCGGAAGAAGCGACCATCCCCGAGGCAATGCTCCTGGCGGTAGGATGGCATCGTGATGGAAATATACGCCCCGCAGCAGAAGTCTACCGCCGCATACTAGCCCATGACCCCAAACATGTGGATGCACTTCACTTTCTGGGGGTTGCCCTGCACCAGCTGGGCCGGAGCGCAGACGGCGCTAAACTTCTCCGCCGGGCGCTGCAACTGATGCCCGGGCACGTTGCGGCATGCAACAACCTGGGCAACATCCTCAAGGAGACCGGGAATCCGGCCGGAGCCGAACAGGCCTTTAGGCGGGTTCTGGAGCTGCAGCCGGACAATACCGACACTCTCAACAACCTGGGTGTTGTCCTCAAGGAGCGGGGCCTCCTCGAGGATGCGGTCAGCATCTTCGAACGCGCCCTCACCATCGACCCGAACCATTCCGACCTCTGGCACAATTTAGGGAACACCCTCAAAAAGCTCGGCCGTATCGATGAAGCGCTCAGCGCCTACCGCAAAGCAATCACTCTCAAGCCCTATCACACCGAAGCCTACCGCAATCTTGGTCGCATGCTGTACATCACCGGTCGCTCCGGTGAAGCGGCGGAGGTCTATCGCCAGTGGCTTTTACAAGACCCTGAAAACCCGGTCGCCAGCCATCTGCTTGCCGCCTGCTCCCGTAAAGATGTTCCCCGGCGGGCCTCCGATGCCTATGTTTCAACGACCTTCGACAACTTCGCCACCTCCTTTGAAGAAGTCATGAGCCGCCTCAACTACCACGCACCCGCCCTGGCCCTTGATGCAGTCAAGCGGTCCATCGGTGAACCGGCCGGAATACTGGCTGTGCTCGACGCCGGCTGTGGCACCGGCCTGTGCGGGCCGCTGCTGCGCCACTATGCGGCGCACCTGACCGGCGTGGACCTGTCGCGGGGCATGCTCGACCAGGCAGGAGGGCGCAGTGTGTACAATGACCTTGTGCAGGCCGAATTGACCTCATATCTGACAGAAAAACTGGAGCGATTCGACCTGATAGTCTCTGTTGATACGCTCTGCTATTTCGGCGCACTGGGTCCGGTTGCTGCGGCAGCGGCAGCTGCGCTGAGGCCGGGAGGGTGGTTTGTATTCACACTGGAGGCGAGAGAAGATGACACCGCCGAAGGCTACGCCCTGCAGCCGCATGGGCGTTACAACCATGCTGCAGGGTATGTGCATCGTGTACTGGGTGATGAGGGGCTTCAGGCGGTGTCGATCGGGAAGGATATTTTAAGGTCCGAGGGCGGGCAGGCGGTGGAGGGGTTGGTGGTGGCTGCGAAGAGGGCTGTGCGGCATGAGTGAACATTAGGTTTCTATCCCGGGGCTGTGACCCGTGGACTATTACATCATAGGAGGATTAAGCGATGAGTGTACTGCAAGCTACTGTCGGCAACAATGGCAGCAACCTGGAAGAAGATGTTCTTACGGTCCAAAGTCTTCTGAAATCTAAAGGCTACAACCCGGGACCGGTGGATGGCATCTGCGGCAAGGACACCATAGCCGCAATCCGCAAGTTTCAGGCAACGTTTTCGACACAACCCGACGGCCTGATTGAACCTGGCAAAAAGACATGGATCAGACTTTCAAGCACAGGCGCTTCAACCACAACTCCGGATCTCGCCCAATGGAACGGTGACAGCGCAAAATGGACCCAGGAGAAGAAGCTGGCAAGCATACATCCGGAGTTACAGCCGAAGGTAACGAAAGTATTGCAAGCGCTATCAGCACGGGGATTCCAGCCGAAGATTTACTACGGCTGGCGCTCTGTTGCAGTTCAAATGCAGCTCTACTTCCAGGGTAACAGCAAGGTGAAATTCAGCTTCCACAACGCCCAAAAGCCCAACGGGACACCCATTTCCTACGCAGCCGATATAATCGACGCCCGGTTCGGCTGGTCCCCCGAGGCGGAGCGAACCGGTTTCTGGAAGGCACTGGGTGAAGAAGCGAAAAAGCATCACCTGACCTGGGGGGGCGATTGGGTGAACTTCCGTGATTGGGCTCACATCCAGTTGGTTCCAAATTCGGAACTCGCCAGAGTGAAGCAGGAGAGCGGTTTGTGATCAAGGTTGCGCTTGTCGCTCTTATGATCTTCGGCAGCTCGCTGCCGGCCTGGGGGGAGCGCCTGTGGCTCGTGGTCGGAGCCAGCTCCCACTCTGCGGCAGAAATTGCTCGAAAGAGCAGGTTATTGACAATTCACGCACCAGACAGTCTCGTTGTCCAAACCGGCGACTGCGGCGACAAAAAGAATATTTACGCCTGGGTGCCCGAAGCTGCAGCTTCACCCGAAGCGGCCCAAACAGCTCTCGTCCGTCTGCGAAACGTCGCAAAAGGCGCGTACATAAAACGTTGCGATGTAAAACCCGCTACACTGCTCGCATTACGAATGACCCTTGTGGATCCTTCCATTGCAGATGTGCCGGAGACCGCAGTCAACTGGACAGAAAAAGATCGGGTTTCTTCCGTGCATCCCTTGCCGGATGGACGCAGCATCGTAATTGCCCGTTATTTTACCCCTGAGATGGATGACCCGCTGGAGGGAAGACGCGAACGCGTGATCCTGGCGGAGTCAAGGGGCAAGCGCATGGTACTGGAAGAGCACTGCCCCAATCCGGGGCGCGTAGTTACATTGCATGGTCGTATCGCATTTCACTGCGTGCGGGAAGAAGCGGCCGAGCACCTTATTCATAATGTGACCGTTATCGGCAAAGCCGGAGAAAAGCTGGCAGAAATCAAAAGATGTCGCAATCCGGAGTGGTCTGATGAGTTTGTCATTGAGTGCGAAGAAGAATCGGTAGGCCCCGATGGGAAGTTACGGCTGAAGAGTAAACGTACCGAGGCCAGTTCCACATTGAAAAGATAGAACGTAAAGCTGGAGCGTAAAAAAAGGAGTGAGCCACATGAATGGATCAGCACTTCGTCCCATCGCCTTCATGGTCATGCCGTTTCGAAAACGGGCGATACCGAATGCCCCGGAGGGTTCCCCGAAAGAAGTCGACTTCGATGCGCTCTGGGATCGCGCCTTCCGGCCGGCCCTGGAGCAGCTTGGCTACCTCGCGGTCCGCGCAGACATGGAGTCCGGCTCGGTAATCATCAAGGACATGCTCGAACGTCTGGCGTTTGCCGATCTTGTGCTGGCGGACTTGACCCTGCCCAACGGCAACGTCTACTACGAAATCGGCATCCGCCATGTAGCAAAAAAAACGAACTGTGTCCTGATCTCAGCCGATTGGTCGAAGCAACTCTTCGATGTGGATCAGTTACGCTCCCTGCGCTATCCACTCCCGGACGGCACAGTCCCGGAGGAAGCTGCAGCAGCTGTCCGGCAGCGACTTACCGACCAGCTCGACCACGTCAAGGACTCGGTTACCCCTTACTATGAACTGGTAACAAGCATGGCGGCTTCCAGCGTCTTCCGGGAGCAGCTAGAAACTATCAGCGCATTCCAGGCCGAGGTACAGGCTGCCCGGATGATGCCAACCCCGCAGGGACGCAAGGAACGGGTAGCCTCACTCGTCGAACGTTTTGACGGTTCAAGCCTGGAGATTCCGGAAGTTGCCTTTGAGCTGCTGACCCTCGTGCGTGACAATCTTTCGTGGGAGGAAATGCTCTCGTTCGTAACAAAACTGCCGGGTGCGCTCCAGAAACATGGCTTCACCAAAGAACAGACACTGCTTGCCAAGTCCAAGCTCGGTGATCACCAGTCGGCCATTGCCGGGCTGGAAGAATTGATGAGACTGCAAGGGGAATCGCCTGAACGCCGGGGACTTGTCGGGGGGCGCTACAAGAAGCTCTGGCGTGATGCACGGGAAGCCCGCAGGAATCGCGGCGAAACCGCACCAGACTTGTTGGAGCGAAGTTACCTGGACAATGCTATCAAAAATTACAGAGCCGGCATGGACCTTGATCTGAATGAATATTTCTGCGTCTGCAATCTTCCAGGCCTGCTGCGTGCCCGTAGCGGCACCGCCGATCTGGATGAGGCGGCGTTTCTCGATCGTTTGACCGTATTGGCCACCCAGAGGAAGATTGACCGGAAAGAAGATGACGGCTGGGCGCGTTCCACCCTGCTGGGCGCAGCGTTCCGGGTCGCCGATGTGACCAGGGTGGAACAACTGGTCCTTGAAGTGGCGCAGGAAGGTGCTGCCGCCTGGCAGCTTGAAAGCACACTGAACGACATTGATGACACCATAAATGCGATGCAAGAATCGGAGATTCGGCAGCAACTGTCAAATTACCGGGATCAGCTTACCGCATTAATTAAGAGTAGTGAATAGAAGTCGCAATTAATTAAAAAAGCAACACTGAAGAACCAATGTAGGAGGGCAAAATGGAAACGTATAGTCAGTTCATTTGGGTTGGCTTCTTCGCTGCGGCTTTATTACTAAAAGTAACAAAACGCGGCAATCTCGCCATTATTCTCTCATTATTCGTTTTTGGATTGTTGAGCCTTATTTTTGCGTTCTCAATGTGGGGGTGGATTGATCACACTGTGCTAGAACCGTTAATGCAATTAGTGCCACTTATCTTAATGTTGCTCATCTTTCGCGTGGTTATCTTGGCTCGCAGCGGCTCTTCTGCAATAGCAGGAAGAAGCGTGATGCAAGACGCTGAGGGTGTGAATCTCGCCACACTTTTTACTCCACGCAACGAAACTAATACTTACTCGCGAGCTACAATCCTTCGTGATGAAGTATGTGCACGATTTGTTGCACGGGCGAAAAGCGATGGCTTAGAGATAATTGAACAGCGTAGTCAGGAGCACAGTCCTAGTGTGTGGCTTAGGCTTGACTACTTGTTACCATCTCCTGATCCTGATCTTAGCTTGTGTGCTTCCGTGTCAGTAGAAATCGAGCGTTTCGATTTTCACCACTTCGAACATACCTTCACCGTAACAGTGCAGGTTGGAACTCAAATTAATAAGATTTCTGGATTACTCTCTCTCGACAACCAGGCAGTCGACCTCATTCAACAACACATCGTCACCCCAGGGCAAAAGCTTCGGTTAAAAAACACCGTGCGGCAAAGGATGTGGCAATTGTGGCGACCACAGAACAAAGTGCAACGGCTGAAGCCTGATTGGCTAACCCCAGGACTAACCTTACTGGCAATCCTTCTAGTGATGATTCCTTATGTGGGTATCTTTTTGATGGGCGGCATTTTGTTCTGGCTTTCTTATCGTTCTAAACGGCGCCGGACCTATATTCTAACCAGCGGCAAACCGTTTACCGACCCTCGGTCGTTATATTGGATGGATTCGTGGCAGATAAGTATAGGTGGACTGGGAACACTGTCATCTGCTGCCAAGGAAGGAATTATGACCCGATTGAAGATTGGTGGGCCAGAAGGTGCAAGCATTGCGGTAGAACGAATCGGCTATTGGGGTACCGACTCCTGGGTAGAGCGCGAGCAAATCGTGGTTCGACATCGCCGTGCAATAGGCTTCATACATATCGTGCCATATGGCGATGTGCTTTACGTGGCGTGGGAATGCCACATCAACTCCGCATCCTGGGTCGAACAAAAGATTGCGGAAGGTGTAGACCGTATTTCCGGATTAAATGTAGTAGCCAACCGAGTGGTTGCAGGCTCGCACCAGCTCAATGAATACGATGTAAGCGACTCTAACTTCTTGGCCGAGTGGATACATGAAGCAGTCAAACGTGAGGTTAAGTTGCGAATGGCCGAACATAAAATCGACCAAGAGGTTGATTTCACAGTGCAGCGCGAGTCCCGAAAGGAAGCTCTCGCTACCTCAGCTCAAACATCATCCACTGAAGCAAAACCAAAAACCAGCCGATTCAAGCGGCTCTCATAACTCATAACTCATGACGTCAGAGACTTATCTAGCTCAATTTAACAGTGTCACTGGTGAGTTTTTTACAATGGCATTGTCGTGGCCAGCACCATTAGGACCACTGATGCCGCCAGCGTGGTGGCAAACGCTTCGTTCTAGCACTAAACTGGACATCGCTCTGCGCCTCACCCTTGGGAGCGATCCCAAAGTTTTGCTACTACTTACGGCGAATCACGCAGAAACACTTAAAGAGATTTACAACACGCTTATTACAACCACAATGGTCGCCGGACTCAAGCAACCAGACAGCGCATTAGAGTTCGATGTATTGACTAGCGTGCAGGTTCCTTATGAGCACCTCCGAGTGCATCATGAAGGATATCACCACGAAAACCAAATCCTGGGTTGCGACTTCCGACTTTACTCAACATGGCTCGGTCAGCGTTTGCCTGAAGGTGTTGCATATCAAGTAGTGTTTCGATCACATCAACCCGGACTAGAACTGGAGCGGCGCGTACGTAAATATCTCGCGTGGCTCGAATTAGAGCAACCCTTCACACCGTCAGTGCGGGAAATGCAGCAAATACTCAGCCGACGGATTCTCTCACCCGGCTGGTTGACAGATGAGTACCTGCTATTTTCTAACACGTCACTTCGAGAGGCATGGCAGGAGCGCATTTGTTTACACTTTTCGGAAACGACAGGCCGAATAGGTTTTCTCGAGGCGCCGTTGGAGTCTGGGGACTTTTCCGACTTAATCACTATCGGTTGCCATAGCATGCGTGATAGTGAAGTTCCGTCCGCCTTGCCAGTGCAAGCGGCCGCCACATTCTCCGACGATGAAGTCGCCTGGCTCACCAGACAATACTTAGCGTTTAACACGTCCAACACAGTAAACTTAGCACCTGACATTTTCATAAGTTACGCATCAGGAGACTTTCCATTCGCTGATGCAACACGGCAGCAACTTGAAAATCAAGGATGGCGTTGTTGGATTGCGCCGCGGGACATCAATACCACTGGTTTGCCTTACACCGAGGCAATTCCGCGTGCAATTCAGCAAGCCAAGGCGGTTGTGATGCTGCTCTCGCCATCTGCGAATCTGTCAGTGCATATTCCACGCGAACTCGACTTGGCTTTAGCGCAGCATCTTCCGGTCGTACCACTGCGACTAGTCGAGTTACTGCCGGCTGGTCAACTAGAATACTTGTTGCGAACATGTCAATGGCTTGATGTGTTTGGGCGAGATTTCGGTAACGCAATGGGTGAATTAGTTTATCGTCTTCGCAGTCTTGGCCTTTAGCAAGCAAACAATGGTGGGAAAAAGTTTTCTTGAGCAGTTCGCTAACAACACTTTATTTAATTCAAGCAAAACAAGTATAAGTACCCCCAAATTCGAGACTCCTAGGGGGACATTCTATAGTCCACCTGTCAACTGAAATATAGCCCTTTTAAAATTATATGGTTAGCTGCCTCACTGTGTTGCGGGCGCAGTTATCCCTTGCTTTTTGGAATGGCGAGTCTCTCACTTACGGCAAACCTTGAGCTTAATCGTTACTGGTATCCGACATCCCCCGCCCACATAGGGAACGGGGTTGCCTATCATTCCTTATCAAAGCTCCAAGATTTTAGCGGGGTCATCCGGGGTCGTATTTGAAATTCAAACATTACCGGCCCCGCTTATTATCCCGTAAATTCGTATTATTATAGCGACCCCACCCCGAAAACGATTCGTTGCCTCACCACCGCCCCTTGATTACAACTGCATTGGAAAGCTCGTTAGTATCATCTGGCTTGATTGGAAAGTGCTCCGAAAGTAATTTGCCGATATCAGCCACGGCCTGCGAAATCCCTTGGGCGGGGTTCCCCGCCTTGATTCCTTCGGTAATGCATTGCACCATGGATGACCATGTGTTTTCAGGAACGATCGAATTAATGCCCGTGCCGGCAAGTATCTGCACCATCCGTTCTTCGATCGACACCATGATCAGCACACCGGTTCTGTCCCTGGTGTTCTGAATCCCCAGCTTTGCAAATTCCTTCACAGCACGGTGCCTGAGAGCCATCTGCTGTTCACTTTTAGTCAACTGAGGCACTACGCTTGATGCGGCCACCACCAGGACGCGTATTTCACCTGAAGTCATTGATTCAGCCTTTGATATGGCATCCGCAATCTCACTTCTTTGATCACTTGTCAGGAAATTCAAGGCATCTTTGTATGTCTTCAAATTATTCCCCTTTCGCTGCCAACAACCGCAATACACACTATGACAGAATCTGCAAACAACGCTGAAGAATTCTACAGCAATCTCTCACGCAGAGCAACTGCGCCTTTAGGAGAACCGGCAGGGCAGATTGGATCAAACGCCATGAATGCTGAATAAATTAAATTTAGTGTTGAAATAACCTAATAAAAATATTAGCATAATAAAACAATGTCACATAAAATACGACATAATCCAGCACCAGTTTGGAGCATATACCAATGAACTTTTCAAACCGCAATGCAGACTCGAGACGGATTTCCAGAGGAGTATATTAATGAATCTGAATATGGTTCGCGATACCACTTCCAGGCTGCAGACACAGCGGCAGCCGCGTCTGGTTTTCCTCTTCAGCGGCCACATGATCGACGCTCCGCAGCGCCCCGAGCCCCGCTTCCCGGCGGCTAAGGAAGCCGTCGCGACCCGGGCTATAAGCGACACCCTCGACACTCTTGGCGCCGGACCCGAAGACCTGGCTCTCTGCAGCGGGGCCTGCGGCGGAGACATCCTTTTTGCCGAGGCCTGCCTAGAACGGGGTCTGCGTCTGGAAATGCGGCTCCCCTTTGCCATACCTGCCTTTCTGGATAAATCGGTCAACTTCGCCGGAGTGAGATGGCGCACCCGCTTCTACGCCATCAAGGACAATCCGCTGACCAGAACCCTCATCATGCCCAACGAACTGGGGCCGACGACCGCCGATGTGAATCCCTTCGCACGCACCAACCTCTGGCTGCTCGACAGCGCCCTTGGCCATGGAGAGGAAAAGGTCCATTTCATCTGCCTCTGGAACCGCCAGGGGGGCGACGGCCCCGGAGGCACCGAACATATGTACGACGAGGTCAACAAGCGAACCGGCCAGGTCCACGTGCTCGACACAAACATACTCTTCACTCAAGGAGGAACACCATGACACTCTCCGAACGCATCACCAAACCAGGCCCCAAGAAGATTTTGACTCTAGACGGCGGCGGCATCCGCGGAATGATGACCGTTGAAGTACTGGCCGGCATCGAGAAAATTCTGAGGAGCAAGCAGAACAACCCAAAACTGGTTTTGTCCGACTGGTTCGACTTTTTCGCCGGCACCAGCACCGGCGCCATCATCGCCACCTGCCTTTCTCTGGGGATGTCAACCGACCAGATACGAACATTCTACCTTGCCAGCGGCGAAGAGATGTTCGACAAGGCCTTTCTCCTCAAGCGCTTCCGCTACAAGTACGAGGACGAGAAGCTGGCCGGAAAACTCAGGGAAGTCTTTGGTTCCGACACTACCCTCGGCAGCAGCAAACTCAAGACTCTGCTGATGATGGTCATGCGCAACGCCACCACAGATTCTCCCTGGCCGCTCTCCAACAACCCAGGCGCCAAATACAACCAGCCTGACAGGAAGGACTGCAACCTTAACCTCCCTCTCTGGCAGCTGGTACGGGCCAGCACTGCAGCGCCGGTCTATTTCCCGCCCGAAGTCATCGACATAAAAACCCACCAGTTCGTCTTTGTGGACGGCGGCATCACCACCTACAACAACCCCGCCTTCCAGGCCTTCCTGATGGCCACGGTGGAACCTTACAATCTCAATTGGGCGGCGGGCGAAGACAAGCTGCTGATCGTATCGGTCGGCACCGGCACCAGCCCCCAGGCCAATGCCGATCTGGCTCCCGATGACATGAACCTGATCTACAACGCCGGCTCGATCCCTTCGGCCCTGATGTTTGCCGCACTCAATGAGCAGGACTTCCTCTGCCGCACTTTCGGCAACTGCCTGGCCGGTGATCACCTCGACCGGGAGCTGGGCGACATGATCGGCAAGAAAGGGCCGGTCGCGCCAAAACTCTTCACCTACCTGCGCTACAACGCCGAACTGACGCGGGAAGGGCTTGATGCGTTGGGACTTGCCGACATAGAGCCGGAAGACGTGCAGAAACTCGACTCGGTGGAACATATCGGGGAGCTGCAGCGGGTTGGAAAAGCCGTGGTGGAGAAGAAGGTACGCCCGGAACATTTCGCGGCATTTGTGTAGAAAATCTCACTTGTAACCCTTCACCTGTCCGATTCAAGCGAGGTATCCCATGACCACAACCGACCCGACCACCCTCGCCCTGACCGGGCAGCTGCCGTTCATTCTCAGCACGGGCGCCATGCTGGCGCTGCCCATCTCTTTCCTTCTGCTCCGTCTTTATCGCCGGGCGGTGCTCAAGAGGATGAACCAACGCAGTGAAAGACCGGTCGGAGCATCGCTAGCCGGAGCCGCCGGGCGTGCAGAACCAGAGGGAAAAGCAGCCGGCAGCCTGAAGCTGGGTATCGTCGATGCCGCTGCCAAGTCGAGTGCAGGGCCCGCCGGAGAGACGCTCTTTCGCAGGGCTTGTTCAAGCCCCTGGCGGGCGGCGCTCGTCTACCTGGCCGGCGGAACTCTTTTCGCGGCGGTGATGACACTTTGCTTTCTGCGGTCAAGCAACAACGAAATCCTTCCCATACGCTTCCTGGTTCTGCTCTGGACCTATGCCTGGCCCCTGGTTTTGACGCTCTCGCTGGTGGCCGCGACTCGCCGACGGACAAAACTTCTTCTGATGGCAGCATATATAGCGGGCTTCGCACTACTCGGCGCCATTGGTCTGGCCCGTAGCCCCGATTCGTCGGTCGGACAACTGGCTGTTCTCTGGCTCACCACGAACCTCCCCCCGACCATTCTTCTGTTGGTATTCCTAATCCGCCGGGTACGGGCGGTCGGTCCGATGGTGGTGACCTTCATGATCATGGCCCTGACCGGCTCCAATCTGCTGCTCTCGATTCTGGATCGCCAGAAGGCGCTGCTGCGGAGCGTGGTCGATGTCGGCTTCTCGCTGGGACTAGGGGGAACAGGCGTTTTCTGGGCAATGAACCTGATCGGCTTTCTGCTCTTCGCTGTCCTTGGCTGGTTTGCCCTGCAGTGGATACGTCGACGTTATCAGGCCAAATCGGTCAATGATCAGTCGCTGATCCTGGATGCCATCTGGCTGCTGTTCGGAGTGAGCTACTCCATCGGCCTGGCTTTCGAGGGAGCAGCCTGGATCCTCTCCGGACTTGCGGCGTTTGCGGCATACAAGATCGCTGTGCTGCTCGGGTTCCGGATAATGGCTCCCACAGTTTCAGATCAAGCAGTCAGCCTGCTCATACTGCGGGTATTCTCCCTCGGCAAACGGAGCGAGGACTTGTTCGAGGCGGTCACCAGACACTGGCGTTATCTGGGACACGTGCAGCTCATCAGCGGCCCTGATCTGGCTGCGGCAACGGTGGAACCGCACGAGTTCCTTGCGTTTTTGAGCGGGAAGCTTGACCAGCAGTTCATCGACGGCCCCGAAACCCTGACACAACGAGCTAACGGACTGGACAGCCGCCCCGATTTCGACGGTCGCTACCGGGTGAACGATTTCTTCTGCCACGATGACACCTGGCGGATGACGCTGGAGCGGTTGGTGGAGAAGTCAGACGTGGTGCTGATGGACCTGCGGGGGTTCTCCCCGCAAAACGCAGGCTGCGTCTACGAGGTGCACGAACTGGTCAACAGTGCGTTCCTCGGTCGCGTCGTCATAACCACCGACGACACGACGGATGTGCCCTTTCTCGAGAAAACGCTGAAAGACGCCTGGGAAGGGATGCGCAGGGGGTCTCCGAATCAGAATGGGCCCGGAGAGGTCAGGATTGTACGATTGAATGCCGGCGATACCGGACTATCGACCCTGTTGCGGATGATGTGCGCGGCGGCTGATACATCACCGTCCGGGTCGCTGGAGGCTGCTGAACCGGCAAGATAATAACAAGTTCCGGACTTGCCACACATCCGGGGAGAAAGCCAGGGGGTTCATGATGGAAGGCATATTCATCAGCTATCGCCGCGAAGAGAGCGCCGGACATGCCGGCCGGATTTACGACCGGCTCCGGGAGAAGTTCGGTAAAAGCCGGGTATTCATGGATGTCTCGGCCATCGAACCGGGGGTGGACTTCGTGGAAGCCATCGACCGGGCGGTTGGTTCCTGCACCGTGCTGCTGGTGGTGATCGGCCGGCGTTGGATTGATTGCACCAACGCGGCCGGGCGGCGCCGTCTGGATGATCCAAAGGATTTCATCCGCCTGGAGGTGGGAAGTGCCCTGCGTCGAACCATCCGGGTGATCCCGGTACTGGTGCAGAATGCGGAAATGCCGGAAGAGGAGGCACTGCCGGAGGAACTGAAACTTCTGGCCCGCCGCAATGCCATAGAGATCAATGACAATCACTGGGATTCGGACCTGGGTCAGCTGGTCGAGACCCTGGAAAAAGTCATGGCCGGCGGAACGGAAGCGGCCCCGTCAACTGGCGGCACAGTCAAAAAAGAAGAAGGCGGCAAAAAGAACCGCCTTACCTGGCTGATCAGCTCCATCACCGCCGTACTATTGGCACTGACAGGACTTTTCACCGGAATCGACTCGTTTCGTGACGCTTTTGTAAAGCTTTTCAAAGGAAGCCCGCCAGTAACTACCTCAACCGGAAAAACGCCTCCCGAGCCGGATGCCCCTGCTCCCACCCAAAAACCGGTCGCAACGGCAACCGTTACCGCGCCGGATTCTCCGGCAGCGCAGCCTCAAAAGCCACCGAAAGTTCAAGAACCTAAGAAGCCTCCAAAAGCCCCTGCCGCAAAGCCGGTGGTTCCGAACCTGGTGGGGCTGACGCTGGAAAAAGCCGAAATTGAACTGATGAAACAGGGGTTCAGAATGGCAGTCGGGGGAAAACAGGAAAGCAGCGAAATGCCCGCCGGAACGGTATTGCGACATTTCCCGAAGGCTGGAGACAGGCTCGAACCTGGCGGGACAGTGGAACTTGTTATAGCGGCAGCGCCGGCCGAACCGGAGATGGCAACCATGCCGAATGTGGTGCGGCAGCCGCTGGAGCGAGCGGTGCAGATGCTTAAGGAGGCCGGACTTCAGCCTGGAAAAGAGACCCCGCGACCGGTCGGGGAAATACGCCCCGGCACGGTTGTCCAACAGTCCGTGAGAGGAGACAGCCGGATCAAGGCCGGCAGCCAGGTAAAACGAGGCACAATTGTCGATCTGTGGGTGGCGGTACCGCCGAAAGAAGAACCGCCGCAGCCGCCCGTCGTCACACCTGCAGTGAAAGTACTCGCCAAGGGAAATCTGAAGGTTCGCCAGACCTATCTTTTCGACCTGGATTCCGGCAGGGAAGTGCAAAGCGGTGATTCGGATATCTGGTTCGAGGCGGTGACCGCAACCGAGCGCTACCTGACGCCCAGAAACGGAGCCACCATGGGCATTGCTCGCGGAACCGGTGATTTCACAGGCTGTTCCCGTGCAAAAATGTCTGAAAACCGTTTTCCGGTTGATAAACTGCCGCCAAGCATAACCGTCTGTGTCAAGACCAACCGCGGCAACCTGGGCGCTTTCAGACTCCTGGAGCCGGTCGGCCCAAGCCCCGGGGTGTTGAAAATCAGTTACATCGTATGGGAATAATCATAACAAGAGAGGTTCTTAAATTATACAAACTCAATTTCATTCATTATGTTATCTTGTTTTAATAAAAAAGCTCAGTATAATTATCAACATGCAGAACATTTCCAATTAATACCCGGATCACGACTACTGGCGCACATACAGGCAGCGAGGCTTAATACCAATTTCAAATCAAAGATGAAATCAAGACGGTGAGGATTGAGGTGCCGAGGCGTACTAATCAGTACGTTGAGGTGCCGAAGACGAGCCAACGCAGATAGCGCTTTGATTTGGAATTGGATAGGAAGCCCATCAAACCTAAAAGGAGAACACCATGCCAACGAATGCAAACACCACAAGAAACTGGACCATCATGGTTTACCTGGCCGGCGACAACAACCTGGACAGCGCCGGTGCTGTCGATCTGAACGAAATGAAAAAGATCGGCAGCAGTGATCAGATTGCCGTCCTGGCACAGTTTGACCGGGCCGGGGCGAAGTTAGCCACAACACGCTATTATCTGAAAAAAGGGACTACGGTTGCCAAAGACGCCGTGCAGACCCTGGGGGAAACCAACATGGGCGACCCGAAGGTGCTGGAGGATTTTGTCACCTGGGGGGTTACGAACTACCCGGCCGATCATTACCTGCTGGTGCTCTGGAACCATGGCGCCGGCTGGGATGATGCCAACCTGTTCGAGGGCTACGTATTCAGCGGCTCCGCACCACCGGTAAGCCGCAAGCAGCAGCCGGTTGCCACCCGTGGCGCAACCGTCAGTGCCAAAACCCTTCCCCTGGCCCAGGCCCGCGCCGGCATATCACGAACACGCCGGGCCCTGTTCAGCACCACGGTGGCATCCGCCGTCAATCAGCGCGGGATCGCTTTCGACGACCAGGCCAAGGACTTCCTGGATAACGTCGAGCTGAAAAAGATCATGACCACTATCAAGAAAAAACTGAAACGGAAGATCGACATCCTCGGCATGGACGCCTGCCTGATGAGCATGATGGAAGTGTACTACCAGATGCGCGACCTGGCCGAATACGGAGTCGGTTCCGAAGAGACCGAACCGGGCGAAGGGTGGCCCTACGACCGTATCCTCAAGGCCCTGGCCGCCAAGCCGGCCATGACACCGGAAGAGCTTTCGAAAACCATCGTCAAAGAGTATCTCGCTTCCTACAAAGCAAGTGACATCGTCACCCAGTCAGCCGTAAAGCTCTCGGTTCTGAAACCGCTGGCCACCGCAGTGGACGGCCTGGCCAAGGCACTCAAGAACATCCTGGCCGACACAACCGCCCGCACCGCGTTGGTCAATGCACGGGCCCTGGTTCAGGAGTACAGCCGTCCTTACGACGACTACTGCGATCTGCTGGATCTGTGTGATCTGCTAGATAAAGGGGTCAATAACCCGGCCGTCAAAACCGCCAGCGCCGCAGTCAAACAGGCCACAACAGCAGCCATCGTCGCCAGCGGATTCAAGGGGGCAGCCGTGGACAACTCCAAGGGGATTTCGATCTACTTCCCCAAACGAACGCTGTCGCCGCTCTACAAAACACTGGATTTCACCAAGCAGAGCTCGTGGGATGAGTTTCTGGTGGCGTATCTGGCGGGGTTGGGAAGGTGAAATAAAAAGAAACTCCTCCCCCCAGCGGGGGGAGGTTGGGAGGGAGGCAACACGCCAAAGCAGCAAGCTTCCCCCTCCCTGGCCCTCCCCCAGCGGGGGAGGGGACTACAAGACGATCACTGTTCAGGGAGTAACCATGACAGGGTGTGAAGTATTCATCAGCTACCGGAGAAACGATGCCGCTGGCCATGCTCGGGCACTGCACCGGGACTTGTGCCGTCGCTTCGATCGGGAACGGATTTTCTTCGATCGGGACACCATCGAATCCGGTGACGACTTCCCCGACCGGCTTCGCGACGGTGTATCCCAGTCTTTGGCGTTGGTGGCATTGATCGGCCCTGACTGGCTGGATGCCCGTGACAAGGACGACAAACGCCGCCTTGATGACCCGCATGACTTCGTCCGCCATGAGATCGCCCTGGCCTTGGGCTTGGGGAAGAAGGTGATTCCGGTTCTGTTCGACGACACCCCCATGCCCGAGGCCAAAACGCTGCCCGACGACCTGGCAGGGCTTGCACGCTGCGATGCCTTGACCTTGCGGGGCAAAAGCTACGAATACGACACCCAACTGGCGGAACTGGTCCGTATACTGGCCGCCGTGCCAGGCATGCCTGAGCCGAAACCGTTAATCGATGAACCGGGCAAGCGATATCTTCGCTTTGCAGGGGATCTGGTGAGCAACCATTTTTCCGGCCGGGAGGCAGAGCTGGCCGCTCTCGACAAGGCCCTGCCCCTTGGCGACGCAACCACAACCCATTTGCCGGTGGCGCTCCATGGCATGGGAGGATGTGGTAAAACCCAGCTGGCTCTCAAGTTCGCCATCGACCGGCAGGATGAGTATGCCGGCGTCTGGTGGTTTCGGGCCGAACGTACAGGTCTTCTGGAAGCCGATTTTGAGGCTTTCTGCAAGGATTGCAACATTCCCCGAGACGAGCGGGAAGCCCCCTTTGCTGCTGCGCTCCGCTGGCTCGCCCGGCAACCACGCTGGCTGCTGGTCTTTGACAACGCCGACGCCCCGGACGAACTGCGCACCTACTTCAAGCCGTTCAAAGAGCAGCAGCAACTGGCACGTCATCACATCCTGATAACCTCCCGCAACCCTGCTTGGGCCAGCATTGCAATCCCTCTCGAGGTGAAGACATGGAACATCGTGCAGGGTGCCGCCTTCCTCGCTTCCCGTCTGCCGGACCGGACGGAGGACGAACTGATGGCCGCCCTGGCCGAGCGACTAGGCGGACTGCCGCTGGCCCTGGAGCAGGCGGCCGCGTTTATGGATGATACGTGCACTCCGGTGGCAGACTATCTGGCAATGCTGGCATCAGTTGACACCAGCGCCCCCTTGCTGCAGGAAGGGCGGCCGGCCACCGGCTACGAACGGAGTGTTGTTGCCACACTGAGCCTTGCCGCAGAGCGCCTCTCACCGGCGGCGATGGAGCTGATGCGGCTCTGCGCATGTCTTGCCCCCGAACCTATCCCCATATCTCTTTTTAAAACGAGCCATGAGCTGTTGCCAGCAGACCTGCAAAAGGCAGCCGGCAATCCACTCGCCTGGACCAAGACCCTCGGAGAGTTGGTGCGCTTTGGCCTGGCCACGCGTCTCACAATTGAAGTACGGGGTACTGTCATCGGTGACGGCCTGCAGCTCCATCGACTGACCCAGGAGGTTTTTGTCGTCCTGTTCGGACAGCCTGAAGACCTGCAGACAGCGGCGCACCTCCTTGGCAAGGGATTACCCGAAGACCCCGAGGATCCTCAGACCTGGCCGGAAGGTGTGGTTCTGACCCCCCATATTCTGCGGACAGCCAGCGTCGGTAATTGGCAGAATATCGACGTCGAACTTCTCGTAGGCACCTTGAATAGGGCTGCCGTTTTGACTTTGGAGGCCGGTATTTATCGCACGTCAGAGGCCCTTGCCCGCAGATCGATCGAGGGTGGCACTACGATCCTGGGGAGCGAGCACCCCGACACTCTCGCGGCCATGAGCAACCTGGCCCCAACACTCTCCAACCAAGGGGACCTCCCCGGCGCCCGCGACCTCCAGCAGCAGGTCCTGGAGGCAAGTCGCCGTATCCTGGGGGACGAGCACCCCGACACCCTTAGGGCCATGAACAACCTGGCCCGAACACTCTCCGACCAGGGGGACCTCCCCGGCGCCCGCGACCTCCAGCAGCAGGT
>CAYQTC010000002.1:63218-216774 GCA_964420435.1 uncultured Geobacter sp.
ACCTCCCCGGCGCCCGCGACCTCCAGCAGCAGGTCCTGGAGGCCAGACGCCGTATTCTGGGGAGTGAGCACCCCTACACGACCCTAAGTGCATGGAGCCTGTTAATTACCTTAGTGCTCTTTCAGAAAATGGACACAACAGCTGAAGTAATTAATAATCATCTAGCCTGGTTGCTGCAAGCAGATCCGAATCGCCTCGCCGCCAATCAAGTCCAGGTCCGGAAAAATCTAATAGACATATTCAAACAGACGTCATGACAAACGCCCCACGGAGGAACCAAACCATGGCCCCGAAACTGAAAATCCCCGGAAAATCCAGCGACACCAACACCAAAACCGATGAACTTGTGAAAGAAACTTTTGCCGACCTCCCCTTCACCATCACGGTCCAGGAAGTGATCGATGTAACCTCGTCTGCCCGGGCAGCGGGCGGCGCGGTGACGGTGGAGTTGACGCCGCCACCGGACAAAGGGGAACGCCAGGCCGGCCAGGTCTGCGAAGTGGAGCTGGACGGCGGCATCACTCTCTGGCTGCGTCCCGGCTCACTCTATCGGGATTTCGGCGCGCAGCGGGCACGGGGTGCGGCTCCGGCTGGCAGTGAGGATGTCTGGGAGATAGCCCCGGCCCTATCCCGCCGGGGTGCGGCGGCACGGGGCGGAGCGGCTGAACAGAAGATCCGGCGGGTAACGGTCTACAAGTGGGATCGTTCGGCCGAACCGCCACCGGCGCCCGCTGTCGGAGGCAAGCGGGGAGCCAGGGGATTGGCGGGCGCGGCAGGCGGCCTTGTCAGCAATGCGGCGGCTGGCCTGGTTGCGGACAAGATCGCCGGTTCCGTGGGGCGTGCGGTGGAGCGGCACCAGCTCAAGGGGAACGAGCCGGGCCTCTACCGGGTGGAGCTGGGAAATAATTTCGGAATGACTCCCTCCAAAGCATTAACGGCCGGGCAGCCGATCCTGCTCTTCCTGCACGGCACCATGTCCAGCTGCGAGGGGAGCTTCAAGGGGCTCTGGGATCCGAAAAACAGCGCCGGCGGCGATGCCCGCAGCCAGTTTGCCCGCCGTTACGGCCAGGCCTACGCCTGGGAGCATTACACCCTGACCGAAAGCCCGATCGAGAACGCCCTGGCCCTGGCACGGCAGCTGCCGGACGGGGCGCGGCTGCATCTGGTGAGCCACTCGCGGGGCGGGCTGGTGGGAGACCTGCTCTGTCTGGGACAACGGGTACAGGGGACCGAACCGCTGTCGCCCGCCCGCATCGGAGAGATCTTCGAGCTGGCGGCCGGGGTGGGCAAACCGGGCAAACAGGATGACGCAAAAAAGAAACAGGCGGCACAGCTGCGCGAGCTGATCGAGACGCTGGAAAAGAAGAAGGTCACCGTGGAGCGCTTCGTGCGGGTCGCCAGCCCGTCCCGGGGGACGACCCTGGCCTCCGGGAAGCTCGACCGCTGGCTCTCGGTGGTAAAGATGCTGAACGACCTGGTCCTACCCTATAACTTCCCGCTGCAGCTTTTGATCTCCCTGATCGCAGAGCACGACGACCCGAGCCAGCTGCCGGGGCTGGAGGCGATGATGCCCGGCTCGCCGCTGGTGCGGATTCTCAACTTCCCGGCGCTGCAGGTCAAGTCCGACCTGTCGGTCATCTCCGGCGATACGGAAGGCAAAGGGCTCTTCGGCCGGCTGAAGGAGCTGATGCTGGACCAATTCTTCGAGGACGAGTGCGACATCGTGGTCAACACCGGCGCCATGTTCGGCGGGCTGAAACGGGCGGACGGCGGACGTTTCCACCTGGACAGCGGGTCGGAGGTGAACCACTTCAGCTATTTCAAAAATGACGAAACGGTGCGGATGCTGGCAGCGGGCCTGCTGCGCAGCGACGGCTCGGACGGCGGCTTCCGCCCCATCTCCCTGGCCCCGGAGAAGGAGCCGGCCCGGGCGATCCTGAAACGCGCTCCCCAGGGTCCGCTGCCGGTGGTTTTCGTACTGCCCGGCATCATGGGAAGCACCCTGGAGGCAGATGGCGACGAGATCTGGCTCGGCAAACTCAATCTGATGCTGGGTAAGTTCGGGAAGCTGGAGGTCAACCGGGATGTAACGCCCAAGGAGCCCTTTCAGGAATATTACGGCGAGCTTATCAAGCGACTGGGTGAAACCCACGAGGTGGTCCCCTTCCCCTATGACTGGCGCCGCTCTATCCTGAAAGCGGGTGAGGCCCTGGCGAAACAGGTCAACACCAAGCTGGACGAGATCCAGCAGCGCGGGACGAACCAACCGGTGCGCATCCTGGCCCATTCCATGGGAGGGCTGGTGGCGCGGGCCATGATGGCACAAAACCCCGAGGTCTGGCGACGCATGACAGCCCACAGCGGCGGCCGGCTGGTGATGCTCGGCACCCCCAACGGCGGCTCCTACGAGATCGTCCGGCTGTTGTCCGGCTATGCCACGACGCTCCAGCAGCTGGCACTGCTGGATTTCACCCGGGATTGGGCCGAGCTGCTGGAGCTGATCGTCCGTTTCCCCGGCGTACTGGAGTTGCTCCCGATCGACAACGACTATCAGTATTTCGGAATGGATATCTGGCAGGAGTTCCAAAAACATGACGACGACATGCAGCTGATGAAGTCGCCCCTGCCCAATCGGGACGACCTGCTGCAGGCGCGACGCACCTGGGAAACGATCCTGGCACCCCCCCTCGACCCCGAGCGCACCCTGTACGTGGCCGGCCAGGCCAAAGAAACCCCTGTCGCATGGCGCCTGGAGACGGAAAAGGATCCGGAACACATCCAGCCGGATCGCCACGTAATCGCCTTCGAGGCCACCGCCCGCGGCGACGGCAAGGTCCCCTGGGACACCGGCATCCCGCAGAACGTCAAGACCTGGTATCTGCCGGAGGTGGAGCACGGCGACCTGCCGGCCCACGAGGAGGCCTTCCCGGCCTATATGGAACTGCTGCAAAACGGCGCCACGGCCCGCCTGGCCACGACGCCGCCGGCCGGGATCAGATCTGCGGCGCTGGAGCAGCGGACGATCATGGCCCGCGAAATTCCGCCGACCCTGCCGGACGAGAGGGAGCTGGCCGGCAGCATGCTGGGGGCCGGCAGCAGCCGCAGGAGAAAGAAAACCACGACCCGCCTGCCCAAGATCAATGTCTCCATCACCCATGGCGACCTGGGCTACGCGCTGCACCCGGTGGTCGTCGGCCACTACGCCGGCGACACGATCGTCAGCGCCGAAGATTACCTGGACAAGGCCCTGGACGGACGACTGCGGGAACGGCACCGACTGGGGCTCTACCCCGGCAAGCTGGGAACCTGCGAAGTGGTGCTCAACCCCGACCGCTACGGCAAACCGGCCGGCGCGATCGTGATCGGCCTGGGGCGGGTCGGCGAACTGTCTCCAGGCGGCCTGCAGGCGGCCATCACCCAGGCGGCCCTGCAGTACGCGATCCATGTGGCCGAATGCCCGGATGAACGGTTCGGAACCCTGTGCGGGGTGCCCCGTTCCGCCAGGATCACCAGCCTGCTGATCGGCACCGGCGCCGGCGGCATGACGGCACGCGACTCGATCGAGGCGATCCTGAGGGGCGTGGCCGCCGCCAACAAGCTCCTCCACGACCAGAAGCTGAGCAACAAGGTCTGCATCGATACGGTCGAATTAATGGAATTGTGGCAGGACATTGCCATCCAGGCTGCGTTCGATCTGGAGCGGGCGCTGCAGGACGGGGCCCTGGCCGATCTCTTTATCTGGCAGGAACGGAGTGTGAAAACCGGCGAGGGGGGACGGCGAAGGGTCCAGTTCGAAGAGGCTCCCAACTGGTGGCACCGGCTGGAGATCATCCATGACAAGAAGAAAGACGAGCTCCGCTTCATCGCCCTGACCGACCGGGCCCGGGCCGAAGAAAGCCTGGTGACGGGCCAGCTGCGCCTGGCGGAGAACCTGATCCGCCAGACCATCGCCGACACCAGCCGTGACACAAAGGTCACCCACGCCCTGTTCGAAATGCTGATCCCCAACCGGCTCAAGGAGTTGGCACCCAACCAGCTCAGTGTGGTCCTGGTGGTGGACGAGGTGTCGGGCAGCTATCCCTGGGAGCTGTTGGAGGACCGCTGGAGCAGCGGCGACAAGCCGCCGGCCGTCACGGCCGGCATGCTGCGCCAGTTCAAGACCGGCGTTTTCCGCGAACGGCCGGCCATCACCCTGGAGGACACCGTCTACGTGGTGGGCGATCCGCTCGTTACCGGAGAATACGCCCGATACTTCCCAAGCCTTGAGGGTGCCCGCAAGGAGGCCGTGGCCGTGGCCGATGTCCTGCAGCAGAACGGCTTCACCGTTACCCGTCAGATCCGCACCGATGCCAGCGAGATCCTGGCCGGGCTCCACGACAACGGCTACCGGGTCCTGCACCTGGCCGGCCACGGCGTGCATGAGCAGGAGCTTCCGATCGACACGCCGGCCCCCTGCGAATGCTGCGACCAGACTCCCATTCCCCAGATCAGGAAGGTCTCGGGAATGGTCATCGGCGACAAGGTTTTCCTGACGCCGGGAGACGTGGAGCAGATGCGCTGGGTGCCGGAACTGGTCTTCATCAACTGCTGCCACCTGGGAAGCGTGGCCGCCGGTAATGCGACGGAAAGCCCCGCCCACTTCCACCGGCTGGCCGCCAACATCGCGGCCCAGTTCATCCGGATGGGGGTCAAGGCCGTCGTGGCAGCCGGCTGGGCGGTGGACGACGCCGCGGCCGAGACCTTTGCCACCAGCTTCTACCGGCACCTGCTGGCCGCCGACAAATTCGGCGACGCGGTTCGCGCCGCCCGGGAAGAGACCTTCGACCGGCACGGCACCTCCAACACCTGGGGAGCCTACCAGTGCTACGGCGATCCGGATTTCCGCCTGCGCCCCCGCACGCCGGGCAAAAAGAGTCCCCAGCTGATCAAGTACCTTTCACCGATACAGGTGGTGACTGACCTGGACAACCTGACCAGCCGGGCCCGCCTGGGTGACGACTGCGGCAGCGAGGTGGAGGCGGTCGTGCAGTCGGTCAAGGTCAAGGATGAGAGCTGGCTCAAGCGTCCGGATCTGGCAGCAGCCCTGGGGCTCGTCTATGGTGAGCAGGGCATGTTCAAACAGGCACTGGAGCACCTGGATACGGCCATTAGCGGAGAGAAGGCCGAATATCCGATGAAAGTAGTGGAGCAGCGGGCCAACTTCAAGAGCCGCTGGGCGGTGGAGTTGAAGCGCAGCGGAAATGTACCGACCGGCACGCCATCCCCCGAACAGCTCATCCAGGATTCGATCGATGATCTGGACAGACTGCTGAAGTTCAACCAGACCGCGGAACGCCTGAGCCTGATGGGAGGCACCCGCAAGCGCCAGGCCTGTATTGCAAAGGGGGCTCAACGGAAAGAAGCCTTATCGAAGATGGCCGAGTATTACCTGAAAGCGCACGAAAAAATATACGACGAGAAGCGCAACGAGCTATATCCATATCCGCTTCTCAACTGGCTGGCAGCTGAAATTCTGCTGGGCTGGTACGGAGAGAAAGCGGAAGTCACTCCGGCCAAAATCGGGGAGTGGTGCGAAAAGGCGCGGGCTTATGCCGAAGAGCAGGACCGGCAGAACCCGAACTTCTGGAACAGCGTCGTCAAGCCTGAATGCGACCTGGTTCAGGCACTTGCCGGCAGCAGCCTGGACGAGCAGAAGCAGGCGATCGTCAATGCCTACCGTCATGCCAGGGCACGCGGCGCAAGCCCGCGAGAGTTCCGTTCGGTGCTCGATCACCTGGATTTCCTGGCGGATATGGCTGCAGACGGCAGCAAACGGAAGGAGGTCAAGCAGCAGGCCTCGGCGCTGCGGGAGATTGTGGAGCAGCTGGCTGAACACTAATACTACCCAGACATATAAAAACATCACAACAAAGTCCCCCTTGAGAAAGGGGGATTTAGGGGGATTTGCCGTTGACTTTACAAGCGAAATCCCCCCCTACATTGCCAAGCACGGCCATGGCAATTCGGTGCAGATGTTGTGCGATCACAATATTGGACCAAGGGAAATTGATCAGATCCTGGAACGCAAGAACATTAAAGTGTGGGAATTAAAAACGGAACGAACAATGTGAACATCATTCTCGGCGTAGACAAGGGATACCAGGTTGAACTTGTGCGCTGGTAACGGAAGGATACCCCCATGGCACAGGACAATGTCCAAACAGTAAGGATTCCGATCGAGATTACTTTGCAGATCAGCTCTCCCGTTGAGATAACCGCCTCTTCAATATCTGCAAGCAGCCTGACTGGACAGGAAAGGATGCCGGAATCCGGGGCCACAGTGAATAGAATGGCAAAGAACGATGCCCCTTTTGACAGTGATTACGGAAGCCGCAAAGGATATGACCCGGACTTCATCGGCGGGGGCAGTCCGTCATTCCGCATCGCCCTCCCCGTCCTGTCTCCGGCACTGAGCCAGGAAGCGACAAAGCTGATCGGCAGCAATGACTATGAGCTCAAATACCACAACTACAGCGTCGTCATGCACCGGAAGCGCCGCTTTGCCATCTACAGCGCGGCAAATGTAAGTTTTGCCGATCGTTATGCGATGAACCGCCCGGGGGATGTCTGGCGCATTGATCCGCGCATTCCCCGCGAAGCCCAGGTCGGTGAGTCCTACTACACCAGCAACAATTTCGACCGCGGCCATCTCACCCGGCGCGAGGATCTTGAATATGGTTCCACTCCCCGATTTGCGCTCGCTTCGGCCGGCGATACAAATCACTTCACCAACTGCACCCCGCAGCACAGACGCTTCAATCAGAACAGGCAGATTTGGCAGGGAATCGAATTTCATGTTCTTGAGGATTCGGTCTTAAACGGTAACTTTAATGCCCAGATAATCACCGGGCCGGTTTTCGATGACAGCGATCCGGATTACAGGAACATTCAATATCCCCAGCAGTACTGGAAAATAGTGGCGGCGAAGAATTCGGCGGGTAAGCTTTTTGCGACCGCATTTCTTGCCAGCCAGAAGGAGGTCATAAACCAGTTTGGTGTTGAACCGGCGGCTGCATTGCCGGTCGGGCCTTTCAAAAACTTCCAGGTAAAGATCTCTGAAATAGAACGTCTGACCGGTTTGAAATTTGTGTATGGCGCAAAAAAAACTTCCTTGTCCCGACGCGACCCTCTCGAAAATGTAAAACAACTCAGCCGGCGGTCATTGACGGCTGCGGAAGCTGCATCAGCCTTGCAATTGCCCCATGGGTACATCGAGTTGAGGGATCTGGATGATATTGTGTTCTGATTAGCGCTAATCTTCCGCCAGGTGATACATGTGTCATCGAAAGGAACTCCTCCCCCCAGCGGGGGAAGGTTGGGAGGGGGGTGCAGTGGAATCTGCAGTCTTTTCCCCCTCCCTAACCCTCCCCCGCTGGGGGAGGGAACCTGTTCGCGATGATTAGCAGCGGCTACATTCGCAAAACAGTCATCGTCGCCTAGCTCAGCAGCACGTCCACTTCACTGAAACAAAGGAGCTCATTCATGACCAGCCTCATCACACCTCGCGTCTTTATCTCCTACGCCCGTAGCGACGGAGAGGAATTCGCACTTAAGCTCCGTGAACGGCTGGAGAAAGAAGGAATTCCTCTCTGGCAGGACCGGGCCGCCATGGAGGGTGGGCGCGACTGGTGGCTGCAAATCACCGAGGCCATTGATCAAGTAGAATTCATGGTCCTCGTCATGTCTCCCAACGCTATTTCCTCCAAAATGGTCCGCAAGGAATGGCGCTATGCTCGGCAGCAGGGGGTTTGTGTCTATCCGGTCAAGGCCACCTCCAACCTCGATTTTTCTCTGTTACCACGTTGGATGTCCAGTTCACACTGGTATGATCTGGACCATGAGTGGATCAAGTTCGTCAACGACCTTAACACCCGCTGTCAGCAAACCCGCATCCCCTTCATGGTTGAAGAACTTCCCGAGGATTTCGTACCTCGACCGGTCGAGTTCGACGCCTTGCTCTCACTTCTCCTGAATCGTAAACGGGAGGAACCAATCGCAATTACAGCGGCCCTCAAAGGTGCTGGCGGCTACGGCAAAACAACCCTCGCCAAGGCGCTCTGCCATAACGAAGACATCCATAACGCCTTTGACGAGGGCATCCTCTGGGTAACTCTCGGAGAAAAGCCGGGAGATTTGATCGGCAAGCTTGAAGACCTGATCTACCTGCTCGGCAAAGTACGACCGGGTTTCAAATCAGTAGAGGCGGCCACAACCCGACTGTCTGAATTGCTGGCTGACCGGGACATCCTGATGATCATAGACGATGTCTGGAACGCAGCCCATCTAAAACCCTTTCTCCAGGGAGGGCCACGTTGCGCCCGGCTCGTCACGACCCGGATGGTGGACACCTTGCCGAAGTCGGCGCAACGGGTCGATGTTGATGCCATGAGACAGGTTGAAGCGGTGCAACTCCTGTGCGCAGGCATCGTGACGCAAAAGTCAGAGCAGACATTTTTGGAGGCCCTGGCAAAGCGCCTCGGTGAGTGGCCTACGCTCTTGAAGCTGGTAAACGGTGCCTTACGGGAGCGGGTCAACAACCAGGGACAGTCGCTACCGGAAGCGCTGACATACGTCAACAAGGCCCTGGATCGCAAAGGGCTGACTTTCTTCGATGCCCGGAACGCGGAAGATCGGCATCAGGCCGTGGCGAAGACCATCGGTGTCAGCCTGGAACTGTTGAGCCCGGAAGAGAACGAGCGTTTCTCCGAGCTTGCCGTCTTTCCCGAAGACATTGATATACCGCTTGCAACCCTTGAGGCCTTGTGGGGCAAAACAGGCGGACTCGATGAATTTGATGTGGAAGCACTATGTGAACATCTCTTCAACTTATCTCTACTATTGAATTTCAACCCGACAAACCGGCAAATCCGGTTCCATGACGTGATCCGCCTTTATCTCATCGAGCAGCAGAAGCATGGTATCGTTCAGCTGCATGAAATCCTGCTTTCCCTGTACCGTCCCGCGACGGGATGGACGGCGTTATCGCCCAAAGAACCCTATCTCTGGGATCACCTCGCATACCATCTTTCCAATTCAGAAAATTACAATGAGTTGCGCTCTCTTTTCGCCAATGACGGGTGGCTACATGCACGGATACCGCAGAGTGGCTATATCTATTCAGGCTACCTCGCCGATCTGGCCGTGACATGGGAGATGGTCAACGATAGGCTGGCAGATGGTGAAACGTATATGGCTGACTGCTTTCATTACGGACTGATCAGAACGAGCATCAACTCGCTTGCAGGTAACTATGTCCCGGAATTGGTTGTTGTTGCAGTTGAGAGCGGCCTCTGGTCACCGGAGCGTGCTTTGAGCGTCGCGGAGAAGATGCCTTCAATAGATCAAGTAAGCAAACTCTTCACGCTGCTTCTGGGGACAGACATACTTGCAGGAGCTATACGAACTAGCACTGTAAACAAAGCACTCGACGCCGCACTCGCCATAAGGGACGAAGGGGCGCGGGCAGATGCGCTGACTGCCGTGGCTGTTCATTTAAGTGGTGAGGAGAAAAAGACAGCACTTCGCAAGGCACTCAACGCGGCTCTCGCCATCGGGAACAAAAAACTTCGAGCAAAGGCGTTAACCACTGTGGCCACGCAATTACACGGTGAGGAGAAGGAGAAGGTGTTACGTAAGGCACTAGAAGCCGACCTCACCATCGGAAACGAATGGTCTTTGACAGAGGCGCTGGTCGCAGTGGCTGTGCATTTAAGCGGTGAGGAGAAAGAGACGGAACTTCGCAAGGCACTCAACACAGCTATCGCCATCGAGGACGAATGGTTTCGGGCAGAGGCGCTGGCCACAGTGACCAGGCAGTTGAACGGACAGGAGAGCGCACAGAGTCTACGTCAGGCACTAGACGCCGCCATCGCCATCGGGAACGAAAGGCTTCGAGCAAAGGCACTGGTCGCAGTGGCAGGACAGATGAGCAGTGAAGAGAAAACGCCGGCACTACGTAAGGCACTTGACGCAGCTCTCGTTATCGAGGACGAATGGTTTCGGGCAGAGGCGCTGGCCACAGTGGCTGTGCATTTGAGCGGTAAAGAGAACGCCCCGGCGCTACGAAAGGCACTTGACGCCTCTCTCGGCATCGGGAACAAAAGATCTCGGGCAGAGGCGCTGACCGCCGTGGCAGGGCAGTTGAACGGTGAGGAGAGGGAGACGGCGCTACGAATGGCACTCGACGACGCACTCGCCATCGAGAACGAATGGGCTCGGACGAGTGTGCTGGCCGCCGTGGCCGAACAGTTGAACGAGCCAGAGAAGGCGACGGCGCTACGAAAGGCACTTGACGCCGCTCTCGTCATCAGGGACGAAAAGTCGCGGGCACCGGCGCTGGCCGCCGTGGCCAAGCAGTTGAGTGGCAAGGAGATGGCGACGGTACTATGCCAAGCCATTGACACAGCTCTCGCTATAAGAGACCAAGGGTCTCGGGTAAAGGCTCTGGCAGCCATGGCCGGGCAATTAAACGGTGAGGAGAACGCCCCGGCGCTACGCCAGGCGCTCGAAGCAGCGCTCGACATAAGGGACGAAGGGTCGCGGGCACTGGCGTGGGCGGCCATAGCCGGGCAGTTGAGCAGTGTGGGTAACTCACCGACGCCACGACATGTACGCGAAGGAGATTCTACCATCGGGTACTACGGAAGGAGGCGAACGCGGGCACTGGCCGCTGTGAACTGGCAGTTGAGTGGTGAGGAAAACGCACCGAAGCTACGCCAGGTACTTGACTCCGCCCACTCTATCGAGGACGAAGGGTGGCAGGAGCATACTCTGGCCAGCCTGTTACCTCAATTGGACAAAACCACTGCTCTGTTGCACACCAATAACTGCCTTCACTGTTTTGAAAACACTGAACGCCAAGTTTTTCTACAAATCGGCGCAACACTGTTCCCCCAACTCCCCTTGCAAACCGAGACATTCGACCGCATCGCTAAGTCAATCGCCGAAATTTGCTCCACCTGGAAATGGCTATGAAAGCCATCAACCGCTTCATCTTCCAAGTTCTTCAGAGTCAATCTCACACAATGTCACTTTGCCGCAAACTGAATGAGTCACCCATGAACAATAAGAACATTAATAAATCCATAATCCAACCCCCGAAAACCCTTCTCATGTTCGCGTTTGAGACGTTCATTTTTATTCCTGACCAGCGGTTGCACCGCCACCGTCAGAAATAGTGAATGGCATCCAATTGACATAAACTTATTTCTCAGAGGTCACATCCATGAACCACTACATCATCAGCTATCCTTCACCCACCCTACCCTTTGCGCTGCGCCTCTGCGACGAGCTACAGGCCGGTCCCCCTTCCTTCAAGATCTGGCTCGACAAACGGGAACTGCAGCCGGCCGATGACTGGGACCGGCAGATTGCCGAGGCGATCAGCAGCTGTGAGGCCTTGATTTTTCTGATGACAAAGGACAGCGTGTCGGACAACTCGGTCTGCAAGCCGGAGTGGAGCCGGGCGCTCAAGTGCAAAAAGCCGATCATCCCGCTCTTGATCGAGAGCGGCACGGCGCTGCCGTTCCGTCTGGACAGCCGCCAGTTCATCGATTTTACCGTGGATTATAGCGCCGCCCTGGCACGGTTGCGCCTTCATCTGCAATGGAGGAAGGAACCGGCCGGGGTGCTGCACGGCATGCAGGAACGCCTGGCCGATGCCGAGCGTGACCTGCGCCGCGCCGCCGACCCGGCGGAAGAGGAGCGCATCAGACAGGAGATCAACGAGCTGACCCAGCGGATTACGGACCAGCAGGCCATTGTGGATGACCCCCAGGGGGCTGCGAAGCGGGTTCAGGAAAGTATCGAGCGGGGGCTGGAACGGGAACGGACTCCGGCTCGGCCGATCGCCCGGGCGAAGCTGACCCGCTTTATCAATCCTCCGCCTACGGTTGCTCCGAGCTATTTCCAGGACAGGACGGTGGAGAGCGGGCTGGTAGGCGCATTTCTGGCGGATCAGTCAAAACGGCTGATGACGGTGGTAGGCCGCGCCGGTGTCGGCAAGACCGCCATGGTCTGCCGTCTGCTGAAATCTCTGGAGGGGGGCCAACTGCCGGACGATGGCGGCCCCTTCACCGTTGACGGCATCGTCTACCTGAGCGCCGCCGGAACACGCCGTATCACGCTGGCCAACATCTACTCCGACCTGGGGCGGCTGCTGGACGAGGAAAGCGCCCGGCAGCTGGAAGTGCTCTGGAAGGATGCGCGCTCAACTGTCGATATGAAACTGTCGGCCCTGCTTGAAAAGTTTCCCGGCGGCTGCCACGTACTGCTGCTGGACAATTTCGAGGAGCTGGTCACGCCCGAGAATCACAACATCCGCGACGGAGAGCTGGATGAAGCGCTGCGGGCCCTGCTGACCCTGCCGCACCACGGGGTCAAGGTCATCATTACGACCCGGATCGCCCCCCACGACCTGGCCCTGCTGCAGCCGGGGCGCCAGACGAGGCTCGACCTGGACAAGGGGCTCGAATCGCCCTACGCCGAAAACATCCTGCGCACGATGGACGCCGACGGCACGGTCGGCCTGAAAGGGGCCAGCAACGAACTGCTGGGCGAGGCACGCCGCCGCACCCTCGGCTTTCCGCGCGCCCTGGAGGCGCTCTTCGCAATTCTCTCCGCCGACCGCTTCACCACCATAGAAGAACTGTTGAGTGATACGCAGCACCTGCTGCCGGCCAATGTGGTGGAATCCCTGGTGGGTGAAGCATTCAACCGCCTGGATGCCGTGTCGGAAAAGGTCATGCAGGCGCTGGCCGTCTATGCCCGCCCCGCCACTGCGGCAGCCGCCGACTACCTGCTGCAGCCTTTTCTGCCGGGCATCGACAGCGCTCCGATCCTGAACCGCCTGACCAACATGCACTTTGTCCGCAAGGAACGGGGCCGCTACCACCTGCATCCCATCGACCGGAGCTACGCCTTCGAGCGGATCGCGCCGGGCGATGTGGCCGATCGCACTCTGGAGCCGCCCCCCTTTACCAGCTTCGCCCTGCTGCACCGGGGTGCCGAATACTTCCGGCTGGCCCGCACACCTCGGGAACACTGGAAAGGGCTTGAGGATCTGGCGCCGCAACTGGCCGAATTCGACCTGCGCTGCCAGGGGGGCGATTATGACACGGCGGCCGGTGTGCTGCTGGAGTTCGATTTTGATTATCTGCTGATCTGGGGACATTACCGGATGGCGATCGAGCTGCACGAGAAGCTGCGGGGACACCTGAATGACCAGGCGGTCAAACAGGCCTGCCTGAACAGCGTCGGCACGGCCTATTACCGGATCGGGGAATATCGCACCGCAGCCGACTGTTATGAAGAAGCGCTGGAACTGGCCCGCACCGCCAACGACAGCTGGAGCATTGCCGCCCTGCAGGGGAATCTGGGTAACTGCTACGGCGATCTGGGCGATGTGAGCCGCGCCATCGACTGCTACACGATCGCACTGCAGGGCGTTACCCCGCTGGGCGACCAGAACATGGAAGCGAGCCTGCTGAACAACCTCGGCTTCTTCAGCGCCGACCTGGGGCAGACCGCACAATCCCTGGAGTATCACCTCCAGGGACTGGATATCGCACGGCGCAGCAGCGACCGGTTCGGGGAAACGATCTACCTGGGCAATTGCGGAGCGCGTCACGGTGAACTGGGACAGACCGGGCTGGCCCTCACAGAATGCGAAGCGGCGCTTGACCTGGCCCGCGCACTCGGATTTCGCTACAGTGAATCGGTCAACCTGACTTACCTGGGGGACATCTTCAGTGATTCCGGTGCGTGGGACCAGGCCCTGGATGCCTATAGCCAGGCGATCCTGATTGCCGAGGAAACCGGCAACTTCCAGTTTTTGATTCCGGCCACATGCGGCAAAAGTGTTGTCCTGCTCAGGCGTGGGGAGACGGGGGAAGCGCTGGAGCTGCTGAGCCGGGTGGCCCGGCACCGGGAACCGCGCATGAGCCACTATGCCCTGGCCCATTTCGGAGTGGCGGCCCTGCGGCAAGGAGATACAGCCGCGGCCGCCCAGGCCTTCCGGGATTCCGTTGCCGAAGCCGACGCAATTCTCACGATCAATGGCAATCACTACCGGGCGCTGGAGGCGCGTGGCATGGCCCTCTGCGGTCTGGCGCTATGCGGCAGCCCGGATGTTCTGCCCGCCGCCGCAGATTCATTCAGGCAGGCCCGCTCCCTGACCAGGGCGCCGGGCATCGTCGCCCGATTGCTGAGGCTCTTCGACGAGCTGGCGGCAGCCGATGCCGGGGGAATACTGAAAGAAGTACGGTCCGCTGCAGCCGGGGTTTAAGTCCAATACTGTTCCGTTAAGCCGTTCATGCTGAGCTTGTCGAAGCATGAATGGCTTAACCGCCCACCCTTCGACAGGCTCAGGGCGAACGATTAAGCCTTAAGTGAACCGTATTGCGTTTAAGTCCCCTCCCCCGCTGGGAAATGAGTACTCTTTTCTACCTTCTGGTTAAATTGTTTTTTATAGTTTAAACTAATCCATATCAGCACACTGCAATTCCAGGAGGTATCCGCCATGACCGCCGCCATGACCGCCGACACCACCCCCATCAAGCTCCGCATCCCCGGAAAAAAAGTCGATGCCGAAGCTCCCGCAGTTCCCGACGAATTCAAGAGTTTTTTCAACATACATTCGGTCCAGACCTTCCGGATCAGCACGGCACGTGAAGGCGCCGCCGAAGCGCCGGTCATCGAGAGCCGCCCGGACGATGTGATAGAGGTGGAACTGGAAGACGGCACCCGCTTCTGGACCACCCAGGATCGTCTCCGGAGCGAGGTTATGCAGCTGGCCGGCAGCCGCGCGGTGGACGGGATACTGGACTTTCCGGCCTCGCTCCCCGGCAGGGGCGGGACGCGGGGCTTCATCGGCAAGATCGTCATCAAGACACTTCGTTTTTTCCATATCGATGTGGCCGAGTTTGCCGCAAAGAAAATTGCCGCCGCCTGGGAGAACCACACCCTTGGCACGATCGATGAGGGGCGCGGCCCCGGTCTTTATCGCCTTTCCGGCGACGATGAGCTTTCCCTGAACCGGATATCGGATGTGACTGTTTCACTGCCGGGCGACCGCCCCTCCCTGCTCTTTCTGCACGGAACCGCCTCGTCCACCGCCGGCAGCTTCGGGAAACTCTGGAGCGAAAAGCGCCGCCCCCAGCGCCTCCAGCTGTTGGCCCCCTATGATGGTCGGATCTACGGACTGGAGCATGAATCCCTCAGCAAGAGCCCGATCCACAACGCCATCGCCCTGGCCGAGCGGCTGGCTCCTGATGCACGGCTGCACCTGGTTTCCCACTCGCGGGGCGGCATGGTGGGAGAACTGCTCTGCCACGCAAACAGGAGCGGAAGCGATCCATTCGATGACGCAGCGCTCCGTTTTTTTGCGGATAGGGATCCGGACCGGGTACGGGGTGATCTGAACCGGCTTAATAATCTGCTGAAAGAGAAACGTATCCGGGTGGACCGTTTTGTGCGCGTCGCCTGCCCGGCCCGTGGAACAACGCTGGCCTCGGGCCGCCTCGATATCTACCTGTCACTACTGTTTAATCTGCTTGGATCCTTCAGCCCCTTCAAGATGACGCCGGGCAGCATCCTTTACAATATCTTCAGCGAACTGATCATGGCCGTTGCCAAAGAGCGCTCCGATCCGGCGGTACTGCCCGGCATCGAGGCCATGATCCCCTCCTCGCCGCTGGTGGCGCTCCTCAATCGGGCTGATGTAACCCTGAACGGCGAGCTGCGGGTGATCTCCGGAGATATCGAGGGGGAGAGCGTCGTCAGCGCCCTCGGCACACTGCTGACCGATCCGCTCTATCAGGATGACCACGACCTGGTGGTGAATACGGATGCCATGTTCGGCGGCGCCGAGCGGCTGGGAGGAGCCGGATTCATATTCCGGCGCGGAGCAGATGTTAACCATTTCAGCTACTTCGCCAACGCGGACAGCGCCGAGGGGCTGGCGCGGGCCCTCACCAGAATCGGCACGGAACAGGACGGTTTCGAGCCGTTCTCCGTACGTGACAACGACAGCGGCATCCCGCCCTACGAACAGCGCGGCTCTGCGGACAAACGGCCGGTGGTCTTTGTGCTGCCCGGATTAATGGGAAGCCATCTGGGCATCGACGGAAACCGGATCTGGCTCGCCACTCCCGACATCGCCATGGGCAAGCTGCAGCTGCTACGTTACGGCTCACCGAATCTGGTGACAGCCGAAGCCCCGCTCTGGTCATTTTACGGAGACCTGGTCAAGCACCTGTCCGGCACGTACCGGGTCGAGCCGTTCCCCTACGACTGGCGGATCTCGGTTTTCGAGGAGGGCAAACGGCTTGCCGCAGCCGTCTCCAGGGCTCTGGACGATACCGAAGCCGGCGGACAGCCGGTCAGCATCGTTGCCCACGGCATGGGTGGGCTGGTGGCACGGGCCATGATTGCCGATCATCCCGACATCTGGAAGCGGTTCAAGAGCCGCAGCGATGCCAGGCTGATCATGCTCGGCACCCCCAACGGCGGCAGTCACGCGGTAACCCGCATGCTGACCGGACGCGACAGCCTGATCCGCAGACTGGCACTGCTGGACACAACCCGAAGCATGAAAGAGCTGATCGGTATCGTTGCACAGTTTCCGGGTCTGCTGGAGATGCTGCCGGCAAGCGGGAGCCTGGATCTTTTCGATGCCGCTGTGTGGCAGACTATCGCGACCGCTGACCCGGAACGCGACTGTTGGCATCCGCCGACCGCCGAGGCGTTGGCAGCCGCCAAATCCAGGCAGCAGATGCTGTTCAGCTCCCCGCTTGACCCGGAGCGAATGTTCTACATCGCCGGCTATGCACAGGCCACCCCGCTGGATCTGACCATTGAAGATGACGGTACGGAACGGCGGCTGCTCTTCCATGCCACGGCACGCGGCGACGGCCGGGTTACGTGGGAAAGCGGCATACCGGCCGGCATCAGGACATGGTACCTGCAGGCCGCCCATGGCGACCTGGCCGCCGGCGAAGGTTTTGACGCCATCAGCGATCTGCTTCAGCACGGCAGCACCAGACGCCTGCCTTCAAATCCGCCCGAAACCCGCAGTGAAACGGGACAATTCAACATGCCGGCCGAGCGGGAGCCGCTCTATCCCGACTTCGGCGACCTGGCACGAACGGCGCTGGGGGGAGGACGTAAAGCGCGCCGACGCCCGATGGAATTCAAGATCAAGGTCAGCGTACGGCACGGCAGTCTGGCCTTTGCCAGCCACCCGATCCTGGTGGGGCATTACAAGGGCGATACGATCATCAGTGCCGAAGCTTATTTGGACCAGACCCTCGACGGCCGGCTCAGCGCCCGGCATCGCCTGAGAATCTACCCCGGAGGCGACGACACGGCCGAAATTTTCCTCAACCCCGACTGGGAACGCCTGCAGAAGAGTGACGGAAAACCGGCCGGCGCCATCGTGATCGGTCTCGGCAGCGTAGGAGAGCTCACCCCCGGACGCCTGTTGCGGGCCGTTTCCCGCGGAGTGCGTTCCTACTCTCTGTCGCGGGCGGAATGTCCGCAGGTTAAGAGCGGCAAGGCCGGTTCCGCCGGCATCAGCGCCCTGCTGGTCGGCACCGGAGCCGGCGGCGTATCGGTACAGGACGCGGTGACAGCCATTCTGCGCGGCGTGATCGATGCCAACCGCTACATCGAGGAATCGGGCCGCAGCGAATATGCCCGTATCGAAGAAGTGGAGTTTGTAGAGCTCTATGAGGACCGGGCCATTCATGCGGTACGGACCCTGTCTAACCTGCGGAACGCCCCGGAAATATCCCGTGCCTATGCAATTGACTCCGATCCGCTGGTGCTCCCGCTTGAAGGGGGCATGCGCCGGGCAAGCTTCTCCGAAGACGACCCCTGGTGGCAGCGCCTGCAGATCACGGAGGACAAGGAGGCACGGCTCTCCTTCAACCTGCTGACCGACCGGGCCCGGGCCGAGGTTTACCTGCTGCAGTCCCAGCGCAACCTGGCCGACCGCTTCATCGAAGAGATGTCGGAGACCACCGCAAGCAACGAAGGGGTGGCCATTACACTTTTCGAGATGCTGATCCCCAACGAGCTGAAGGAGTATGCCCCGGACCGCCGCGATGTGGTGCTGGTGCTTAACGACGCCGCTGCCCGTTATCCGTGGGAGATGATGCAGGAACGGCGCAGGGGGGACAGCTCCGTTCACGCCGAAAAGCCGCTTGCGGTGCAGGCCGGCATGCTGCGGCAGCTGCAGGTGCAAAAATTCCGGGAGCGGGTGGTAATGGCGCGCGACAGATCAGCGCTGGTTATCGGCAACCCGCCGACCCCCTTTACCAACCTTCCCAGTGCCGAGCAGGAGGCCCGTGAGGTGGTCAAGGCACTTAAAAATACCGGCTATGCCCCCACCTCCCTGATCGGTCCCGATGCGAAAGGCACCATGATCCTGAAGGAACTCTTCGCCAGGGATTACCAGATTGTCCACCTGGCCGGACACGGCGTGTTCGAGTACCATCCTCCCGAACAGTGCGATAGTTGCGGACAGAAAACCGACGGCATACCGATCAGCGGCATGGTCATCGGCGACAACCAGTTTCTGACCGCCGCCCAGGTCCGGCAGATGCGCGCCGTACCGCAGCTGGTCTTTGTGAACTGCTGCCACCTGGGACATATCGACGACAACAGGCCGCCCCGCAACCGGCCGTCGGATCTGGCCGCCAACCTGGCCACCGAGCTGATCAAGATGGGAGTCCGCTGTGTGGTAGCCGCCGGCTGGGCGGTGCAGGACGACGCCGCAGCATTGTTCGCCGCCAGCTTCTACCGGGAACTGCTGGGTGGAACAACCTTCGGGCAGGCGGTCCTCACGGCCCGCAACGCTACTTACGTCGCCCATCCCGATGTCAACACCTGGGGCGCCTACCAGTGTTACGGAGATCCGGACTTCACACTTGGCAAGGGTGAATCATCCACCCCAGTCAAAAGGCGGAAAACGAATTACGCCGCCATTTGCGAAGCAATTGTCGACCTGGAGAACATTGCCGCAGCGGCCAAGACCGCCCGGGGCGCGGCTGTAGCGGGGTACCAGAAATCCATAAAAGATATCGAGCAGAGCGTTCCGCCGGAATGGCTCTCCTCCGGCGCCCTGCAGGCTGCGCTGGGGCAGGCCTGCGGCGAACTGATGCAGTTCGGGGATGCGGTCGAACATTACAAAAAGGCCATTGCAGACGACAAGGCGGTCGTCCCGATCAGGACGGCCGAACAGCTCTGGAATCTCCAGTCCCGCTGGGCCCAGGAACTGGCATCCAGCCAACCCAGCAAGGCACTCGCTCTCGTCAGGGAAGCCGAGGAAAAACTGATCCAGCTGAACCGTGCCATCGGCGAAACCGGAGAGCGGATTTCACTGCTGGGGAGCGTCGCCAAACGGAGAGCTATGATAGCTTCAGAGAGCGCCGAAAAACAGGCCGCCATTCGATCCATGGCGGAGCATTACTGCAAGGCCTACAATCTGGGCGCCGAACGGGGCAAACCGGACTTTTATCCTCTGATCAACTGCCTGACCGGCCAGGCGCTCTCCTATCTGCTTGATGAAAACGAGCAGCTTGCCACGGATTTTTACCTTTCCCTGGACCGGGCCAAAGCACTGGCGGCGGATGACAACCAGAAAAACCCGAATTTCTGGAATACCGCCACACCGATTGACTGTCTGCTTCTCAGTCACCTGACTGCCGGTGACCTTTCCGACTACACCGCCGAAATCATCGCCGATTATGCCAAGGCCAATAACGTGGGGTCACCACGGGAGTTTTCATCGGTGGTGGATCACCTGAACTTCCTGAATAACGTGCTCGCCTCGGCGCCGGAAAATGATAAACGGAGACAACTGATAGCGGCCCTGAAGGAGATCAGGCAATCAACGGAAACTGCCGAGAGTTCCGAAGACAAAAGAGCCAGACCAGAGTCAATAACGCCGGCCGCCAGGGAGCCCAGCTTCCCGCTTCGACTGAAACGATCCGCCCCACCCGATGCACCGTCGAGAGGCGAATCGACGCAATTGCGTGAAACTTTGTCTGATCTTGCTGAAAACACTGTTGACAAGATCAATGAACACACCAAAGAGAAGCTGGTCAAGATCAAGTCAGTATTTTACGAAAGCAAAGACACCGTTCTTGAGAAGAAGTCAATTTTGGCATCAGCTATTGAAGCCGGTCGCAAGGCAATGTTGAAGAAAGATCAGCAGCAAGCCGCTGCCGGTGACGAGCCGCCGCCATACCTGGTTACCAAAATGTCCGGTACGCTGAGCGAAGCAGCAGAACTGCAGCCGGTTAAGCTGGGTGCCTCGGCCCCCAAACAAGCCAAACCGGGGGGAGAATTCACCGCCCGCTTCGTGGCCTATGAAAAGGCGCTGGAGCAGGAGACCCGCGATCTGCTCGCCAAACTGGCCCCCTCTTCAGAAGCGGTTCTGGGCATTCAAGAGTGCCGCTGGAAAGCGGGAACCACTGTCACGGTGCGCCTCTCGGGACGCGGCCTGACCGTTGATCCGCCCGAGCAGTCATTCACCTGGAATGGCGGACGCTCGCTGCTGGATTTCGATGTTACAGTAGCGGATGACGCCGACGAAGACACGATACAGCTCAAGTTCGACGTGGCAATTGAGGGGATCATCGTTGCGCGGCTGAGGCTGGAGCTGGAAATCACGGCAAAACCGAGGAAAAAGGGACTGGCCACCGCCACCGCAGAACCGGCCCGGACCGCTTTTGCCTCCTACTCCTCCGCTGACCGGGACAGGGTTCTGGACCGGGTCGCAGCGGTGCGGATCGCCGCCGGGCTGGACATCTTCCTGGACTGCCTGGACCTGAGGCCGAGTGAAGAGTGGAAACCCCAGCTGGATATTGAAATCATAAAGCGCGACATTTTCATGCTGTTCTGGTCGGAGAATGCCAAGGAATCCAAGTGGGTAACCTGGGAATGGCAGACGGCACTACAGGACAAGGGGAAGGATCATATGCAGATCCATCCGCTGGAGCCCAACATCAAGCCGCCGGAAGAGCTTTCGGACCTCCATTTCAGTGATGTCTACATGTGGGTGCGCAAGGGAAATCAGGCGGCAGAGGCGGAGCGGGTTACGAAATAATAAGGGCCGAGTTAGGGCCGCCCCACCAACTTAACACTATTTAATATTGCTGAGAGGTAGCCATCAGATACCTATGCGAGGTATTTAATTCTGCAAAGACAGGACGTTATGAAGGAACCTCCGTGTCTATCAAACCATAAGAAAATGTCCAACCCCGGTAACTCCGGGCAAATTGATTTGTCCTTGACATTGACATTTACGCGGCAGTATTATCGAAATAACATAAATTAAATTTAATAGTGATAATCGATAAAGCCTCATCACTTTGAAAGATGATGAGGAAAACCTACGGGTCTTCGACTGACAGCCGGGTTGCCGAAATATCGTAAAGATATTCGGTGCCCGGCTTTTTCCGTCCTGAATGCGAACAGCAAAGCAGGAAAACCGGCATGAGAGGAGGTGGATTTAGAGACAGACCCGTCAACCAACAACTGAAAGAAAGGAGAAATCATGAGATTAAAAGGACTGATTATTTCAGCTGTATTGATTTTTTTTGCCCTGAACATTAACGGCTGTGGCGGAGGGGGCAACAGTAGCGGCAGCGCCGCCGGTGTCAGCAGCTTCAGTAAGGGTGTAATCACGGCCAAAGGTAGCATTACTGTAAATGGCGTCAAATTCGACACCAGCAAACGCGGCATGGTCAAATTTGATAACATGTCCGGCCTCAACGATGACCAGCTGAAGGTAGGTATGGTGGTCAAAATCAAAGGAAAAATCAACGACGCCAGCAAGACAGGCATTGCAGAAAAAATCGAGTTCGCTGACAACCTACTGGGACCGATTGACACCGGCAGTATTAATTTAACCGCTCAGACCCTCAAAGTGTTCGGACAGACAATCCAGGTCAATAACAACACCATATTTGAAGGAGTTGCCGGACTGGCCGGACTGGCCAATGGAAATGTGGTCAAAGTCAGTGGTTTTCCCGATATTAATACCGGCAACATAGTGGCGAGTTTTGTAGAATTGAAAAGCGGAGTAACCGGATTCGAGATCAAGGGGACTGTCAGCGGATTTACAGCTGGTGGAACCACTTTTACGCTCACGCCGCCGAATTCAACGACAGCAATTGCCGTTACTCTGGGAAGTGGAGTTACATTGCCGGCCGGTTTTGACAACGGCAAGTTTGTCGAGGTCCAGACCTCCGGTACTGTGATGCCAATTACGGCCAACAAGGTGGAATTGGAAAAGGAAATGCAGCCGGAAGAAAATGACCGGTCGGAGGTTCAGGGACTGGTAACTGGCGTTGACCTCAACAACAAAACCTTTGTGGTAAACGGCATCACGGTTGATGCCTCGGCTATTACCATGCCCACCATCGGCCAGAAGGTTGAAGTGGAGGGGAATTTTGTCAACAACAGACTGGTTCCGACAAAGCAATTTGCGGTGGAAGAGGAGAGCGAGTTCAAGATCGAGGCCGACGTAACGACGGTGGCCGGGAACAACATCACGATGCTGGGTGACGCCCTCACCATAGATGCTGACAGCAAAACCATTTTCAAGGACAAAAGCAGCCTCAATGTACAGGATTTCGGCATGAAGGACATCAAGCCCGGCGACCATCTTGAGGTTGTGGCGATTGCCCATCCGACACTTCCGGACCGGGGCCTCCTGCTCAAGGTTGAACGCAAAAACGCGTCAGATCAGATAGTACTGCAACTGCCGGTCTCCACCACCCCACCTGCAACTGCTGCCGGCACCTTTGAGCTGGCTACAGTGACAATTGACATCAACGGAACTTCGGCAAGCAGCATCAAGGACATCAACAATAACCCCGTAACCATAGCCGCTTTCCTAAACGCGCTGGTAATTGACAATACCATCGTCAAAGCCAGGGGCACCAAAGCCGGCTATAATGCCGCCACCGCCACACTGAAAGCGGACGAGGTGGAAATAGAGAAACAGCTGTTGCTGTATCCCGAAAAGCGTTAGACCTCGCATTATGGGGGTCAACCGTAACCGGTTGGCCCCCATAATGCTGTGTATTTAATTGGGAAATTTTGGGTACATCCTTAACATACTCATAACAAGTAAATGTTTGGAGGAAAAAAGATGAGGGATCTTCTTGATAAAATCACCTTTAGACTTTTAATAGGTCAGTTATTACCTGGTGCTTTTCTTGCCCTTACAATAAACGTTTCACTTGAATCAGCGCAGGGAGCCCTGATATCACCCTTCGGCCCGAAGGAGCTTATTAAGCTATATGATGTTGGTCTCCGTGCTATCAACAGCGCCTATGGATTACTTTTATTTACAACTTTCTCCACTATATTGGGGCTAATACTTCAAACCACAAGTAATCTTATGACTGCAAACCTGGAGAGTTTCAGAGGGAAAGTGCTAGACGTTAATAATATTTGGATTAAAAAATGTCCGGAAAAGAAACGAAAACGATTAAAGATTCGTAAATGGGTTGCTTCTCTATGGTATGAGAAGAATATTTGGTTGATACTTCTGGTCGGACCTGGGTTGTTGCTATTTGATTTTGTATCAGTATTAGCATCAAAACCAAGAGATCTGTATAAAGAAATTTACCTCACGAGGGCACGAGCTGACAAAGTTCCGACTATACAGGCAGTAATATCTGACTACGAGTACTCGTCAGATTATTTCAGTAATATGGCTATGGCAATAACTGCTCATCTATTATTATCGAGTATATTGTTCTGTACCGTTGGCAGTGGTATGTATACCCTGTTGTATGTCTCAGTAGTATACGTGATTGTTTCTCTTCACTATATTTCTTTTAGAATAGTCAGGACTAGCGCAGACAATGCAATTTATATGGCTTTTCAAGGGAACGCAAAGGGAGCAGCCCTTGAAAAGAAACAAATCGGGCAAAATGACAAGTTTCCAATTGGGGGTAGCGGATAAAAACTGGACGTTGTTTGCTGGTTGTTTTATACCATATAACCTACTGATATTGCGTTGGTTGAAAATCAAACTGACAGCCATAATAAAGCTAGTCAACCAGCAAATGTCCCTCATTGTCCCCACATGAAAAATAATTTGACTTAAAACAGCCATCAGCGTACGATTTAACGTACGAAATGGAGGTGGACTACAATGACAACGCTATCAGCAACAGAAGCAAGAAAATCCCTTTATAACCTTGTCGATGATGTCGCTTTATCGCATGATCCAATTCAAATTGTTGGCAAACGACATTCAGCAGTTCTCATATCAGAAGAAGATTGGCGTGCTATTCAGGAGACACTGTATCTCACATCTATTCCTGGAATGCGCGAATCCATCAAGAAAGGCCTAAAAACCCCAGTATCCGAGTGCAGTGAGGAACTTGCATGGTAGGCTGGAAACTTGTTTTTACCAAGCAGGCGCAAAAAGATGCAAAAAAGATCGCTCACTCTGGATTAAAGCCGCAAGCCGAACTACTACTAGAAATCATCAATGAAAACCCTTTCAAAAACCCCCCGCCATACGAAAAGCTTGTAGGCGATCTGTCTGGTGCATATTCCCGTAGAATCAACATTCAGCATCGACTGGTTTATGAGGTCTTAGACAATATCAAGTCAATAAAGGTTATTCGGATGTGGACGCATTACGAATAACAGAACATCCGACCACTCGGCGGCAGACGGGCTACGCTAACACTCCGCCGCTGCGCCACGACCACGGTTATGTGAAGAGAATTTAAATGGGAAGATGTGAAGGTTTATAGGCCACCAGCTCTTCCAATACCGGTACGTATATTCGGCCTACGTTGGAAGGGCTGGAATTTCCTTGGACAATGAGAGACAGGTCACGGCAGGAGAATACCACTCTGGCTGTTTGGTTTCATTTATTGATGGGTGCTGCAATTTACATAATCTGTTTTACAGGCCCTGTTTTCCAGGCTTTATCTCAACAATAGTGCCGTTTGGCACTAACCTTTCAATTTCCTCTATTTCTTCGTCAGTAACGGCAATACAACCTTTCGTCCAGTCAACATCTGTGTGCATATCACCAACCCAGGACATTCCATTCTTAATGCCGTGGATCATGATGTCTCCGCCCGGGGAAACTCCAAGTTCTTTCGCTCGCTTTTTGTCTTTTTCGTTTGGATAGGAAATATGAAGGGACAGGTGATAACGGCTGTTTTTGTTTCTTGAATCGATAATGTAGGTTCCCTCCGGGGTTTTGTTATCGCCTTGCCTTTCTTTTGGACCATCAGGGTTTCCACCAAGGGCTATCTGGTAGGTCTTGAGCACCTTGCCCTTTGAGATCAACGACAATCGTCTTTCTTTCTTTTCTATCAGGATCCTGTCTGCAGGTCCTTTCTGGGATGCAAAAATTTCTTTTTGCAGTTTGACAATCTCACCCTCTTTGCCCTTAAGCTCCTGTTCAAGCGCTTCAATCTTTTTTTGGAGTGTAACAAGATCATTCCCTTTGTTTTTCAACTCTTGTTGAAGAGTCTCAATATGTGTTTGCTGACTAGCAATCGTCTTATCTTTGACAATGACATTGTTGATATTAAATATCATCATCTCACTGTCCTTCCTGTAACCGCTCGCCGGGTAATCCTTTATGAGTGCCTGAAAACATTCCAGGGATTTCTGATAATCTTTCTGTTCATTTCCTGGATAGGCATAAATAATACCCATCTCGAAAAGAACCCTGTCTCCCGTCGTGGGATATTTTTCAATAATCTGCCGGTATTTGCTCAGAGAGTCCTTGTAGTTTCCCTGACTGAAAAAATCATTCGCTTCTATAAAGGATGACTTGGCCTGAGACCCGTCATTGAAGTGGCTGCATCCGCATATCAGCAGTGGTGTCATTATGATGCAGACAAAGAATATGCTTAGATGCCTGCCCAGCCTGCTTTCATTTTCAGTTTTTTTCGACTTGGTGTTCGTCAAGATTGTGCCAGATGTTCGCAAAACCATTCCTCTTTCTCTTGAATTGAATCCCGGAAAGATAAAGTAGTGGCAGAGTGTTTTAACCCTGCCACTACTTTTTCGAAACATTTACAGCAAAGAAGCAGTTCCAGGTAAATCGACTTACTTTTTCATTGATTTATGGAAAATTTCGTCAGCCTTCTTCGCCTTTTCATCTGCGATCTTCGCTTTTTCGTCTGCGATCTTGGCCCTTTCTTCTGCCATCTTCAGGGCATTCTCTGCCCGGGCTGCGGCAGCTTCTGCCTTTAACGTGGCCGCATCAGCGGCAGCCTTGGCAGCCTGCGCATCCTGCGCTGCCTGGTCAGCTTTTGCACCAGTCAACATTTGCTGCGACTGAACTTTCTCGAGGTCGCCTGTTGTTGCACACCCGCCCAAAGCAATAGCAAAAACAAACAACATTGTGATTACCAAAAGACTATTTTTCATCGTTTTTCACCTCCTTTCCAGTCAGTTTACGGACAGGATCATTCATCTCATCCGCTGTGTTGATTAATATCGATAGATAACGGATTCGAAGCCGTTTTTTTGGAGGATCTGCCTGGATTCCTCCGAAGCCTTCTTACTTGTGTCGAATCCGCCTATCAGGACACGAAGCAGTTGACTTTTGGCGTCTTTGCGGACAGACGCTTCATATCCATGCAGCTTCAGCTTCTCTACAAGTGAAAGAGCATTCTTTTCTTCGGTAAAGACACCCATCTGGAGAGCATATCCCCTTATATTTCCTGCAGCTCCAGTCTTTGCAGTTTCAGTTTTTTCTTTAGCCGGCCATTTCACATCACAGTCCGGTGTCGAGCTTTGCTTCTGCTCTTTTGCCGTACCGGCCACAAGGGGTCTCTCATTCACTACTCCATTGACCGGGGATTTTACTCCAGCTCTTTCAATCAGTTTGCCATCTATTTCCAAATCAATTTTCAGGCGTTTGATTGCATCTTTGGCCTCCCCGACATCACTGAAAGGGCCGGCGATAACCTGGTAGCTGTCGTTCTTTGATACCACCCTGGCCGGGATAGGTGGTCCCTGATGGTTGATAATGGCAGCCAGTCTCGCAGCATCAATTTCGTCACGCACGTCGGCAGCCAATACAGACCACGCATCTTTTTTCAGTTCCGGAATTTCCGGTCTGCCATATAATTCGCCCGGGTGCCTGACTTCTGTGGGTTCCACAATTCCCCTTGCACTTCCTTGTCTGATTTCAAAGATCGGGACAGGGATCCCACGGGCCTCAGCCAATGTTTTCTTGACTTTGCTCCAGTCAAGCGTGCGCCCTGATTCCTTTTCAATTTTTCTCAGTTTTGTATATAGCTTATCAAACTCAGATGCGTCCGAGTCAATCGGGGGTTCATGAATTTCCAGGTAAACGGTTCCATTGCTTTGACCCAGGAGATAGGGCTGGTTTACTATTAGCACAGCTGTTTTAACCGCTGTTCTCTCAAAAAGTTTCTTCACGTTTTCCGGATAGAGTCTTATACATCCATTGGTTGCCCTGAGGCCGATGCTGGCAGGTTTATTAGTGCCATGCATCAAATAACTCGGCTTACTTAAATACAGCGCGTATTCTCCCAAGGGATTCTGAGGTCCCGGCAGAACTTTAGCGGGCAGAATATCTCCTTTTTTTCGATGGGCTTCTGCAATTGAGGAAGGAACATGCCATGTCGGCCGGCTCACCTTGCGTTCCACATGCATTTGACCTGTGGGTGAGGGTCGCTCTTCTGTACCGACGCCAACCGGGTAGGTCAACACAGACAGTGAATCACTGTCCCCTTTAAATTGAAAAAGCCTCATTGTGGCCAGGTTAATCACAATTCCTTTCCTGGGAGCGTCAGGCAGAATAAAACTCAGAGGCAGCATGATACGTTCTCCGGCCTTAGGCACCCATACATCTACCCCGGGATTAGCTGCTGTGATTTCTTTGATTCCCAGGCTGAAGTGCCTTGCAATATCCGGCAGCGTATCCCCCTTTTCAAGACGGATGGATCTCAACCGGCCGATAACATCATCTTTTTTCGCAACAGAGAACTCGTTTTGTTCGACATATTCCTTCAACTGCCCTGAAATGGGCTGGTATTCCTCATGAACTATTTTAGTCGTAGCGCACCCATGGAGAGACAGGATGACGACAAAAACAGCTACAATTCTGAGCGTGTTGGAGATTGATAACATTCGGCACATGGGTCAAAAAAGTCCTTTTGAAAGTAAATACGATGTGCGGCAGATTCATTGCCGGATACTAATTTAATGGCACAAAAAAGCCGGGTCACCGAATATCTTCTGGATATTTCGGCGACCCGGCTGTCTCAGTGAGACCCTGTAGGCTTTCCGTCCCATTCTCGCAAATGGTTTAGTATTATCGTTTTACCACTTATTGAATTGTACTTGGTTAACGTGCATAGTTGCCTCAACCGGGAAACTTGTCAAGAAAAAACTAGAGTTGGAATATTTTAAGCAGGCATAATTATCTTTTTTCCCGTGGAATAATTCCGGCTTAAGATCAATGAAGCACCCAGGACGACGAGGTCTGAGGCGGCTCTAACTCATCTATTTTAATAATGATGGCAGTGTTTCAGAATCCGGTTCTACTCACTTCCGGTCAGCACCGGCTGCTTCTGTAGGCGCTTGAAGTAAAAATTCTGCCCGTACAGCACGGCTACCGGGTTATGTCCGGTAACACGGTCCTTCACCACCAGGGTCGTGACCGGCGCTTTGGAATGTTTGTTGAAAAGCATGTCATGTCCGACGCAAAGCCCCACGATAATATTCATATCGGTTTCCAGGCGGTTGCAGATTTCGGCCTGGGCGATCGGATTGCAGGCCGGCTCGAAAGTATTCGGCCTGACTTTATCGGATTCCGCCAACCCCAGCTGCAGCTTGTCTATGCTGCCGGCCTTGCAGCAGACGCTCATCGGTTCAAATCCCTGGGCCTTGAGAATCTGTGACAGCCGTTCCGTTTCATCCAGCAGTCCGATGCAGGTCGCAATTCCGATCTTTTTGTAGTCCATCAGCTTTGCAAAGGCAATCGTATCCTCAACCCTTGTCCAGCGGGCATTGACGGCATCGCTTCCGGGCACAGGCTGGTAGCAGAGACCTTCAACCCTGGCAGCCACGAAAGCTATCCGGGCATCTTCACTTTCGCCGGCATATTCTTCCAGCGAACTGCGCACCACATCATCATATATGTCGGAGGGGCAATTGCCCGGCTTGGGCGGTGCCTGGGCCGGATCACCGCTCCAGCAGTTGGTGGTGCCGCGATTCTGCCATACCGTGCTGCACTTGGAACAGGTTACTGGTGTCTGCTCTGACATATGAACTCCTCCGGCATGTTAGTTGATCGCGATATGTTATCAGGCCATCATAGTGCTGAAGAGCAGATTAACCTCTTTCCGGATCTCTTCATATTCGTCAAAGAGGCCCGACAAAAAGCTCTCCAGCCCTGCTGCAATCGGCTTATTAGACAACTGTTTGAGCATGCTCCAGGCGTTTTCTTCAGACTTGCCCGGAATGCTGGCCTGCGCCAGACTGCCGTTAGTACCGTGTGAAAGGCAGAAAAAGTCGGCCAACGATACTATCGCTGTCAGGATCGGGTCTTCGGTAGCCATATCCGAGGCATGATGATGAGAAATCACGTCGCAGTACGATGAGGGAAAGTTCCAGCGCTGGGCCAGACAGAGTCCGACTTCGCTATGGGAAGTGCCGAAGAATTCATATTCGGCTTCGTAGGTTGTGTAACTTGTATTTCTGATTCCGGCCAGCATTTTTCCGTAATCATCCTTGCAGTAATGCCCCAGAAAGACCTTGCCGATATCGTGGATGATACCTACCAGATAGGCTTTCTCCACATCGTTGTAGCCGACCATTGCGGCAATGCGGCGGGATATGGCGCCCACGGTGAACGAATGCATCCAGAAAGTCTTCATGTCGAACGGCTGTTCTTTCTGCCTGAACCCGTCAATAAAGTAGCTTGTAAGGATCATTTCGCGAACGCTTTTGAAACCCAGGTACAAAAGGGCCCGCTTGACGGAGCTGAACTCGCTGTTGGTGTGGTAGAGCGGCGAATTGACGACCCGTATGACCCTGGCCGCCAGAACCTGGTCAGAAAGGATCAGGTCAGCAATTTCATCAGGATCGGCTTCCTGATTGTCCAGGAGAGTAATGACCTTAGATACGATGGTGGGGATGGTCGGAAGGTCACTGATCTCTTTGAACAGTTTGCGGGCTTTTATCATCATTGAAACTTTATCCACGGAAGATTCCTTTCATCGTGATGTTTCCATCAAGGCCAGAAACTGTTCCTCGCCAAGTACGGTAACACCCAGTCCCTGCGCTTTAGCCAGCTTACTGCCCGCTTCTTCACCAGCCACAACATAGTCGGTTTTTTTGGAGACAGAACCTAGCACATTTCCACCTTGATCTTCCACCAGTTTTCTGGCTTCGTCGCGGGTAAAGCGGGTCAAGGTTCCGGTAAATACAAAACTCTTTCCGTTGAATGCTCCGCCGACTTTCTTGGCGGTGACGGTCGGAGTTACTCCAGCCTCGAGCATCTGCCGAATCACGGACAGATTTTCACTGCTGTCAAAGAATTTGCGGATGCTCTGGGCAACAGTCAGACCGATATCGCGGATGCTGAGCAATTCCTCCAGAGGCGCCTTTTCCAGGTCGTCAAGACTGCCGAAGGCCTGGGCCAGAGCCTTGGCGGTCCGTTCTCCAACATGGCGGATTCCGAGAGCAAAGATAAAGCGATAAAGTTCGCGATGCTTGCTGGCTTCAATTGCCGCCAGCAGGTTGGAGGCGAGCTTGTCTCCCATGCGCTCGAAACGCATGAAATCATCCTTTTTAAGGCGATATATATCGGCTACGTTGTGAACAAGTTCCAGTGCCAGGAGCTGCTCTACAAACTTGTCACCCAGTCCTTCGATATCCATTGCTCCACGGGAAGCGAAGTGCTTGATGGACTCCCGCATCTGCGGAGGGCAGGAAAGCCCCATACAGCGCAATGCAACCTCATCGGCGATCCGCACGACGTCCGAACCGCATTCCGGGCATTTCTGCGGCGGCGGCAGGCAGCGCTCCGCCCCGGTGCGATACTGCTCCAGCACCCGCACGACCGCCGGAATCACATCTCCGGCCCGCTCAACCAACACGGTGTCTCCGATACGAATGTCCTTAACTGCAATTTCGTCCCAGTTATGCAGGGTAGCACGGGCAACGGTGACACCGGAGATATCGACCGGCCTGAGCTGTGCCACCGGCGTTACGACTCCGGTCCGTCCGACGGAAAGCAGAATGTCCTCCAGCACCGTTTCTGCCTGTCGCGGCGGGAATTTACAGGCTATGGCCCAGACAGGAGAACGGCTCTTTTCTCCCAGTTCGCGCTGCAGCTGGTATGAATCAACTTTTACGACCGTGCCGTCAATCTCGTATGGGAGCGAATCCCGCTGTTCCTGCATCTCCCGGTAATACTCAACCGCTCCTTCAATACCGGATACCCGCTTTGTCAGGGGGTTTACCGGCAGCCCCCATCCGGCGGCGGCATCCAGAAATTCCTGCTGGGATGTGAAAGAGGTTCCTTCAACAAGTCCGGGAGCGTAACAGAAGATGGCAAGCGGGCGATTAGCGGTTATTCGCGGGTCGAGCTGACGCAGCGATCCAGCGGCAGCATTGCGGGGATTGGCAAAAGGAGGCTCGCCGTCCTCCTCCTTGTCGCGGTTTATCTTCTGAAACGCGGCCAGTGACAGATACACCTCGCCGCGCACCTCCAGCAGCGACGGGATATTACTGCCGCTCAGACGAAGTGGCAGGCAGCGCAAAGTGCGGATATTTCCGGTAACGTCCTCACCTTTATTACCGTCACCACGGGTTGACGCAACAGTCAGCACGCCTTCTTCGTAAATCAGCTCCACCGCCAGACCGTCCATCTTGGGTTCGCACATATATTCGAGCGCTTCACCCTCTGTAAGTCCAAGCTCACTTCTTACCCGGACATCCAGCTTTTGACGTATTTCCTCTTCGTTGGTGGCATTTTCAAGCGAAAGCATCGGCAGGCGATGGCTGACCGTCCTGAACTTGTCGACCGGTGCAGAACCGACTCTTTGGGTGGGGGATTCGGTCGATGCCAGTTCGGGATACTGTTTCTCCAGTTCCTCCAGTTCGCGAAAAAGAGCATCGTACTCGGCATCGCTTATCTCGGGTGCGTCAAGCTGGTAATAGCGCCGGCTGTGATGATTGATCATGCGCCGAAGCTCGGCGGCCCTTTTCTCTGCACTCATTACGGGGTCGGGAATATCGATAAACGACAGCTGCATCAGTATCCTCATGTGATTGATTGACTTCGCGGCAGGGTACAGTATTATGCGGGCAATTTCAATGTCAACGGAGTCCGGTTCTATTATGGAGCAATCACAGCTTGACAGGCTTTACAGGTGGTTCGACAGCTATGTCGAACCGTATCTGGACACCGACCCTGAAGGGGCCGGAAACATACGTCTCAAAATAGTTCACACCCGCAAAGTCTGTGAAGCCATGGCACTGCTTTGTGAAGGAGAAATGCTTTCACCGGAAGATGCCCGCATCGCACAGGCAGTTGCTCTGCTGCATGACGTCGGGCGCTTCCCCCAATACAAGCGCTGGCGCACGTTTCGTGACAGCGAATCGGACAATCATGCCCGACTGGCGGTTGATGTTGTCAGAGAGAATAAACTGCTGACAGATCTCGACCCATGCGAACAATTGATTATCGAGGAAGCTGTCCGTTTCCACAACCTGCTGGAACTGCCCAGAAAATTCCGTTCACCTTCCGGACGTTTCATAAATCTGATTCGCGACGCCGACAAGCTCGACATCTGGCGGGTATTCGTGGAACTCCACAATCAGGCTCCCCACGAAAGAGCATCAGCAGCAACACTCGGCTTTGCCGACCTGCCGGATGAAGTTACCGATGCATGTGTGAAATCACTGGCTGACGGATCGATAGTCAGGCTGGACAGCGTCCGGTCGCTTAATGATTTCAGGCTGCTGCAGATTTCATGGGTCTATGACCTGACCTGTGCGACAGCCCGCAGAATCCTGCTGGAACGCGGATACATACCTGCTCTGGCAGCCCCGCTTCCGGAGCGCGAAGATATCAGGGCGGCAGTCTCCGCCGCCATATCATCACTGTCGGCAATTTCGGCTTGACATATTTTAACCTGCTCCACACAATGCCGCTTTAACTCTGATTTGAAGGAGCTCTCAATGTCTTCTGACCAATGCCTCGTACCTTTCGACAAACTGCGCTGGAATTGCGATCCGGAACTGCTTGGCTTTGAAACCACCGGGGAACTGCCAGATTTTAACGACGCAATCGGCCAGAAGCGGGCTCTGCGTTCAATCGAATTCGGCCTGGGAGTTGACGCCCCGGGATTCAATCTGTACATCTCCGGCGAAACCGGAACGGGACGAACTACCACCATTGCAAGCATCCTCAGCAAGAGAGCCAAAAACGAGCCGAAGCCACATGACTGGGTTTACGTCAACAACTTCAAGGACAACGACTCGGCCATTTCCCTGGATCTGCCGGCCGGCATGGGCAGCGAGCTGGCAACCGACATGAAGGAGCTAATCGAAGCTTTCCGCAAGGACATTCCCAAAGCGCTGGAGAGCAGCGAATATGAGAGCAGACGCACGGAATTGCTTGAAAGCTATCAGGCTGCCACCAACAATCTCTTCCAGGAACTTGAAAAAGCTTCCGAAAAGATCGGTTTTGCACTCCAGAGAACCGTTTCCGGGCTTGTGATCGTTCCGCAGAAATCCGGCCGTAATTATACCCAGGAAGAATATGACGCACTGAACGATAAAAGACGCCAGAAACTTGAGAAGCAGGGCAAGGAGCTTACGGAGCGACTGAACGAAGTTCTGCGTCAGGTCCGTGAACAGGAAAAAGCCACCAAGGAAGCCCTGTCCCTGGCAGACCGGGAACTGGGCATGTCCTGCCTGGGTCACCGCCTCGATCCGCTGCGGGAGAAATATGCCGACCTGGAGAAGGTTCTTGCTTATCTGGAATCGGTTCAGGAGGATATCCTCAATACCCTGGATGATTTCAAGCCCCAATCGCCCCAGCCGCAGATTCCCGGCATCAAGCTGCCGCGCCAGGAACCGACGTTTGACCGTTATCAGGTCAATGTTCTGGTGGACAACAAGGATACCGAAGGCGCTCCGGTTGTTTTCGAGTCCAACCCGACCTACAACAATCTGTTCGGGCGCATTGAACATGTCATGCAGTACGGCGGAGTTGCCGTAACCGACTTCAGCATGATTCGAGCCGGCGCCCTGCACAAGGCCAACGGCGGCTATCTGATAATAGATGCCCGCGAAGTCCTGATTAATCCGTTCGTGTGGGACTCGCTCAAGCGCTGCATCCGCAACAACGAGATCAGGATCGAAGATGTGCTGGAGCAGTACCGCTTCATGACCATGGTTTCGCTCAAGCCGGAACCGGTGCAGATGAGGTCGAAGATCGTTCTGATAGGTACCCCCTGGATCTATTACCTGCTTTTCCACCTTGACCCGGATTACCGGAAGTTTTTCAAGGTCAAGGCCGAGTTTGACAGCCGGGTGGCGCGCACTCCCGAAATCATGCATGATTACTCGCTGTTTGTCGCCAGTCACTGTCGCACCGAAGGCCTGCTTCCGTTCCACAAGTCCGGTGTGGCGGCCCTGCTGGAGCATACGGCCCGCATGGCTGACGATCAGAACAAACTCTCATCGCAGTTCATGGAGATTGCGGACTTTATCCGCGAGGTGAGTTTCTGGGCGAGCAGGAACGGCCGCACGGTGATCGTAGGCGACGATGTCCGGGCCGCTGAAGAAGAGAGTCTTTATCGAGTTAACCGCATTGAGGAGAGAATGCAGGAACTTTACGAGGACGGCACCATCATGGTGGACACCTCCGGCTCCGTAATCGGCCAGATCAACGGTCTGTCGGTCATCGGTCTCGGCGACCATACATTCGGAAGGCCGACCCGAATCACGGCCAGCGTCTATACCGGCCAGGCCGGGATGGTCAACATTGAACGCGAGGTAAAACTGTCCGGCCCGATCCACGATAAAGGGGTCCTTATTCTAACCGGCTATCTGGGGGCCACCTTTGCCACCGAGCGGCCGCTGTCCCTGTCCGCTTCAATCTGTTTCGAACAGTCATACGACGGCATTGAAGGCGACAGCGCTTCTTCAACCGAGCTGTACGCCCTTTTATCCTCTCTTTCCGGAATACCTATCAAGCAGGGCATTGCTGTCACCGGCAGCGTCAACCAGCGCGGTTTTGTACAGCCGATCGGCGGAGTGAATCACAAAATTGAAGGTTTTTTCGCTGTCTGCCGCGCACAGGGTCTGACTGGTGAACAGGGGGTCATGATCCCCAAGACCAACGAACGGCACCTGATGCTGCACGAAGATGTTCTGAAGGCGGTCAGTTCAGGTCAGTTCCATATCTGGAGCATTGAAACAATCGAACAAGGCGTGGAAATACTGACCGGTATCAAGGCCGGGTCGCGTGCAAAGAATGGAAAGTTCACCAAAGGTTCTGTCTTTCAGCTGGCAGACGAGCGCTTGCGTCTCATGGCGGAACGGCTTAAGGAGCAATCGGGTAAAGCAAAAAACAGGAAAAAACCGGCTACCAAAAAAACCGGGAAATCTGATCAATAATACGCTTCAAAGGACTAAATCTATGGGTATTCAATGGAGAGATTCTCTGGCAATCGGAGTTGAGGTAATTGACAACCAGCATAAGGAGCTGCTGCTGCGATTTGACAGGCTTCTAAACGCCTGCGAAGGCGGCAGGGGCACTGAAGAACTGAAAAAGTTGCTGTCGTTTCTTGAGGAATATGTGCATACACATTTCATCGATGAAGAAGCAATCCAGAAGCTTCACCATTATCCGGGCTACGAGGAGCACCACTCCCAGCATGTCTATTTTATGTCTAGAATCAAAGAGCTGCGTGAAGAAACCGATAGGGACGGTTTTTCAAGCCACAACGTAATTGAAACCAATAACCTGCTGTTGAAGTGGCTCTTAAATCATATTTCCAAAGTCGATACGGAGCTGGGGAAGTTCCTGAAGTCGGGCAGTCCCTGAACTATCAACCGTAAACACAGAAACGGGGGCACGCAAACTGCAAGCCCCCGTTTCTGATAGTTTCTGCTGCCGTGTCAGCCGTTGTCAGTCGCAGTCAATGCGCCACAGGCAGCTCAGCTGACCGCACTCGGCAGACTTACCGGTTTCAAAACAGACTTCATTGCCCTCCGCCAGCTGAATAGCCCTGATCAGTTCCGCTTTCTTTAGTTTCCCTACCTTGATATTGTGCTTCTTGGCGATTTCCTTGATTTCTTCAAGCTTCATGTCACTTATCTCCTGCTGTTTTTGATAGGATTTTTATCTGCTGCAGTTTACCGTAGTTTCGATCACAGTCAAGCACCAATCGGATATTATAAGCAAAAGTGCATTAACAGCAACATATTATGCATTAGAAAACAATAGCACGCTTATCCAAAGAAAAGAAAAGGCGGCTCACAATGTGAACCGCCCCTTTTTATACGCTGCAGCTGTTTACTATATTCAGACTGAAATCCCGGCTATACGGAATAACGCTTCACGATACTTTTCGGCGGTCTTTTCGAGTATCTCCTGCGGCAGTGCCGGTGCCGGAGCGGTCTTGCCCCAATCGAGAGTTTCCAGATAATCGCGCAGAAACTGCTTGTCGAAGCTGGGCTGTGCCCCGCCCGGCTGATACTGGTCCTTCAGCCAGAAACGGCTGGAATCCGGTGTCATGCACTCATCGATAATGATCAGTTCGCCGTCATAAATCCCGAATTCAAATTTGGTATCAGCAATGATAATGCCCTTTTTATCTGCCAGGTCACGGGCACGGCTGTAGATTTTGATGGTATAATCACGCGCCTTTTCAGCCAGTTCGCGCCCGCACAGCTCCACCATTTTCTCAAACGTGATCGTCTCGTCATGCTCTCCAAGATCGGCCTTGGTTGAAGGCGTAAAGATCGGCTCTGCCAGACGGTCAGATTCCTTGAGGCCGGCCGGGAGCTGGATACCGCTGATTGATCCGGTAGCCTTGTAATCCTTCCAGCCCGAACCGGAAACATAACCGCGAACGATACATTCTACCGGCAGCGGTTTCGCTTTTTTTACCAGCATCGAACGGCCTTCAAGCACATCGGCATAGGGCTGGCAGACAGCAGGGAAATCGGCCACATCGGTGGAAATGATATGGTTTTTGACAATATCCTCCATCTGGCGGAACCAGAAGGCCGAGATCTGTGTCAGCACAAATCCCTTGTCCGGAATCGGCTCGTTCATGATTACATCGAAAGCCGAGATGCGGTCGGAGGTGACCAGAAGCAAGGTTTCTCCCAGGTCGTAGATATCTCGAACCTTGCCGCGGGCTATCAGGTTTAAACCTGGAAAATCAGTCTGCATAACAAGTTGTGACATAGCTCTCTCCTATTTTTCGGCGACCAGCGCCTTATTGATTTCAATTTTTGCTTTTTCACGCAATTCTTTGGTCCAGGCGGCAAGTGCTTCCTCCTGCTTTTTGGGAAGCATGCTTTTCTTCAATTCTTCTTTTGTTTTTTCAAAATCAGTCTGCGGAGCTTCCTGACGGCTTTTCAGGCGAACGGCATACCAGCGATTGCCGATCTTGAAAGGAGTTGCCGGTGCCTGTGACGCGGTCAGCTTGAAAACGGCTTCCACCATATCCGGAGAAACACCAATCGAAGGAACATCGCCTTTTGAGGAATAACCGAAACTTCCGGTGGACTGGGTCTTGAGACTCGCTTTTGCCGACAGCTGCTTGGCTGCCTCTTCAGCTTTCTGCCTGGCAAGTTCAATTGACTTGGCAACCTTCGCTTTTTCCTCTACAGCAGCCTTTATTTCAGACAGTGCCGGAACAGTTGCTTCCTTCCGTTCCTTGGCCTTCAGAATATAAATACCTTTGGCAGTCTCAACCGGACCGCCAAGTTCGCCCGGTTTCAATTCAAGTGCCTTTTTAACCACGGCAGCTTCGCCGGCCAAAGCGGGAGCCGGTGCCTTTGCAGCAAACAAAGGCGTCTCCTGAACTTTGAGGCCAAGAGCACCGGCCACCAAATTCAGGTCACCGGATTTGATGTTTTTATAAAGCGTGTCAGCAGCCAGCTCAAAAGCCTGTTTGGCAGCCTTCTGCCTGACGGCTTCCACCTTGACCTTCTCTTTGACCTCATTCAACGGCATGATGCCGTCTTTGCCCTGCCAGCGATCGATATTCTTCTGATAGAAGGTCTGGATCTCTTCTTCGGAGACAGTCGTCTTCGCAGCCAGAGAAGATATGTCCAACAGTGCATAGGAAAGCGCTACTTTTTCCTGCGTTTTGAAATCGTTCTGATTTTTCTGCAGATAATCGCTCAGCTCCGCTTCACTCAATTTGACTTCTGCCATAACATCGGAAGGTGAATAGGCCAGATACTCCAGCTCAATCTTGTCATTATTCTTTTTAAACTGGGCCAAAGCCTCCGCATCGCTGACCGTTGCCTTGTCCTTGATCGACTGACGGGTCTTCTTGAGTATTAATTCTGCTTCCTGCCCCTCTTCGAAGTCCCTGGCTGTCATGCGGTTTGACTTCAGAATCTGCTGATATTGGTCAAAGCTGAATTTGCCGTCCTTCTGAAACATCGGCGTTGCTTCGATTGAACTGGAAACTTCGTCCTTTGAAACCTTTATGCCCAAAGACTTGGCTTCCCTGGCAACCAGAAGATTGTCGATCAGTCCGTCAAGAGCTACCTTTTTAAGATCAAGCATCTTCTCCATTTCAGGAGGGATCGACTGGCCGTAAATCTGCTGATACATGCTCCTGATACGCTGATAAGCGCCCTGATACTGTTCCAGAGTTATCTTCGAGCCGTTAACCTTGGCGGCATAACCGCCCGAACCGCCCATGCCGTCACTTCCCTTGCCCCATACAAGGAAAATCGTGCCGATAAAGGAAAGAACGATTATTATAAAAACAAGCTTTATAATAATTGACTCTTTCTGCTTGCGAATAATGTCCAGCATAGGTAAATGCTCCTTAACCAGTTGATAGCAACATAAAAACGCCGCTCACGGCGGCGGGACCGACATACTACTATACGTAAATATTGATTGCAAGCGCTTGTTTGGAGCCCATAACAACCCGCTCTGAGGACATAATCAATATACGCTTGAGTTTAGACAACCATTCAGGTACGCTTTTGAATGTCAGCTATTTTAATAATTGCCACAACCTTGTTAACAAAGGATACAGGAGTACTATGAACACCGAATTCATTCCAAAATGGGTAGCCTGGGAAACCACACAAAGATGCAACCTGCACTGCGTACATTGTCGCTGTTCATCGGAAATGTCATCATCCGAAGGTGACTTCAGCACCGAAGAAGGCAAAAAGCTTCTGAAGGACATAGCCGATTTTTCCAAACCGGTTGTAGTACTCTCCGGTGGCGAACCGCTGATGCGTCCGGACATTTTCGAACTGGCGGAATACGGGACGTCACTTGGCCTGCGAATGTGTATGGCAACCAACGGCTCACTCGTCACTGACGAAATCTGCCGGAAGATGAAGCAGGCCGACATCAAAATGGTTTCCCTGTCCCTGGACGGCTCATCTGCCGAAATCCACGATAATTTCCGCCAGTCGCCCGGATCATTTGACGGGGTTGCACGTGCGGCGGAAATATTCCGAAAAAACGGCCAGAAGTTTCTGATCAACTCCTCTTTCACCAAGCGCAACCAGAGTGACATCGCCAGCACTTTTAAACTGGCAAAATCCATGGGGGCAACAGCCTGGTACATGTTCATGATTGTCCCGACCGGTCGCGGCGAAGATATCATGAGCGAACTGATCTCCAAGGAAGATTACGAAGAAATCCTGGACTGGCACTACCAGCAGGAAAAGACCGAAGATGACATCCTGATGCGCCCGACCTGCGCACCGCACTACTACCGGATAGTTCCACAAAAGGCAAAAGCTGAGGGCACCAAGTTCGAGCGACGCTCACTCACCTTTTCCACCGGCGGCGGCAAAGGCTGCATTGCTGCCCAGACCATCTGCCTGATTGACTGTTTCGGCAACGTGAAGCCCTGCTCGTATTTCCACCGCACCGCCGGGAATGTCAAAGAGACACCATTCCGCGAAATCTGGGAAAATTCGGAGATATTTAAAAACCTGAGAGACTTCAAGTCCTATAAGGGCAAATGCGGACAATGCGAATACCTGAATGTCTGCGGAGGCTGCCGCGCACGGGCCGACGCTGTTCACGGCGACTACATGGAAGAGGAACCCTTCTGCAACTATGTGCCGATAAAAATGCAACGTAAAGCAACAAAATAATACAGATCACATTTTTTATATTGACAAGCAACAGTTTTGAAAGTTATAAGGAGCGTCTGTTTGCCCAGGTAGCTCAGTCGGTAGAGCAGAGGATTGAAAATCCTCGTGTCGGCGGTTCGATTCCGTCCCTGGGCACCACTTAAAAAAATCAGCACTTAGCCTACAAAGCTAAGTGCTTTTTTTTGTGCCTCTTGACGCAGATACTGACGCAGATGATAATTTTTGCGCTGCACTATCCAATAGCAAGAGAAACCAGCCCTAAAAGACTGGCTTCTTCTATTTCCAGACAGGAGTTACCTATTTGCAGCGACCAGAGTTTAATAATACCAGCGGATAATCAGCTAATCATCCTTCCAGTAAGATGCTGCCGGCCTGAGAGCCAGAAGTAATGCTGATATGATTATCACCCAGGCATACTTCGTAACAACCTCATGAAAGTAAGCCCCCGCCAGCATACCTGCAAAAAGAGCACTCCACTTCAGCAAGGCAATGTTTGTCCAGCTCCATATTTTAGTCCTGAACAGCTCCATACAGTCACCCTGCTCACATTATAAACCAAATACATAAAAACGCATACAGCGGCAAAGGCTAACAGACCAAAGCCGGTCTGCGTTCAAGGAGGCATTTATGATGACATATATACAAGTCAAAAGTGCTTTCAACAGAGCTTGTGGATAAACATGCCATATCTGTGGATAACCTTCAAAAATGTAACGTAATTTCGAGTGCTTTTTCAGATTGCACATCTAATAGGCATGGCACCTAACTACCTGTAATAGCTTGTCAATAGTTATTTTAGCCTGTATACAATCATTCAATAAAACAGATGAATACATGTGCTTGAAATACTGGCGTAAAGAAGTGGATAACTCATGAATATTTACCGGGGGGAGATTTTCAAGGCCTGCCTTTCTACAATTAAGGGAGGTTGTCAATGTTTTGCTGATAGTACACCTTCATACTCTCCAGTTCCAGTGCCGCCAGACAGCCCATATCAGCATGTTCAACAAAGACGCAGCCATTATCAAGCATGATCTTGCTGCTGTATAACGACACTTCCAGGCGGCTGCGAGAGACAGGTGTGTGGCCGCAGATCAGCCGCCGGCCACCGATGCGCTGTTGATCTACAAAGGTAGAGCGTGTCCAGAGCATGGCGCTGCAGTCCTCATAGGGGTTGGGCTGGTCAAAATTGAGCCCGGCATGGACGATTACAAAGTCATCAAGCAGTATGTATAACGGGAGAGAACCCAGAAAGTCCCGGTAGATGCGTGGGATGTCACCAGGGCCGTCGGCCTGGAAGCTTTTCAAAGCGGCCTGACCGCCGTTGGCGCTCCACAGGCCCAGATAGTAATGTTCCTCGCAGGCCCGCAAGAGCATTTCCTCATGATTTCCGCGAACACTGTTGACGGACAGTCCGCGTTCCCTGAGTTCGAAGATGTAATCCAGAACTCCTTTGCTGTCCGGTCCCCGGTCGACCAGGTCACCCAGCAGGTAGATGCGGTCTGCAGAAAGAGGGCGAAGTGTGTCATCAACCAGCTTGCGCAGGGTGGCAGCACAACCATGTATGTCGCCGATTACAAATGTTCGCTGTGGCATGGGTTTACTGCTCTTCACAGGGAAAACACCCCTTCACAGACAGTCTGATCCAGCGGTCTGCGTTCGCTTGGAGTTTCGCGGAACTGCAGCTGTTCCGGCAGATTCTCGATCCGGCCCGGTCGGCCAACCGCAGCCATGGCCTCCACCTGATAATCGTCCGGGATATTCAGCTTCGTGCGTGCCGCTTCATAATCAAACCCCTGCATTCCATGCACCACCAGACCCGTCATGCTGCCCTGCAGAGCGAGACTCATCCAGGCCGAACCACTATCGTAGGAATGTGTGCGACAGGGCTTGCCGCTTTCGAAGGTGGTCTTGGAGACAACGACCATCAGGGCTGCCGCATTGACGCACCAGACCTTGTTGCTGTCCACCAGCAGATCGAAGAATATCGGCCAGTGGCGGCTGCCGCGGGTTGCGTAAAGTATCCGCCAGGGCTGGTTGTTCATCGACGAGGGCGCCCAGCGTGCCGCTTCGAACAGTGTCATCAGTTCCTCGCTTGAAATCTCCTCTCCCGACATGGCGCGAGGCGACCAGCGATCCACGAAGATCGGGTCAATTGGGTGATCGGCGCGACGTTTTTGGCTCCCTTTGATCATGGGTAAACTCCTGCTCTAACAGATTTGCATAGACATCATTTTCACAGGCAATGCACCTGACCCGAATTCTACGGCTTCACTGTTATGCCGTCAACCTTCAAAAACCGGCGGCGGCATATGTGCGGCCTCCATCTTTTTGCGCCGGGCACGCGCTGGCGGAGCATCTCCGAACAGAGCGCCCAGACTGCCCAACTGCTCTACATCCCCCTCCGCAAAGACACGAATCACACCATATTCACCGTCAAAACCGGGTTTACGGATCACCCGGCCATCCCGCATCCGGGCCAAAGCCTCGCCCAGCATAGCCGATTCATGGCGAATTTCATCAAGTGAGGCATGCAGGAGCAGGTTGAATTCCGAGCCAAAGCGGACAATGCAGCGGCGGTACAGCTCCATCACTCCCTTACTGGCCGGTCCGGCGCCGATGATTTCTCCCAGCAGTTCGGGAAGCGGGATCAGGCTGAAGACTTTGGGCGAATCGTCGCGATAGAACGGCCGCTCCCGGTCAGCCAGTTCCATGACCCGGTGGCAGACCCCCACGGTGAGCGCTTTGCCGCATACCGGGCAGAGCAGCCCCAGGCGGCGCGTCTCTGCCGGTTCAAGACAGACGTTGCAGTTGCGGTGGCCATCGGCGTGGTATTTCCCCTCTTCGGGAAAAAACTCCACCGTACCCCGGAAGGTGTCGCACCGGTTGGCGCGCAGTGCGTCGCGCAGAGAGTAATAATCAAGCCCGGTGGCAAAGAGGTTGGCCTCGCGCCCCAGCTTGGACGGCGAGTGGCAGTCGGAATTTGAGATCAGGCTGAAGCGGTCAAGCGCGGAGATCAGCCGGTTCATGTCCGGGTCGGAGGAAAGTCCGGTTTCCAGGGCAAAGACATGGGGCGTCAAGTCGCCGAAACAGTCCTCAATGCTGTCAAAGCCGGACCTGGAACCGAACAGCGAGAACCAGGGCGTCCAGATGTGGGCCGGCACCAGGAAACCTTCGGGCGCCAGCTCCAGCAGAATCTCCAGCAGGTCACGACTGTCCAGCCCCAGGATCGGCCTGCCGTCGGAAGCGATATTGCCAATACCGGCCAACCGGACATTCAATCGCTCGGCCGAGGCAAAATCCGGCACATACAGCAGATTGTGCACCTTGCGCACCACGCCGTGACGTTTGTAGATACTGCTGATTTCAGCCGAAAGCAGAAAGCGTAGCGGCGCCGGGGCCGGCGTTACACCTGCCAGCGGCGAAACAATGGCGGCCTCGTTCTTCAGCCGGAACAGACCCGGCTCGGCCGGTTCCAGCTGTTCCTTCAGACAGCGGAACCAGCCGGGATGGGTAAAATCGCCGGTGCCGATCACCTGAATCCCTTTGACACGAGCCCACCCCGCCAGGCCGGCCAGTGTGCTCTGCGGGCTGGTGGCGCGTGAATAGGGGGAATGGATATGCAGGTCGGCTATGTAGTCCATGGGGTTTCCTTTATCGATAATCACGGAGATTGCAGCAAATCAATCAACAATTCGCTTCTGCTCTTGTACTATATTCAGCCAGTTGAACACGCTTTCCATCGGAACACAACTACCCCCACACCCGCCACAACAGCTCGTAGAGCGGCTTGAGCAGACCGAATCCCTCCCGAAGATCATCAACGATCCCCCGCGTAAAGATCCGGCCATCCACCGGACGCTGGCAGATGAAATAGATATTCTTGCGGCCATGCCACTGCTGCAGATCATCGGACAAAGCCGGATTGAGCGGGCGTTTGTAGCGTTCACCCTCCAGGGTAAAGGTGTCCTGTTTGCCGAATGCGGCCGCTATCTTCCTGAATTCAGCCGGTTTAGCTTCAATGAAGCGCCGCAGGCTGTCCATGGTTTCCCTGGTAGCGCTGTAGAAACCCATGCCGTAGCGATAGCCGTCGGCGCTGATCTCGAAGAAGAAACAGGGGGCGGTTTTCCAGTCCGGACTTCGTCGTTTGAAGGTGATCCAGAGACAGGTTTTGTAGGGGGACTTGTTGCGGGAAAAACGGGTGTCGCGATAAATGCGGGAGATGGTCTTGTCCACCGCCGGGATGGTCACCAGCTCGGGATCGATGGCCAGCATCGCCCCGGCGAGGTCGCTGACCAGACCCTTGAGCGGCTCCATCAGGTACTGTTCAAAATCGTCCCGGTGCTCCTCAAACCAGGCCTTGTTGTTATTGGCGGCCAGACTCTCGAAAAATGCCAGACTTTCCGGCGAGAAGCCGGTGAATGTGGTGGTCATGTCGATGCTCCATAACAATTATCAGAACCCTCGTTCTGTTGTTCTGATACTGTTGCAATGAGATCCTGGAGTTGAGCTACCACCTTGGTGAAAGCCTGCTCGGTCATCAATTTTTGAACGTACTCTGACTCCGGGTCATGGATGCAGATCCATAAACTACAAAATAGTGACTTACTTGGGTACTTTGTTGCTATGTAACCCAATAAGCTCTTAACCACTTCATCCTCAATTACACCAGCCTTGTGAGCCAGCAGCAGCGCAAGAAACAACTTAAAATCTTTGCTACCAAATTTTGTGGTTAAACAAATGCTCTGAAGAGCTTCATAACTTATAATCATTTGCTTGAAGTTGTTAATGTGACCGTAATACGCTATTTGTACTATCAATAGCAATTCAGCCTTATTGATTATTTGGTTTTCTGCCTCGACTGTAATTGTTTCAGCGAATTCCAGTGCAGTATCGTAATTTCCCAATGCCACATTAAGCAATAAATACATGTCGCGAGCATTACTATTATTGGGACGAAAACTGAGTATTCTAGTAAGCTCACTACGGTGCTTTAGTTTGATAGTCGCAACATGAGCACCATAATCTTCCAACGTTTTTACTATATCAAAGGTGTTCTTGTAATACATTGGAATTGACAATGAATAGGGGATCAATGAAGCTAGTAGTCCTCCATGGATACTTGACATCATGTCGACAAGAATATTCGTGGCTCTTGCCAGATACTCTCTTTTGTTGAGCTTGTTTTGGTCTAGTACGTTTAGTTTGTTCATGTATTCTGATATAAATATTTTTTCTAAGTTGGCCTCTGCCGTTCTCCCCTTTTTCTTTTTGCCCACCTGCTGCGCACAAAGATCAATCACCGCACAGAACGCCGGATTCGACAGCATGAATTCACAGGTCTGCTTGACCAACTGCTTGTAATGGTTGGAGCAGTTTCCCTCCACCGTCTCAATCCTCCGGTTTTCATCCATGATCTGTTCCCTGGAGTAGAGCAGCAGCATTAACTCCATCAGCCAGCGCATCTCTTCCCGGTGGCCGCTGTCGCGCATCTGGAACCAGGTGCGATACAGATATTCGTTAAGACAGTAGAAGTTCGACTTCCCTTTTGAGAACGCCACCCGCACATAGCCACCATCCTTGGCCTGTTTCAGGTAATTGCGCACGGTTCCCTGCTCCATTTCCAGGTGTTCGGCAATCTCTTTCGGGCACTGGGCCGGTTCATAGGCGGCCAGGGTGTTGATGATGTCCTGCAGGTATTCCGGGGTGTCGTTGATGATCGCTTCGAAATAGGGGGTCAGCTCATCCAGGATGCGATCCATGATATCGATCATCTCTTCGTTGACATCGGTCTTGAGGATGTCGGAGAGAAAGACCGCCATGCGCGGATTGCCGCCGGTAAAGGAGTGCAGCACCTTGAGGCGCGCCTCGTTTTCCAGCATGATTCTGGCCTGTTCCTCCCTACCGTAACTGCTGAGCAGGTTGGCGACCAGCGCCTTTACATCTTCAAAACTCAATTCATTCAGACGGCGGATGTGGAAAAAGTGGTAAAAAGGGTGGCTATGGTCGTGCAGGGCGTCAAAGATGGTGGTTGCTGATCCGATCAAGAGCAGCGCATCTTCGGTTTGCAGGTAGGCTCGCAGCTTTTTCTGATCGATGAGGCTGATTTTCTTTCCCAGCAACTGTTGCAGATTCTCCGCGATCAGCAGAATGTGCCGCCCAGTTTCGCTGTGAATCCAAGTGATGACGCTGAACAGATAAGCAACCCGTTCGTCGTGGCGGATGCTGCGAATCCTGGCAATTTTCTCTTTCAGGTCAGTAGCTATCTTGCTTTTGCCTTGCTCCAGATCGTGCAGTATCTCGGTTACTGCCCTCTCCAGAAATTTCGCCAGGTCCCCGGCCATCCTGATTTCTTCGGGAAACAGCACCGGTATCCAGAGTGCGTTCAACCCGGCATCGGAGCAGACCTTGTGGTGAAGCAAGGTCAAAAGATGCGATTTGCCCATGCCGCGGGCGCCAACGATCATCCAGTGCTGTTTGGGGCTTTCTCCATCTTTCAGCGCCAGTTCAGTCATGATACCGTTAAGGATATCATGACGATCTGCCCCGACCAGCGAGCTTTCCAGTTGTTCAGGTGTTTTCTTGCGCGGGTTGTAGGCGTACATTATCTCACCCCCGCTTTACAAGCCCACCAGTCACGCAGCAGTGGCGAGAGAAACGACAACTTCCCGACAGAATCCGGATCACGCTTGAGATACCCTTCGTAGATAAGGCGATCCACAACCTTTTGGTAGGTAGCATAGTCGAGACGGCTGTCGGCAATGACAACATCATATAGTTCCCGTTCATGCCAGTTATCATTGCACAGGGTCCGCAGAATGGCGCGCGAACTTTCCAGTTCCTGTTGTGACGGGATGTACGTGTTCAGCCGGGAGTCAAAGTGGTTCAGATCATGATCACCGCTACGCAGCATGTTGTAGTAAATCCCTTGCAGTAGTTCAAAGGAGATCTCGCACCGGCGGCTGTCACGCACTGCCTTAATCAGAACCTGTCCATAGTATGGTGGGCCATCGACAGTCTTGGCGATCATGAAATCGAGGGCGGCAGGTTCCAGCAACACACCGTAACTGGTAGCGAGTGTTTGCAGCAGTGCTCGGGCTTCATCCATCAGCATAGGAGGAACCCTCAAGGTCTCGGTGTCGTTCATCCGCTTGCCAAGCCCTGCTTCTTCCAGCGTTTTACGCAGATTGACCGAACCGCAGAAGACGAAATGGCACGGCGCTGAATCCTGATGCTCCTGGCGGATTGACCTGAGCCAGGCGGTAAGGACATCTGTCGCTTTGACAAAACCAAGTGGTTCAGCGCCTCCGGCAAAATTTTGCAGCATGTCGGGAAACTCATCAAAAACAATCACTACGTCTTTGCCCAACCTGTGTAATCCTGCTATTAGGGGAGAAATTCGCTCTTTCCAGGTGACAAAGTCGAAATCGCGGGTTGTCTCTCGCAATTCAAGCTCAAACTCAGGAAGGCCAATGGATGGCACGCGAGATGCCACAGCGTTCCAGCTGCTACTAAGCACGGATTTAAGCCATTCACCATAGCGTTTGACATCATAGAGAGTGATGAGGTTCTGATAGAGCTTAAGGCAAAACTGATCGAGAGTTTCTACCCCTTCAAGTTCAAGAAACAAAATCTGAAACCGGCTTTCATCACCTTTTTCACGTTCCTGCCGGACAAACTCCTTGATGACACTTGTTTTGCCAAATCGGCGGGGAGCCTCAACCACTACCGAGTGGCGAAGAACAAGCTTGCGCAACTCATCCACAAGAAATTTACGGGTATCAAGATAGTTACCGGCAACAACTGCTGATCCTGTTATATTTTCCATGGCCGCCCTCTTGCGTTTTAATTTAAGTAACGTTATAAAAAAGATAACGTTACAAATAATAAAACGCAACTATTTTTTCAAGGACACTACACCACCTGTAGCACAAAACATTTCAGGTATTCCGACTCGGGAAATGACAGCAGCACCGGATGATCCGGGGCCTGGGAGCAGGTCTGCACCAGCCGCACCTCGCGCTTAGCCAGACGGGCAGCCTGAGCCAACATGTCGCGGAACGCTTCGCGTCCCATGTGGTACGAACAGGAACAGGTGATCAGATAGCCGCCCGGCTGAAGCAGTTCCAATGCCCGGCGATTGATGGTCAAATAACCCTTGGTCGCTTCAGCGATATTCTTGCGGCTCTTGACGAATGCGGGCGGGTCCATCACCACCACATCAAAACGCTGCCCCTCCTGATGCAGCGAGCGAAGCCGTTCGAAAGCATCGCACTCCTCGAAACGCACCCGATCAAGCACTCCGTTCAGCCTGGCATTGCCGGCCGCCTGGGCCACTGCCCGGGCCGAGATATCTATCCCCAGTGCCGACTTCGTTCCAAAAGAGGCGGCATGAACAGCCCAGCTGCCGGTATAACAGAAGCAATCCAGCATACTCTTTCCGGCGCAGATATCCCGCAGCAGCAGATGGTTCTGTTTTTGATCCAGAAAACCGCCGGTTTTCTGCCCTTCCCTCAGATTTACGGTGAAGCGCAGCCCGTTTTCCTCCATCTCGACCGTTTCCGGTATATCGCCCCACAACAGTTCGACCTTCTCGTCCAGTCCTTCCAGACTTCGTACGCCCACGTCATTGCGGGCGATGATACCGTTAGGAGCCAATAACCTCTTCAGCGCCTCCACAATCTGCTCGCGTCGACGATCCATTCCGGCTGAAATAAGCTGCAGCGACAGACAGTCAGCGTATTTATCCACCACAAGCCCCGACAGAAAATCACTTTCGCCATAGACCGCCCGAAAAGTGTCCATAGTCGGATAAAGTGTCTTTCTGAAAGCCAGCGCAGATGCGATACGCTGCTCGAAAAACTCCACCGAATCGATATCCTCCCTTTTCCGGGAAACCAGACGGAAAGCAATCAGCGAATGCGGGTTGTAGTGACCGATGCCGATCAAGCCGCCGCTGGCATCGTACAGCTCCGCCGCAATTCCGGCTGTACGTTCTCCGGACACTTCTCTAATTTCATTGCTGAATACCCAGGGGTGGCCGGACTTGATGCGCCGGTCTTCGTTTTTGTTGAGTGTGATTTTGGTCATGGGGCGTCCTCTGCAGGTGCAACTAACTGCAAGATTTGATTTATTTCAGCCATCAGGCTTGACAGTCAATGGTAATCCCTTGTACACCATTACGGTGGAAATTACAGCACCTATCGAAGCGCTGCCGCCTCATTAAAACTCAACCGCAGGAATTGTTCGATGATCGAATCCAAAGTATTACTGATGTTTTTTACTACCTCTGTCCTGCTGGCTCTCTCCCCCGGACCGGACAATCTGTTCGTCATGACCCAGTCTGCCCAGCATGGGCGCAAAGCCGGCCTGTTGGTTACGCTGGGACTTTGCACCGGGCTTCTGTTTCATACGGCGGCGGTTACCCTGGGACTGGCTGCACTATTCAAGGCATCGTCAGCGGCCTTCACCCTGTTGAAGTTTGCCGGAGCGGCTTACCTGTTGTACCTGGCCTGGCAGGCCTTCCAGGCCGGTGCCTCAAACGGTTCGGCGGCCGCTGTGGATAAGATCAGCGCTGCCGGTCTTTTTCGCCGTGGCATCATCATGAATATCAGCAACCCCAAGGTCTCGATCTTCTTTCTGGCTTTTCTGCCTCAGTTCGCCGATCCGGCCAACGGGTCATTATCATGGCAGCTGTCGCTATTGGGGTTCGTGTTCATCATTGCAACGATAATAGTATTCGGTCTGGTCAGCATCCTGGCCGGAACGCTGGGGGAACGTTTCCGGCAATCCGCCTTTGCTAAGAAAGTGTTAAATCGGGCCGCTGCCGGGATCTTTGCCGGACTGGCGATCAAACTCGCTCTGGCCCAACGCTGATGTCGGCCGCCACGCTATACATAGTTGCCACGCCGATCGGCAATCTTGAGGACATGACCTACCGGGCCGTGAGGATACTGGGCGAAGTTGATCTGATCGCCGCCGAGGACACCCGCCACTCTCTGAAGCTTCTTTCCCACTTCGGTATATCCAAATCAATGACATCCTATTTTGATCACAATCAGCAGTTCAAGGGTGAGCGCATCCTGAATACGCTGAGGCAGGGAAAATCAGTGGCGTTGATCTCCGACGCCGGCACACCCTGCGTCTCGGATCCCGGCTATCAGCTGGTGCGAGACGCCGTTGCCGAAGGAATCCCGGTCATTCCGATTCCTGGCGCCTGTGCCGCTGTGGCAGCGTTGTCGGCTTCCGGACTGCCGAGCGACAACTTCACCTTTGCCGGTTTTCCTCCCTCGCGGCAGGGGAAACGCCGCACTTTTCTGACGGAGATGTCCGCCCTGCCCGGCACTCTTGTGCTTTACGAAGCTCCCCACCGACTGGAGGAGACACTGCGGGACATCCGCGAGGTGCTGGGAGAAAGGCAGGTAGTGGTGGCACGTGAACTGACCAAAATCTACGAGGAGCTGATTCGGGGAAGCGTATCCCAAGTACTGGAGTCCGTGTCTCAGGGCAAGGTGCGCGGCGAGATTGTTATCCTGATCCCGCCCGGTGAAAAAATCCAGTCCGAGCCGGTGTCGCTGGAGGATACTCTCCGGCGCCTGATGCAGGATGATGTGTTATCAATCAAAGATGCCGCCAAAAAAGCATCTGAAATCACTGGAGTATCACGAAGCGAGGCTTACAGTGCCGCGCTTAAGCTGAAAAATGATGTTGAAATATAAGGAATATACTGGAATTACAAGTGGATATTGTGTTATGGATACTCAATTATTTCCCCCATGGAGCATTGAATGAAAATATGTATCTTCGGTGCCGGTTACGTCGGCCTGGTAGCGGCCGCCTGTTTTGCTGAAAGCGGCAACAGCGTCATAGCCGTCGACGTTGATCAGGCCAAAATTGAAGGTCTGAAACAGGGCATAATCCCGATCTATGAACCGGGCCTGAAAGAAATGGTCCTGCGCAATCAGGCAGAAGGACGCCTCTCCTTCACCACAGAAATGACCGAAGCGGTACAGGCATCGCTGGTCTGTTTCATAGCCGTCGGCACGCCGCCCGGCGAGGACGGCTCCGCTGACCTGAAATACGTCCTGGGTGTGGCACGCAGCATTGGCCAGGCCATGAACGGTTTCAAAATCATTGTTGACAAATCCACCGTCCCGGTCGGCACCGCGGACAAGGTGCGTGTTGCTGTCCAGGAAGAACTTGCCTCCCGCGGCGTTGACCTTGAATTTGATGTTGTCTCCAACCCGGAGTTTCTGAAAGAAGGGGCTGCAATCGATGACTTCATGAAACCGGACCGGGTAGTGATCGGCACCGACAATGTGCGTACCGCCGAGATTATGAAAGAGCTGTATGACCCCTTCATGCGCAAACAGAACCGCATGATCGTGATGGATATCCGCAGCGCCGAAATGACCAAATACGCCGCCAACGCCATGCTGGCCACCCGCATCTCGTTCATGAACCAGATCGCCGGTCTTTGCGAGCGGATGGGAGCCGACGTGGCTGCCGTACGCGAAGGGATCGGCTCCGATTCCCGCATCGGCTATGACTTCCTATTCCCCGGCCCCGGTTACGGCGGCTCCTGTTTCCCCAAAGATGTCAAGGCGCTGATAAAGACCGCCGAGGAATGCAGCTACGACTTTCTGCTGCTGAAAGCTGTCGAGGATGTCAACGAGCAGCAGAAAGAAGTACTAGCCGACAAACTGATCAAAAAGCTGACTACTCCCGGCGAGGAAAAACCACTGACCGGCCGCATCGTCGCCTGCTGGGGACTCTCCTTCAAACCCCGCACCGACGACATGCGCGAAGCACCTTCGCTGACTATCATCGAACGGCTTCTGGCAGCCGGAGCCACCGTACGCGCACACGATCCGGAGGCGATCAACGAAGCCAAAAAACACTTCGGGGACCGCATTGAATACAGCAGCAACCAATATTCGATCCTGGACGGAGCCGATGCACTGGCGATCATCACCGACTGGAGCGAATATCGTAACCCGGACTTCGACCGCATAAAGGATGCCCTGCGCTCTCCAACTATCGTGGACGGGCGCAATCTTTACAAACCTAACCGTATGGCTGCCAACGGCTTCTGCTACATCCCCCTGGGACGCTGCAGCGGCGGCATCAGCGAGGTAAAATAGCATGCGCATTCTTGTCACCGGCGGAGCCGGATTTATCGGTTCACACCTCTGCGAACGCCTGTTGAGCGAGGGACATGACGTGATCTGCCTGGACAACCTGTTCACCGGCAGCAAGGACAACATTATCCACCTGATGGACAACCACCGCTTCGAGTTGATCCGCCACGATATAGTGGAACCGATCCTGCTTGAGGTTGATCGCATATACAATCTGGCCTGCCCCGCCTCACCGGTACATTACCAGTACAATCCGGTCAAGACCGTCAAAACCAGCGTAATGGGCATGATCAACATGCTTGGCATGGCCAAACGGGTCAAGGCCCGCATCCTGCAGGCCTCCACATCGGAAGTCTACGGCGATCCGCAGATTCACCCCCAGACAGAAGACTACTGGGGCAATGTCAATCCGATCGGTATCCGCAGTTGCTACGATGAAGGCAAGCGTGTCGCGGAAACCCTGATGATGGACTACCATCGTCAGAACAATGTGGATATCCGCATTATTCGCATTTTCAACACCTACGGTCCGCGCATGGCAGAAAATGACGGCCGGGTGGTCTCCAACTTTATCCTGCAGGCGCTGCGCAATGAGGACATAACCGTTTACGGCGATGGCTCCCAGACCCGCTCTTTCTGCTATGTGGATGACCTGGTGGAGGGAATGATCCGCATGATGGAATGTGATGGATTCATCGGACCAGTCAACCTGGGCAACCCGGTTGAAAACACAATCCTTGAGTTTGCCGAGAAAATCATTACAATAACTAAATCAAAGTCAAAGATCATCTTCAACCCGCTGCCACAGGATGATCCGAAACAGCGCCAGCCGAACATCTCACTGGCCACTGAAAAACTTGCATGGAAGCCGTTTGTCGACCTGGAAGCAGGACTCGTCAGGACTGTCGATTATTTTGCAGGAAGAACAGTAAAAGGGTAACAGCTTGAATTTTCCACTTCAGAAAAGAATGTACGTCATCCCGGCGGGGTGCCTGGCATTCATTCTCTTTTTCACCGTATTCGGTGACAAGGGTCTGTTGCGCATTTTCGAGTTAAAACAGGATAAAAGCAAAATCGAAGCCCGTCTTGAAGACAGTAGAAATGAAAATGAAAAACTGAAATATGAAATTGTTGCACTGAAGTCCGACCGCCGCTACCTCGAAAGCATCGCCCGCAAGGACTTTGGTCTGGTGCGAAGCAACGAAGTCATCTACCAGTTTCCTTCTGAAAAAAAATAAATCATGATTCACCACAGCGCTTTGTAGATTTGTGGTGATATTTTAGAGGTTAAAATGGCACGACAAAGCTGTGCTGTCTGCGCCTGGCGCGAAAATTGTGCAAAACGTTTCTGCATTCCCGATGGCGGTGCCAGATGTCCCGACTTTTCCCGGGATGTCAGCATCAAGGACATCGATGAAAATGCGGATAAACCTACTGAACAGAAAGAACAGCAAAAAAAATGATGAGAAACAGAATAGCTGAACTAGTTGAATCCGCGCTGCAAAAAGCCCTCGCCAACCAGGAATTGTGTACAGCCCAACTGCCTGCCGTTACCATCGGAACCCCGGCCAACCCGGAACATGGTGATTTTTCCTGCAACATAGCCATGCAGATGGCCAAGGGTGAGCGTAAAGCGCCACGCCAGGTAGCAGAAATGCTGATACGGCATCTGGGAGACGGCAATGGCCTTCTGGCTAAAACCGAGATCGCCGGCCCCGGTTTCATAAATTTCTTTGTCTCTGCCACGGCGTGGCAATCCAGCCTGCTGGAGATAGAATCCCAGGGCGAAGCCTTTGGCCGTACAACAACCGGCGGCGGGAAAAAGGTGCAGGTTGAATTTGTAAGCGCCAACCCGACCGGCCCCCTTCACATCGGTCACGGACGCGGTGCTGCCATCGGCGACACGCTCTGCCGCATCCTGGATGCCTCTGGCTGGGACGTAACCCGTGAGTTTTATTACAATGACGCCGGTGCACAGATCAGCAATCTGGCGCTTTCGGTACAATCCCGCTGCCTTGGCATCGAACCGGATGACCCTCGCTGGCCGACTGATGGATATCAGGGTGAATATATAAAAGATGTGGCCCGCGCCTATCTGGCCTGCGAATCAGTGGAAGCCAGTGATCAGCATACCATTGCAGCCGGAGATCCCGACAATCTGGATGCCATCCGCAGCTTTGCCGTTGCCTGGCTGCGCCGCGAGCAGGATCTCGATCTGGCAGCCTTCGATGTCCGCTTCGACGTTTATACCCTGGAATCGGGTCTCTATACCGAAGGACGCGTCGATTCCGTCGTCAGCAGATTGATTGCCAATGGACATACCTATGAGCAGGGTGACGCTCTCTGGCTGAAAACCACAGACTTCGGCGACGACAAAGATCGCGTCATGCGTAAAGCTGACGGTGGCTACACTTACTTTGTACCCGACGTGGCATACCACCAGGCCAAGTGGGAACGTGGTTTCACCCGAGTTATCAATGAGCAGGGTGCCGATCACCACAGCACAATAACCCGCGTCCGGGCTGGTCTTCAAGCACTTGACATCGGCATTCCCAAAGGGTGGCCGGAATATGTGCTGCACCAGATGGTGACAGTCATGCGCGGCGGTGAAGAGGTCAAGATATCCAAGCGGGCCGGCAGCTACGTCACTCTGCGTGACCTGATCGACGAAGTCGGACGAGACGCAACCCGCTTCTTCTTCATAATGCGTAAACCTGAAGCCCAACTGGTGTTCGACATCGACCTTGCCAAACAGCAGACCAACGAAAACCCGGTTTACTACGTACAGTATGCCCATGCCCGCATCTGCAGTATCTTCGAAAATGCGGCGGAAAAAGGATTCCGTGCTCCGGAAAAACCTGGGGCAGACGACCTGACTCTTTTGACTACCCCGGAAGAGCTGCAGCTGATTAAAATCATGACATCACTGCCCGAAACCATCGATGACTGTGCCACTCATTTCGAACCGCACCGGCTGACTTACTACCTGACAGAACTGGCCAGCTGTTTCCACAGTTTTTATAACAAAAACCGGGTAATAACCGAAGAACCTGCATTGACGGCGGCGCGACTGTACTTGTTGAAACGCACCGCACAGACACTTAAGAATGCACTTTCTATTCTTGGCATATCAGCACCGGAACGGATGTAGCGGAGGCAATATGCGTATAGATTACAACGAGCCCAAAAAATCCTACACATCCACACCTCCCCAACCCGGAAACAGCCGCACAAGGAAAGAGCCTTCCAGCCCTCTGCTCCTGGCGGTCATCATCACCGGATTGATTTCACTGACCGTTGGTTTCGGAAGTGGTTGGCTACTGTCACAACGCTATGCCAAAAAGGGTTTCAAAGCTGCCATGGAACAGCAAAGTCTTGAAAACTCGCTACCCGCCGGCACAGTGCAGCCAGCAACTACAAAACCACCAGCACCGGCACCGGCACCCGTTGCCGCGCCATCAACGGCACAGCCAATTCAGGCCGGAACGCCTCCACAGACAGCTGCTTCCGGCGTCCAACCGTTAGCAGAGCCGCCGCTCAGTTTTTATAAAACACTACCCAGCGGACAAAAAAGCAATGTATTGGGCAGCGGCATCAACTCCGCCGATGACAAAGCTGCGAAACAACCTTTGCAAGCAGCAATACCATCAAACCTGAATAAAACTGTTCAACCTCAAAACCCTGCAAACACATCAAAACCTCCGGCGCCTGCTGCTCCCGAAAAGCATCCGGGAAAGATGGAAGCAACCGGTTTTACGGTACAGGTCGCATCTTACAGCTTGAAATCCGAAGCGGATTCACTCAAAAGCAAACTTGCCGCCAAAGGATATAATGTCCACATCAATGAGTCCAACCTGGCAGACAAGGGGACATGGTACCGGGTCAGAGTTGGTAAAAAGCTGGACCAGGAGGCAGCCAAAGAGCTGGCTTCAAAGCTCGGAAGAGGCGCCATTCCTATTCCTGAAAAAGACTGAACAGACAGTTATTGAGCAAATCGCACAAAATATTATCACCATCATTTTTTTAATTGACAAGCGCCCAAGAGTACTGTTATAAAGTGGATTCGATGTCGCGGGGTGGAGCAGTCTGGTAGCTCGTCGGGCTCATAAGCTCACAAGGCATGTCAGCAACCTCCTACATACCAACCTAATATAAGGCACTTAGCTTAACTGCTAGGTGCCTTTTTCTATTGGTGTCGCAAGAATGTCGCAAGTAAAGGCACATTACCAGTAAGTGATATATCAAACTCATACGCAGCAGATACAGATCATACAGCACATCTAATAATCCCCACATCACCCACCCTACCCTAGCAGTACAATCCCAATATTGCTCTGACCTATGACGGCAGCAGTCTCCCATGCACATCATAAAAGCCTTTGGGTGTCTCTCCAAGCTTGTTGCATGGTGGTAGTTGCACCAGCAGTAAAACCAGTATCGAAGTAATGATCTATCCACAAGGTATACTTGGTAGCCAGTAGCAGCACTACCGCGCTTCGCTTGGTTCCTCGCTTCAAGGTATGAACGATACACCTGTTCACACCTCTCAGCCGAGGGACATTTCAGATCCAAATCCACATCAAATGCAGTATTCATAAGGCTTTGCTTATGGTCTTTATTCTTGGTTTTGCGACTAATCATCGACACAAGGACCATTGGCACCCATAAGATGCTGTAATGTCGAGTGTATTATGAAAGCTCGTAGGGTACGATACCCGAATGGATAATTTCTGGTTTATATGCTGGCTTCAATATGTTACTCCGTAGAAGGTATTTTAACTATCCAAAGAGGTAACAGTGGACTGGATAAAAAACTCTCAGAATAATGGTGATGAGCTGCTTGAGGTTGTTGCCAAGATAAAGGACCACAAGGACGTCTTTGATTTCTACAAAGAGGCACAAGTGCGTCTTATATCACTGAATGAAAGTACTGATAATGCGAGACTTGCCTTGGAAGTGTTGGCTGTCGATGAAGAGGATGATGATTTTGATCCTAAAGAGTCACCGGATCATTACGCTCGCATGAAGCAGCTTAAGGATAGTATAGACAAAAATATTCAGACAAGGAAACAATTGGCCTCCAGATTTGAAGAGTTAGCCGGAGATATCCTGGATACCACCAAAGATGTTGAGGATATTGACTATCAGTTTGACAATATAGCTGATGACGAAACAGTCAGAAGCTTCAAACACTATTATAAGCTATTCTGCATGTATCGCTATGAGTTCGGTAAACGTGCCAAAGATATTGAGCTATCTCTGTTACATTTCTATAAAGACGAGTATGAGAACCTATTTATCTATCATGCTGCAAATAAAAATATGAACGAAGAGGCACCTATAACATTCACATTTAAGCTTCATAAATACAAACCATTCGAATCTGCCATCAAGGATCTTGTCACTTTCCAAGACAACGTAAAGGCATGTATGGAGGTGTATTATCTCATATACAAGAGTACTGGTAATGTCCTGATGAACCCTGATGTTGTGCGAGACAGTCAAGGTAGGATGGTAGAGCGTGGAAAACCGTCAGAGCTATTCAAACGCTGGGAAAGGTGCTTGCTGACATATGACTTGTACACGTACTCGAAACCCAAATTATCACTTGCAGAAATAGGTAATAGAGCTGCCGATGCAATTCGTAATACGACCAGAAAGAGAGAATTCAATAAGGATGTTGTTAATGCTGCCAGTGCAGCCAAGAAAGATATTGCAGAAGCAGAAAGGCTTATCCTAAGTGCCTCTAAAGGCACCTTCCCCAACTAATACCCTCCCTATATTTCCACCCCTGTTTTTGGAATGTGACTCTGAAGTCATGTACCAAAAGACACATTCTCCTGACTTGGATATTGTCAACTCAGATGTTGGCGACAGCATCAAATATCCCAAGAAAGGAGACATACCATGTCTCAAACAACAAACTCTAACCACGAAGCCGCAGCACAGCAGTCCAACCCAACCGGCACTATTAATAATAGTGTCTCCACCGACACCAATGAAAAGGCAGTTAATGCAGGTGGGAGCTTCGGTGCAACACCAACTTCGTCCACCCAGGTACTGACCAATCTTGCTGACAATTCTTATATGTCAGCCGCTACTTTACCTGATGCTCCTGCCGACAAACAGGAAGTCACAGATCCAGCTGGTGACGAAGAAACATCAACTGTCAACACCATCAACCCCGTAGTCGTTGCAATGTTGTTTGAGTTGCTTGGTAAAGCTACCAGTAGCGCATTCTATATGAGCAATGACAAGCGTGTCGCTGCCCTGGAAGAAGCTTTAAACATTCCAGTGTCAGACGACAAATCCTTTCAACAATTCTTCAACCACTCATCAAAAGACCTGGAGGGAGAAGCCTACCGCAATGCACGTAAAAGCGGCGGTACTCCTGTTGAAGTAACAAACTTACAAATAATGGCTGAAGCCAAAGCCCGTTACTTCGCTAAGCATAAAAAACAGCCAATCGTCAACGAAGAATACGAAGTTTAGTAATTACTTTCATGGCGGGGGAGCAATCCCCCGCTTATCATCTACATGGAGAAATACAATGAATATAAATATGATTCAGATGCTTGCTCGATATCAGAACCCGTTACTAAATGGTAAATCCACCTCAGCTGCTAAAGCTGACACTTTCTCTGTACCCGAAGATTCACGCACAACAGAACATGGCAACTCTCTCCGGTTTGTGCATCACTTTGGAAAAGACTTGTTTTATCGTCATGACATTAAAAGATGGTTCATCTGGAGTGGTAATCGCTGGGAGATGGACACCCAGGAACGTGTTAAGAGATTGGCTGTCCAAGCTATACACAAAATACGTGAAGTGGAATTGCCACATATCCATGATGCAGACGAAAAGGACGCTCTGGCCAAATGGATTCCAAAGAGCCTTAGCAAAACCAAAATCAATAATGTGATTGATATGGCTCAGAGTATGTTGACCCCTCCTGGTGAACTGGATACAGGAAAATACTTTCTTAATGTACTGAATGGGACAATTGATCTTAAAACAGGAAAATTACAGCCTCATAACAGAAGCAATTATATTACCAAGTTGGCTAATGTAGATTACGATCCAAATACTGATTGCCCAAAATGGAAAGGGTTTCTGGATATGGCCTTTCAAAGTGATAAAGAGCTGATCCGTTACTTTCAAAAGATCATGGGATACTGCCTGACATCAGACACTTCCGAAAAATGTTTTTTCATATGTTTTGGCCCTGGCGGCAACAACGGCAAATCCATGATCATAAATGTAATGAGGGGAATCATTGGGACTGACTACTGCATACAGATAGCTTCTGAAACACTCATGGCAAAGAATAACCCTTCCCAGTTAAGAACTGATTTAGTACGGCTTGAAGGTTACAGATTTGCATCTGCATCTGAGACCAATAAGAGTTACAAATTTGATGAAGGCTTGGTTAAGGCACTTTCTGGCTGTGACGTAATCACTGCCAGGGGCATGCGGGTAACTGAAATAGAATACACGCCTGAGTTCAAGTTATTCATCGCTACGAATCACATTCCTAAGTTCAATATCAATGATCAAGCTTTGATGGAGCGTGTCGTGGTCATTCCGTTCCTTGTTACAATCCCACAAGATGAGAGAAACAGGTATTTTACAGAGGAACTACTTTCAGAAGAACGCGAAGGCATATTGGCTTGGGCTGTAGCCGGTAGTGTTATGTGGGCTAATGAAGGTCTCGGGGTATTGCCACTAAAAGAACAGCCCGTAGTAGAAATTACACCTCAGAGCACTTTTGATCATTTCGTGAGAACCTGCTGTGACGTAGCAGACAATCTTAGTTGCGCCTCAAGTGAACTTCTTGCAGCATATTTAAAGTACCACGAAGCGATTCAAGACGGCAGTGAACCGCTATCAGCATCTTTATTCTACCAAGAGCTGAGTAATCATCACTTTGCACCTGGTCACACAAGTAAATGTAATCACCGTGTAGGTATCGCTCTCAAGAATGTTGAGCCTACAGCACCAGAGTAAAAGCTGTTTTTATTGACGAGGTACAGCCCCCTTTATTGGGGGCAATAACTCTTTCAGACAGGATATGCTATTATCAGTGAACCCAATGAAGGCATGAAGGCTATTGTTTTAAAATAAATATATATTTTAAATTATATTACAAAAAGTTATATTAACTGCCTTCACAGCCTTCACAAAGTTTAGAGTTACATTAAAATAAAGCTTGTATAGATGATAATTACTACTAGAGTTACTTTGTAGAACCTGTGTAGTAAATAAACATTATTTTCAGTAACTTTATTATAAAACTTATGAACACAGAGCTTGCATCAAGCAAGCGTATGTAACTCTTAAGCATGTCATAATTGCTGGTAGGTGTATAAACACATAACTGCATGTTATTGATAGCACTTCTAAAGCATGCTCTACCCAGAACTTATGACATTGAATAAGTTTATCTAAACACCTTAAATACAGTTACTATATCGCTCACAACATTAGGGATGTTGTTTCGCTATCGTACCTAAAAGACCTTACCCTAATTGATAACTTGAGTAGGTTGTTAGAGTGTCTGATAGTATGTATAGCGACTCGACCAGAGGGTATCTATCCATTAAGTGACTCCAGCTCCAGGCTATCCACAAGGCCACCTTCAAATATTATTTCCACATAGCAGACATTAAGAAAAACAGCTGCAAAAACAGAACCGCCCACTTGATATCTTCTTTTCACAGCAGGCAATAAGATCATAGCCTTACAAACCACCCACTTGAGAAAATCAACATTACCGGCAATCCAAGCAAGAGCCATCCTACCCACCCACTAGACCCAATAACTCTAGCAAGAAATCCACAAAGCCATACTCATCTATTCGCCAACTAAGAAAACAGCTCACAAGCCTAATTTGAAAGCCTGGCGCATGGTTTTCAGCATGTAGTTCCAACCCTTGTACTAATCTTTAGAAATTACCTGTAGTCCCTGTAACGTGGTCCATCATAATAACGGTCTCGGTCATAGTAGCGAACTTGGCTATAGCGCCTTGGCTCATCACAAGAACGATCATAATGGCGGTCATGCCGATAATGCCTTGGTTCCTCATATATTACGGTCTGACGTGGTTCTTCGTAGATAACTGTCTGCCTTGGTTCGACATAAACCCGGCGTTCATAGACTACCGGCTGAGGCTGAGCAATAGTTACTGCTGCTGCAACTGTTGATAGAATTGCTACCGGAAGCCAGAGTGGATTCAATACTTCAAGATCACGATGACCCGCATAGGCTGTATTAACCAGTATGCTTGAAACAAACCCGAATGCAACGATGGTGGTAATAGCTTTTTTCATTTTGGTTTCCTCCTGTACGATCTAAGCTTCTAAATATACAAGAGCATCAGACATGCCAAATCAGCTAACTCAATAATTGCTAGCAATAACTGATGGATACATGTTTACCCAAATATAAACCGGTACATTTCAGCTGATATGATTCTTGTCTCACCTCATTTGAGTTAAGAGATATTATTTCAGGATTAAAGCGCACCCTTCATACAAATCCAGTAGTTATACAAACTTCAAACATTAAAGCCCTTCATATCACAGTAGAATCATGATATGGATATCCAGCTTCAAAACCGGCCATGATACAGAACTGTAAAAGGTGACCATGAGAAAACCCTCCACCACTAATGTGGCTCAAATCATTTTCATACTGGTGTTTGCAGTATGTACATCTACCCTCTCATTTGCTCGTGGTGGAGGTGGACACAAATCTGGCGGCGGTCATTCCTCAAGAAGCTATTCCCCTAGAAGTCATTCATCAGGTAGTCACACATCTAAAAGTTACACCAGCAGAAGTTATTCCCCTAAAGCCCAATCCACTAAAAGTTCATACAGACAACATACTTCAAAAGCTGCTTATGGTGTACAGAGGGATTCTAAGGGCAAAATAAAAAGAAGCGCATCTGCCAAGCATGATTTTATGAAACAGTCAGGTCATCCTAATGGCCGCCCAGGATATGTAGTTGACCACGTTGTTCCCCTCAAGCGTGGTGGAGCAGATGCGCCAAGTAATATGCAGTGGCAAACCAAGGCAGAGGCTAAAGCAAAGGACAAATGGGAATAGCATGACATTTATAATGTTGCTGGTGGTTATCGCTGTAATCACACTCCCCTCGATAATATGGCTATATGCACTGGCTGACGCAACTGTAAACACCTTCAAGACATTTGGTGTAAAGATCATCTGGATACTGGTACTCTGTTGTTTCCCACCAGTAGGGACAGTGCTTTATTTCCTGATAGGCCGCAGCCAGAGAAGGACATATTATCCTGTTGGAAGGTTTGTACTTGTTTGCATACTAATCTTTCCAATAGTAATGACCATAGCGTATTACCTTCAATCTCCAGAACCAAAAACATACATGGAACCATCAGCGCCCTCAAAGACTATTCAGATCTAGGCAGGTTCATGGGAGCAAAACAATCCGCAGCCACCTTGGGAGTTCAGATGGTCATTGAAGAAAGGAAAGTATAGCCGAGTAGCTTGGTAGAGCTATAGTTTTATAAATATGTTAGAGATAATAATTTGCATCAGGGAGAAACTTTTGAAAAAAATTATTTTTATTGCTTTAGTGGTATTGCTTCAATGTAATTATGTAATTGCAGGTCAAAAGCCGGAATTGCTCGGATTTGAATGTAAAAAAGAGTTTAAAGTTGGCGTACCTGGATTTGATGGTATTCAGATAACGAGTGGAAGCTCCGAAGGTGGCGTAATAAAGAACTTTATATTAAGCACAGGTTCTACAAAAGACGGTTATCCAACTTCAGCATTTAAAGATTACCTAACATCGGTGGACGATAAAATGAGGTTTGTATTGATTTATTATAAGGATTCAAAAGACTATCATGGTGTTTATAGATATTATAAAATGAATGTGTCTATTACTAAACCTATCCCTAATTCAGGTGAATGGTCTGATTACAATAACAAAGGCATATTGTCTGAAGCAGTAGTTGGTAACATTTTGATTAGTGCTAACGAATATAGCAACCAACCTGAAAGTTGCCGTATTAAATTATTATATTAAATATTGTTTCCACAAATAATTGCAGTTAAAATTTAAGAAGCACAATCAATACTGGTTCAGTTTATGCGTAATATTACATACTAAGCCCGAAATACAACATATACATTAAGTAAAGGGTAGATATGGATACGTCCAAAGTCGATACTATTATTGGGGTTTTACCACCAGGATTTCATCAAGAACTTTTTAGTGCAGCACTACTCAATTTAAACGACACAAAAAATCCATTACGTTTTAATAATTTCGCTTACAGCTTAAGAGAATTGTTAAGGCATGTTTTCAATTATTATGCTCCGGCTGATAATGTCATTAATTGTACTTGGTATAAAAATGAAACCGACAAAGAGAACGGTATTACCAGGAAACAACGCATTATGTATATGATTTACGGTGGCCTGAGCATTGACTTCTTTTCTGATGGCATGCAGGAGGATTTAATAGACAAGATGTCACTGATGATTAAATCAATCGACAGGTTAAGTAAGCACACGCATATTGAGCCCCAAACCTTCAATATATCTGATAAAGTTGTTAATACTATGGCAACTGAAACGCTTGATATCGTACATGACATACTTCAGCTTACCAATGAATGCAGGTCTGAAGTGAGAGAGTTTATTCATGATGAAATGTATAGTAGAGTAAATGATGTTCTTAACGATAATGTTTTCGATGCTCTTGACGACAAATCAACTAACACAACAGTTGATAGCTTTGACCTAGAATATTTTACAATAACTGATATCAATGAAAGCACAATTGCTATTGAAGGAGAGGGTACTGTCTACTGTAACCTTCAATATGGATCTGGTTCTGATTTGCGTAACGATATAGGCATGGTCATGGACCATTCATTTCCAATGACGTTTGAATGTACAGCTCCAATTAGCGATCCATCTGACATTGATTTACATCCATCAGACATTAAAATCGATGATAGTGCATGGTATGGCGAGAATTGATAAAAGGTATATTCAAGAGAAAACCCTGCAACTGATAAAGAGCTTATGTTTGGTGACGACTATATTGCTGTAGAAAAAGCCATTTTTAAAAATAAGTTATATATTCAGGAGATTTGAAATGGTCACTTTATCAGAACTAACCGTACAGGTAATAACAGCACGTCTTGCCAAGAAGGAAATGACCCTAGAAGAGCTTCAGAAAGAGATGGTAACGATCAGCAATATTATCAAAGCCATTGATGAAGGCACTCTCCAGGAGCCTGCACCAGAAGCTCCAGCAGAAGAACCCAAACCTCAGAAGATCAATATGAAGAAAGTCTTCAAGGACAATGAAGTAATATGCCTACTGTGCAACAAGGGCTTTGTCACCCTCAAGAGACATCTTTCTAAGGTCCACCAGATCACAGATAAGGAATACAAGTTACAGTTCAACATACCCGCAAATCAGCCTCTTGTTGCTAAGGCATACTCTGAGAAGAAAAAGGCCGATGCTCAAAAGAACAACCTGGGAGCAAAGATGCAAGCTGGTAGGGAAGCAAAAGCCGCTGAGAAGGCTGCTGTACCTGTAAAGGTAGCAAAGAAGAAGTAGACTATGATGCCGATAATGGATGGCCTGTAACATAGAGGAGGGCGGGTGAAGGGTATCAAATATGATGCTGATGGGATTCCAATTATATCAAGAGAAGATATAGAGGGATGGTCAGAAAGATTTATTAGATACTTTGATGTGAGTTGCCTTGAACTGCCGCAGCCAACTCCACTAGGAACAATTTGCACATCCTTAAGAGATAACCATAATGTAAATTTTATTTTTGGTGCTGATTTAGGGTTGTCACCTGAAGGCTATAGATACAGAGGTAGATTTCATATACCATCTAATACAATTTATCTTGATAGATCACTAGAGTATGGTGATCCACGTTATAATTTCACTTTGGCTCATGAAATTGCACACTTTGTTATGCATAAAAAGGTTTCTATTTCTCGCCTCAAAATAAATGGTTCAGAGATATCAGATACAAATAGATCCCTTGTGTTAGACCATGTAAAGAGTGATAACGCTAGAGAATGGCTAGAATGGCAAGCTAACAAGTTTGCCTCATCTCTCCTACTCCCAAGAAAGACTTTACTGGTGGCTGTTGTTGAGATCCAGAAGACATTAGGAATATCAAGGCTAGGCAAAATCTATTTAGACCGTCAGCCTGTAAACATTAGAATGTATAACGCAACGATTGATTCTCTTGTGAAATTATATGAAACATCAGTAACATCTATTAAGCTTAGGCTTAAGGAACTTGATATCTTGGTTGAGGCGAGTACGGGATTTGATGCTAGTAGCAGTTCAGTTGTCTCTGCAAATGATGCGATGATAGATATGTTCAAAAAAATGAGGGACCAATGGGCTGACTCTTAGGGGTGAAACAAGTTACTTCACTCGCTTGTTCACATTACCAATCAGCTTCAAGATACACCCCCGAAGCTCACAATTCTTGATCCTTCTGAAAGATTGTAGAAGCTGATCCTCTTCACCAGTAAGCCGTATCTGCTGCACAGGAGCCGAACTAAAGAACTCTATTACCGATACCTTCAGAGCCAGAGCTATATGCTGGAGCTTGAGAATATTAAGGGTAGTATGACCTGATTCATATTTCTGAACCTGCTGGAAAGATACACCAACCAACTCAGCAAGAGCCTCTTGTGATAGACCTGCATCCTGCCTGAATTGCCTTATACGGCGCCCCACCTCTATAGAGTCAACAATACCACCCATAGCACATACCCCTCTGTCAGGAGATTACAACTAAGGGTTGTATGTAACCATGCATCCACATTAGAAATAATGTGACTTGCAAATGTATAATTAAAGTGGTATGTCGTGTTTAGTGGATGCTTAGAAAGCTAGTAGTGCGCTTGTTGTCAATAGGCTACAGAAAAAGAGCAGACTCTTGCTTGCCGTTAATAATTAAAGTGGTACAGTGAAAACAATTGAATATGTTTGTCACCGAAAGGGTAAAGCCAGGGAAACCTGGTGGCGCAAAGCTACCTGTCCAGCAATGGATAGAGGGGCTGTCGAAGTGGCTGTATAGACTTTGAGCCTACCCTTTGAATCTTTTGGGTAGGCTTTTCTATTGGAGTTGTACCTGTATGAACAATTGTAACTAAATCAACCAGGAGGGTGAAATGAGAAAACTGTTTGTGATGTTGTCATGTGTGATGTTTTTAGCTGCTTGTGGTGGTGGGGGTAGCTCAACCAACACTCCAGCACCAAGTAGCACAAATCTTACTGTTTCAGGCACAGTCTCAGGTACTACCTTTGTCGCCGTAGACGCATCCACAAACACTGAGACAGGCCGTAAAGTTGCTAGTCTTCAGTCCGACGGTTCCAAGAAGTTCTCTCTTACCATTCCCACTGGCAAAACATACAAGTTCTATCTGATTGAGAATGAAGGCACAACCAGTGAGAGGGTATATCCGCTATATAACGGTGCAGTTAATAAGTTTGCCATGACCACCACAAGCTCCTTGGATCTTGGGTATATTAGCACTGCAACTGGCGTTGCTGTACCAACAACCAATATGGCTACTATAAGCGGCTGTACGGCAAGCGGAGAAGACAAAGTTATACCAACTGCAATTGCTTCAAGCCAATCATACATATATTCCGCAAGTGACCTTGCTGGTACGTGGAATATGATTAAAGCCCAGACAGGCACAACCCCATTCTGGTCTCATGGTATCTTTACAATTGGGACTGATGGCGTACTGCAAGCGACCACCACCGTTACCTCTGCTGGCCCAGGAACTGTAGCTCAAGACACCTTGAGCATATCTCCAAGTGGCGTTGTAACTGCCCCTTCAAATTCAAGCTTTAGGGGAGTGATGAATAGAGATAAGAACTTGATCATAGGTACTGAAACAAAGAGTGGCACCCCTGCAATAGTAGCATTGGCGAAAACTGGTGGCTCCTTCACACTTGCCGACATGCAAGGTACATGGAAATATCATTCTTTGATCCTTGGTACTTCTAGCATCTGGCGGCGTGGGATCTTTACCTTTGATAATGCTGGCAATGCAACCTTTACCAATATCACCAATAGTGACGGTCTCTCCTCCACAGATAAAACGATCCCTTCATTTGCCATCAGTAGCCAGGGAATAGTAACCAATCCTTCAATTGCCACATATTATGGCGTTGTAGCCTCTAACAAGAATTTCATGGTCGCAACCAACACCAATAGCGATGGGACCATTGTCCTTGGAGTATATGTAAAAGTTGGTGGCTCTGGTTTCTCAGCAGCTGACATGAAAGGCACCTGGAGCAGCAACAACCTTATTGTAGGTTCAACAAACTCTTGGCTGCGTCAGCTTACAACCATTGATGCGACTGGCTTAACAAGCTCATTTGAAGTTGTGCAGAATGGTGTAGCAGAAGCCAACAACTCATCTACAACGCCTTTAACTATTGGTACATCAGGAATCTTGACAGTCGGGACATCGACCCTCGAAGGCATATTGTCATTAGACAAAGGTATAGGAGTGTTCACGTCTACATCAGGTACGACAAATAGATTGGGTATTATTGTTAAGTAACGAAGCAGTTCCATGCAAATCTGAAATCAGTTTTTTATATATTTCAGCTTGGAGTATTGGGGGAAAGTAAAACCTTTTATATGCAGACCCCACCTTTTGTTTTCAGAGAACAGAGCAGATAGAGTATAGGAGATAATGGATACCTTAATCTGACTATATAGCAACGCCAGCTTCCAATCTACAGGCACACATAAAAGCATTACCAATAAAGGCCATGTTTCCATTACGGAGATGTGGCCTTTTTTTCTTTCCAGCAGTCGGACTGCAAAAGTACCTGACGAGGTACTACACCAACCTGGAAAGGAGAAACACAATGGGAGTCAATGTCTACGAAGTAATCAACAGCAGAATCATGGAGCTACTGGAGCAAGGGACTATCCCCTGGAAAAAGCCTTGGAACGCACAGAGCAACTTTCCAAAGAATCTTATCAGCGGCAAGAGGTATCAAGGTGTCAATGTCTTCATGTTGGCCTGTCAGCAGCATACTTCCCCCTGGTGGCTTACCTTTAAGCAAGTGCAGGATAGAAAGGGCCATGTCATCAAGGGTAGTAAGTCCGTTCCAGTTATCTTTTGGAAATGGTTTGATAGGAAGGATGCCGAGCCAGTGGAGGGAGAGAATAGTACTAATGGCAAGATTCCTATGCTCAGGTTCTATTCTGTTTTCAACATTGAGCAGACCAACTTACCTCACCCACCAGCAGAAGAAACACATAATACATTTGATCCCATCACCAAGGCAGAGAAAATTGTGGCAGATATGCCACAAAAACCAGATATTAAATATGGCGGCAACAGAGCATACTACTCAGTTAATCTTGATTATATCCAACTCCCCCACCAGCATAACTTTAACACACCAGAAGAACTGGCAAACACAACCTTCCATGAGTGTATCCACGCCACAGGACATGCTAATAGGCTTGCAAGAAAATCCATCTTGGAACCAAGCTATTTCGGCAGTCATGAGTACAGCAAGGAAGAGCTTATTGCGGAAATGGGTGCAGCATTCCTATGTGGTCATTGTGGTATTGAGAATACTACTCTGGAGAACAGTGCAGCATATATCCAAGGATGGTTGAAAGCCTTGAAGAATGACACGACGTTACTGATTCATGCAGCAGCTCAGGCACAGAAGGCCAGTGATTATATCCTGAACATCACACCCACCACAGAAGAACCAGCTTAATAATCCATTACAATATTCAGATTGCACAGAGGAGCAACGGCCTTCTAAGCCGTAGCTCCTTTTTGAGTTCTAAGGGAGACAAAACCATGCACCAGATACAACCCATCATAAAGCTTCACACCATTCCACAGGGCCAGGGAACCTACATCAATGCTCTCGTACTCAATCACCAAGGCAACAATTACCACCTACAGGGCAGCACCAGAGACACCATACACGTCTTCACAGAAGGACTCGGAATCTATGTGCTCACAGTAAACAAAGCTCTTGGTTACATGGGCCTCAATGCCTACCTCGTACCAGAACCCGACCCGATCAATTCGATGTTCCTGCACAACAACCAGGAGATAAGAAACTACCTTGGGCCTAAGTGGGAGGGCATGAAGCCCGTCACTATTGTTCAGAAGCTAATCGAATATCTCTACTGAAGGGAGCACATCATGAGATGCGAAAGCTGTTCACGGCGATTAGGAAGAAACGAGATTGTTCATGGTATCCGGTATGGGAGGGCAGACGATAGAACAGATGCTTTCATACCTGCCAGAGACTCAGCACCGACAATATTATGCAGTACATGCAGCGAAAAGCTATTGAAGTCCATTTACTACAAACTTAGTAAAGCAGCCCACCAATAATAACCCTCTCTAATAGTTCAGCACCTAAAGTCCACACCCTACACAGCATTACTAATTTAAAGGGTCACAGAGCCCTATTCTTGCGTTTAAAGAAAGGATTACACCATGTACTCACCTAAAATTAATGAGAAGCACATACCAACCCTTTACCATCTTGGCAAACATGTAAAGAAGCCCATGACTCGCCTTGTTAACCAAGCAATAGCAGAATTTCTCGCCAAGGAGGAAAACCAGATAAGGAAATAGAACATTACCTACCAGCAGACCCTACCTATCAAACCCCATCAGATAGCCAGGCATACAACCATTCAGCCTCAAAATCATTAAAAGCCTATACCCAGTTATTAACACGTTAGCAGCACCAATCTAACGTAGGAGAAGGCTTTATGATGAAGTTGAAGAGAAATGAAAAAGCAAAAGATGTTAAAGGGTTTGAAGGTATTTATGCAGTTACCACACTTGGGAGAGTGTGGAGCTATCGTAGAAAGATATGGCTATCACCGTTCGATGTCGGCCAGGGGTACAGCACAGTCAGATTAAGCTACCAGGGTGACGAAACTGATAGAAAGGTTCATAGGCTTGTTGCAGAGGCATTTATTCAGAATCCAGACAATAAGCCTCAAGTAAATCATATCAACGGTAAGAAGTGGGACAACAGAGAATCTAATCTTGAATGGTGCACAGCCAGAGAGAATCACCAGCATGCAAGTGATATGGGGTTGAACAAATGTTTCAAGCTTTCCCATGCAGACAAGGTGCTCATCTGTCAGATCCATCATACCTTTGAGACCAAGAAGGCAAGGCTTGCAATGATCTTCGGAGTTACACTTCCTGCCATCTGTTACATCATCAAGAAGTATTCCTCAATATTAGGTTTTGCATAACAGGATAACCAAGAGAGGGTCTGCATAACAGCAGGCCCTTTTCCATTAAGCACGTTGCATTTTCAAAGTGCCTGTGAGATATGGATTGCAGATAGTGCATCACGCCCAAGAGGTCAATATGGCTACCAAGCGGATATACCAGCTCAAGATAACACTTCAGGATATAGAGCCTCCAATATGGCGCAGAATACAGATACCCAGTACCTATGACTTCTGGGATCTACACAGTGCCATTCAAGATGCTTTCGGATGGACCAACAGCCATTTGCACAGTTTCACCTATACCGACCAGTATTCAGGCGACCCTATTGTATTCGGCATACCCTTTGAGCCAGAGTTTGAAGATGACTTGGTTGCATTGGCAGGATGGCAGCATAAGATAAACCGCTACATCACCAGTGTGACAGGCAGCATTATCTATACCTATGACTTTGGGGATAACTGGCGGCATGCAATAGAGCTGGAGGAGATACTACCTTATGAGAAGGGAAGCAATCTTCCAAGGTGTCTTGATGGAGAACGAAATGGCCCACCTGAAGACTGCGGAGGTCCACATGGCTATAACAATCTGCTGGAAATACTCTTTGACCCAAGTGATGCAGAATATGAGGACACACGCATATGGGTTGACTCTATTAAGGGATGTCATTTTGAGCCTGAGCAGTTTGACGCTGCTAAGGTGAAGTTCGCAAAGCCTGGATGGAGGCTTAGGAGACTGCTGGACAATATGTAGACAGCCACAACAGAATACACGCTTACCTACTGGGTATGGGGGCTAACGCCTTCATACCCTTTTTTTATTTCTTTCCGCCGCCAAGCGGCCAATACATCAGGAGGTGGAAAGATATGTCACTCTACAGAAGAAGGGGAAATCCAGTGTGGTACATGAATATCATCATTGGAAAAGAGCGAGTCAACAAGAGCACCGGCAAGACCAGCAAGAAGGAAGCACAGATCGTAGAAGTTCTTGAGCGCGAGAAGATTAAGCATGAAGCCAGCCTGACACCTCAAGAGAGAGCAGCAAGAACCTTGTTCTCGGTTGCAGTGAATCAAGTTTATCATTCCAGGTGGAAGAACAACAAGGATGGTAAACAATCCAAGGCCAGGGCAGATCGTATTGTTGAAATCCTCGGTGATATTCCAGTAGGTAAAATTGACCAGGAAGCTGTTTGCAAACTTACCATGCACCTTGAGGCAAGAGACAACAAACCAGCCACAGTAAATAGGTCTCTTGAAATATTAAAGACAGTCCTCAAATACAAGAAGCAAGAATGGGATTTCATCAAGCTTGCAAGAACACCAAAAGGCAGGATTAGAGTTATCAGCATTGAGGAAGAGCAACAAGCCGTAAAGCATTTCAAAGAGACTAAGCGCATCAGAGGAGGTAAGAACTACCCTGACATAGCAGACTTGGTAATATGCCTTGTCGATACTGGTATGCGATTAGGAGAGATGTTGAAGCTCCGGTATGAGGATGTTAACTTCGATACAAATCTGATTAGCATCTGGATCAATAAAGGTGGCCGACCAAGATCAATACCCATGACCAAGCGGGTCAGAGAAATCATGCTTACCAGGCAGACCAGCACTCCAGACATGCCATTCCATCTGAATAATGACCAAGCTATTAACGCATGGCAGTGGGTAAGAAAGGAAATGGGGCTAGCAAATGACAAGGAGTTTGTGTTACATGCTCTCCGTCATACCTGTGCTTCAAGGTTGCTAAACAAGGGAGTTGACATCGTGACCATACGAGACTGGTTAGGCCATGCCGATATAAGTACGACCATGATTTATGCTCATTTAGCACCAAATAAGCTTGCACATGCAGCAGCTATACTGGATACCTACAATGAGTGAAGGTGTCGCAAACAGTATAAAGCTACAGCATTATGATTATTATATATCAGACACTTACAGCTGGTCATATGGTCGCAAAATGGTCGCAGAATAGTCTTGGGTGAGCAAGTCGGGCTTCTACCCGATGGAGCGAACACAGATAATAAGATTGACCAGCTAAAATAGTTATAAGACATAACATATTGATTTTATATGGATTGATACATAAGAAGTGTTTCCTATGTAAAAATAGTTGTTGACGATATTGAAGAGTTCAAGTATATGTATTGTCTATTCGATGTCGCGGGGTGGAGCAGTCTGGTAGCTCGTCGGGCTCATAACCCGAAGGTCATAGGTTCAAATCCTATCCCCGCAACCAAAAAACAACAAGGACTTAGGCTTAATTGCTTAAGTCCTTTTTTGTTGCCCTGTTGCGAATTTTGTTGCGACTGCTATTCAGCACATGCTTCTGTAGCATATCCTCTGCAGCACTTACCCCGCCCCCCCTTCCCTGTAGAACAATCCATGACATCCAAAACCATGATTCCTTTTTTCGTTGTTGACGCATGTCTGGATTCAGATGATATTAGAGCCTGACGATAGCGGGTGCATACTAAAGCAAGACACAGCTGACATCCCCCAGGCCAGCCGGCCCTTCAATAGCGCCACCAAAGCTGTCAATCCTTATATAACCAACCATACGGGAGGATTTTATATATGACATTGCATCGCACCATTACAGCGCTGGCATTAATACTCATAACCGGCATCTTCGCCTCTTATGCCAGCGCCCTTGATTTTCCGGAGGGAACCGCCACTCCATCAGAAGTCTGCGGCGCATGCCACAAAGCCATCTACAGGGAATTCGCGCATGGCTTCGGAAGCGATAACAGCTTACATCCGGCGGGCGCCATGCCAGGTAAAGCGAATACCTCCCCGCCTATTTCACATGGCATGTCAGGAAGTGCGAGCGGTCATGCATTGTCCGGAACCGGTTCTTTTCCCCTGCATGCCAGAGATACAGAAAAAGACAGCAAGTCATGCAACGTCTGCCACCACCCTGAGCCGTTTGCCATCCCCGACATAAACAGCCTGGAAATAGCGCCTCCAACAGGACGTCCTGTCAGCAAGGAACCGGGGAGACTTACCTGCGCCAGCTGTCATCTGACACCGGATGGCAAAATCAGGGGGCGTTACGAAGTCAAGGCGCCGCACGCAACCGTTCAGGAGCAGGCTATTCAGACTTCCGCCATGTGTGCCTATTGCCACAGCATGGGGAAAAAAGTTTCAGGCAAACAGACCCAGACCTACTATGAATGGCGTGACGACTTCTTCAGGACCGGCATGGGACGCCAGCAGTGTCAGGATTGCCACATGCCGGGAACCATGAGAAAGCTGACAGAGGACACCGATGCCCCCGAGAGGATTGTGGCCCGCCATCTGTGGACCGGCGGACGCTCCCTGCAGCGCGTCCAAAGCGCCCTGAGCCTGGTAGCAGTTCAACCGGAAGCGGACAGGAACATGATGGCCTTCCATGTCATCAATATCGGCGCAGGACACTCTGTTCCCACAGGCTCAAACCGGCGCGCCATTTATCTGAAAGTGGAAGTGATTAACAACAAGGGTAAAAAAGTGGCATCCAACGATTGGATGTTTGCGCCCTGGTATGGATCAAGGCCCGATGACCGTAAGTTTTTGAAAGAGGACGAAAAACGACCTGATGCAGCAGCGGCGATCCAGGCCGATGCGCAAGGCCCCCACGAAGCACCGCTCAGGGCGGGAGAGGAGCGTGTTTTAAGCTGGAGTCCCTCCCTTAAACCGGGGAGGTATATCGTAAAAGCCAGACTTATCTATGATATCAACCGCTACAATTCCATGAAATCCAAACAGGACCAGACAGAATTCAAGAATATAACAATGTCAATCCAGGTAAAGAAGTGACCGCATCGAAATACGCCGGACCAGCGGCTTTCTACTGCTGCAGCCACCCGCGACGCAGCAGGTCTGCCTTTAAACACTGATAGTCAAGACCCAGGCGTTCCGTCAACGGCCCGGCAGACGACAGATCACCGTTTTTGGCCGACTGTTCCAGCTGCAGTGCGGTTTCCCTCATCTGCTCGGCCCCTACAGTTGAACAGGCCCCCTTGATCGCGTGAGCCTGCTTTCGCACACCAACAGCATCCCCTGCTTCCATGAGATCTTTCAACACGCCCAGATAACCGGGTGTACTTCTTACAAATATATTCAGAACATCCTGCGACAGTATGCGATCGTCAAGGTTGCGTCGCAGGTAATCTGCTTCATTAAAAACAGGCAGATCAGGCACATTGACTGCTTTGGCAAGAACTGGGTACGCTTCAGTTTCTACCTCGGGCTTCTCGTTGCTTTGGCAATATTTTTCATCGTGCGGCAGCCACTTCTCAAGCAACGGCACCAGTTGCGTCAACTCAATCGGCTTTGGAATATAATCGTCCATTCCTGCTTCCAGACACTTCTCACGATCTCCCTTCATTGCATTGGCGGTCATGGCAATGATCGGCATATCATTTCTCATAACAGCAACATTTGCAGACCGGATCAGCATTGTTGTTTCATAGCCGTCCAACCCCGGCATCTGACAATCCATCAGCACCAGATCGAATGGCTCGCTTTCCAGGCATTGCAATGCATCATAGCCGCTTTCGACCAATGTATAACGAAAGCCCGCCTTTTCCAAAAGGGCGCCGGCAACCCGCTGATTAATCGGATTGTCTTCCACTACCAGAATTTTGTATTTTCTTCGATGCCCAGAATACGAAACCGATTGCTTGATCAGTTCATTTATCCGTTCTTCTGCCAGAAGCCCGGTTTCCCCGGACGGAATCTGAGCAAACCTCGCTGTGAATGTGAAGACCGACCCCTCCCCTTCCCTGCTGGAGACTTCCAGCTTTCCGCCCATCAATCCAACCAGCTGCCTGGAGATCGACAAACCCAAACCGGTTCCGCCGAAACGCCTTGTGGTGGAACTGTCAGCCTGCGTAAAAGGCTCGAAAATAAGCGGAAGCTGATTGTCGGCTATTCCTATTCCCGTATCTGTCACCGTGAAGCGCAGGGTCAACTGCTGCTCTTCCCGGGATTCAACCGAGATTCCGAGTACTACGCCACCCTTTTCAGTGAATTTCACAGCATTACTGGATAAGTTCAGCAAGACCTGACGCAGCCTGGCCGGATCTCCGCGCAAAACCGGCGGCACATCCGGTTCGATCCGGCAGGAGAGAAACAACCCCTTTTCGTCGGCACCGGTCTGCAGTATCGGAAGCAATTCATCCATGATTTCGTGCAGTTTGAACGGCACTTCTTCCACGCCCATTCGACGGGCTTCAATCTTGGAATAATCAAGGATGTCGTTGATAATAGACATCAGCTGCTTGCCGCTTTTACGGATAACACCGACATAATTGCGCTGCTCTTCGTTCAGGTCCGTATTTGACAGCAGTCCGGCCATAGCTATGACTCCGTTCATCGGAGTACGGAGTTCATGGCTCATATTGGCCAGGAACTCGCTCTTGGCCGCATTGGCGCGGGCCGCTTCTTCTGCCAGTTCGCTGGAGCGCTGAACCGCCATCTCCAGATACTGATGGGTTTCGTAAAGTTTTTCTTCAGCTTCCTTGCGTTCTGTTATATCGCTGCCGATACTCAATATCTCGACCGGTGCTCCGTTTTTTTCGCATACAGCAGCATTGCTCCAGTGCATCCAGATACGCCGGCCGTCCCGCGTCATATTTTCATTTTCATTTTCATGATAATCAGCAGGTGATCGCAAAATATTTTCTATCATCTGACGCAGATTTCTGCCGGACGAATCCGTTTCGGGAACGATTGTACCGACAAGCGGGCGTCCAAACAGCTCAGCACGCTTGTACCCGAAACTTTTTTCCCCGAAATCATTGATATAGGTTATCTCGCCGTTCATATCCCAACGCAGAATAACTGTGCGTGCATGCTCAATCAACTCCCGGTAATTACGTTCACTCTGCAAAAGAGCATCTCCGGCAAGCTTGCGTTCGGTTATATCGTGACATATATGCACAGAACCGACCTGCATGCCGGAAGAATTCAGCAACGGAGCGCCGGTAACAGTAAAGTAGCCTTTAAGCCGATCAATATACATGTCCGCAGAATTCTTTTTTCCTTTTTTTAGCGACTGCACCAGCAGGCATTCCGGCGGCGGCTCCTTTGTTCCATGCACAACTTCGAAACAGTAGCGCCCTACTATCTTGTCCAGAGGCAGATCAAGTCTCTCCAGCATGGAACGGTTTGCATGCACAATTGTCCCGTCAATTGCCAAAATATAAATCAGATCATTAACCGAGTTGAAAGTTTCCTCCCAGGTTTCCTTCGAGCGCTTCAGTTCGTCTCTGTATTCCTCAATCCCTTCCTCAAGTTCCTTATTTATTCGACACAACTCGTCCAAGCGCTTTTTCAGCAGATCATACCTGCATTGCATATCATGCATGTTAACCGGCAAACTATTCTCCATAATCCCTCCAGGCGATCAAGCGCTTCAAGTCTACCAACAAACTGAGTTAAACTCCACTAAAGATATGAATGAACCAGACGCTTGAATCCGGGCGGATAAACAGCAAGATAAATATTTTGAGCTGCAGACTATATTATTCGCAGGCATGTTTGGCACTTTTTTTATTGACAACGACAATAAAACAAATTATAAAGACGGTCTGTTTTTTTAAGGATTTCTTCGGCAGAAACAGCCATGCCTGCCTGTCTGGAGCCATGTAAATATGTTTTTATTTTCAGCATATTGCTGAAATAAACGGCGGTGTAGCTCAGTTGGCTAGAGCAAGCGACTCATATTCGCTAGGTCCGGAGTTCGAATCTCTGCACCGCCACCAACTTCCCGAAACGCCCTGATATTTTCAGGGCGTTTTTTTTGTTATTATCCACCGATGGAGGAAACAAGATGATACAGATTGATTTTGATAAAATGGGGGGACTGATTCCGGCCGTCATACAGGACTACCAGAACGGCGAGATTCTGATGGTTGCTTTTATGGACAAAAAGACCCTTGATCTGACCCTTAAAGACGGCAAGACCTGGTTTTTCAGCCGCACCCGCAACAAGTACTGGATGAAGGGCGAGGAGTCGGGCAATACCCAGGAAGTCATGGAGGTGCTGACCGACTGTGACGCCGACACAGTTGTTATCAAGGTCAGACAGAACGGCCCGGCCGCCTGCCATACCGGCAACCGCAGCTGTTTTTATGTGAAATGGGAGAACGGCGAATGGGTGGAACATTCCAATCCGTTGTTCGATCCAAATGAAGTCTATAAAAAATAAATCATATTTTTTGGGGGGATGTATGAGCAACCTTTTGAACTTCGGTATCCCTAAAGGGAGCCTGGAAGATGCAACCGTCGGTCTGTTCAAAAAAGCCGGCTGGCAGATCAGTATCTCGTCGCGCAGTTATTTTCCGGGTGTCGATGATGCCGAGATGAACTGCAAGCTGATCCGTCCGCAGGAAATGGCCAGATACGTTGAACGCGGCACCATCGACGCCGGCATTGCAGGCCGTGACTGGGTTCGCGAGAATGACTCGGACGTAGTTGAAGTCTGCGAAATGGTCTATTCCAAGGTTTCGCGCCGTCCCGCCCGCTGGGTGCTGGTGGTCAATGCAGACTCCAAAGTGCAAAAACCGGAAGATCTTCACGGCGCAACCATTTCGACAGAACTGGTCGGCTTCACCAAACGATACTTCGCAGAGCGGAATATTCCGGTCAACGTGGAATTTTCATGGGGCGCCACCGAAGCAAAAGTTGTTGACGGACTGTGTGACGCCATCGTTGAGGTCACCGAAACCGGCTCGACCATCAAAGCCAACGGTCTGCGCATCGTTTGCGAACTGATGGAATCTGTGCCGGTGCTGCTTGCCAGCAAATCAGCCTGGGCCGATCCCTGGAAACGGGCAAAGATCAACCAGATCGCCACACTGCTGAAATCGTCGCTGGCCGCCGAAGGCATGGTAGGACTGAAAATGAATGCTCCTTCCGACAAGGTTGATTCAATAACCAAACTGCTTCCCAGCCTCAAGAATCCGACTGTCTCGCACCTTTACAACTCTGACTGGCTCTCGATCGAGAGCATCCTTTCAGAGAAAGAGGTCAGGAGAGTTGTCCCTGAGCTGCTCAGACTTGGCGCCGAAGGAATCATCGAATATCCGCTGAACAAGATCATCTGAAGAGAGAGACACCGCTGACAATCCTGCGGTGATGGATTAAACAGTTATGATGTTAGACAAGATAGAAGAACTGGAAAGACGCTATCAGGAACTTGAAGCGCTGCTCTCCGACCCGTCGGTTATTTCAAACCAGCCGGAGTTCCGCAAGTTTTCCCGCGAGCATTCCGATCTGACCGATCTTGTTACGGTCTATCGCCGCTATCGCAAGGTACTGGGCGAGATTGAAGAAAATCGTGAGATGCTGGCCGACCCCGACATGAAGGAAATGGCCGAGGAAGAGCTGAAGGTGCTGGAAGCGGAACAGAATCAGATGGAAGCCGACATCCAACTGCTGCTGCTCCCCAAGGATCCCAACGACAACAAAAGCGTAATTCTGGAAATCCGGGCCGGCACCGGCGGCGACGAATCGGCCCTCTTTGCCGGCGACCTGTTCCGCATGTATTCCCGTTTTGCCGACACCAATCGCTGGCGGGTGGAAACTATCTCGGCCTCTGAATCAGAGCGGGGCGGCTTCAAGGAGATTATCGCCTCAGTCGAAGGCGAAGGGGTCTTTGCCAAACTCAAGTACGAATCCGGCACCCATCGCGTACAGCGTGTACCGGAAACCGAGGCCCAGGGACGGATCCACACCAGCGCCTGCACCGTGGCAATCATGCCCGAGGCAGAGGACGTGGATATTGAGATAAATCCGACTGACCTGAAAATCGACGTCTACCGTTCATCCGGCGCCGGCGGCCAGCACGTCAATACCACCGATTCGGCCGTACGCATCACCCACCTGCCCACAGGAACGGTAGTGGCCTGTCAGGAGGAGCGCAGCCAGATCAAAAACCGCGCCAAGGCCATGAAGGTCCTCAAGACCCGCATTCTGGACACGATCCAGCAGGCGCATGATGACAAACTGGCCGCCGACCGCAAGCAGCAGGTCGGTTCCGGCGACCGCTCCGAACGCATCCGCACCTACAACTTCCCCCAGGGGCGCATGACTGATCACCGCATCGGATTGACGCTGTATCGTCTTGATTCGATTATGGCAGGCGACATTGGCGAGATTGCGGATGCCCTGCGGGCGCATTACCAGATGGAAGCCCTGAAGGCACAGAGCGAGGGATAACAGCAGAATCTGGTGACATGGCAACAAGAAACGGGGCGGCCAATCGGTCGCCCCGTCTGCGTTTAAAAGTAATGATCCCGGCCTTCAACCCAGCAGAAAATCGAAATCCTCCCTGGTAAGACCGGCGCCTCCGCCGGCAGTCCCCTCATCAAGAATGGCCTTGTACAATTTAAGCTTCTGCTCTTTGAGCTGCATCATTTTTTCTTCGATCGTGTGGCGCATTATCAGGCGTGTGATCGTTACCTGACGGGTCTGTCCGATACGGTGTGCACGGTCGGAAGCCTGGTTTTCAACGGCCGGATTCCACCAGGGATCGAGATGATAGACATAGGTGGCACGGGTCAGGTTGAGCCCCTTTCCGCCCGCTTTGAGGCTGATCAGGAAAACCGTCGGCGTTTCGGAGTTCTGGAACGACTGCACCAGATCTTTGCGATGCGGCACCGGAGTAGAACCATCCAGGCGCAGACAAGGGAGACCATGACGTTTCAGACCGGCTTCGACAATATCGAGATAGCTGGTGAACTGGGAAAACACCAGGGCGCTGTGTCCTTCATCGCGCAGCTCATCCAGCTGTTCCACCAGGAAGTCCAGCTTGGGAGACGACTCCGAGGCACCCGGCAGGGCCAGGGCAGGCGCCAGACAGATCTGACGCAGCCGGAGAATTGCGGTCAGTGCAATAATGCGGGCCTGTCCGGCGGAACGGTTGGCAAAAGCTTGATCTATCTGGCTGCGAACCTCTTCGACGGTACGCTGATAAAACACCTTCTGCCTGGGTGACAATTCCAGACGGATATCGGTTTCGATCTTGTCCGGCAGATCTGCTGCGATCAGCTGTTTATTGCGGCGCAGCACAAAGGGACGCGTTCGGTTCAGCAGCGTGTCTATGCCCCCCTGCCCCCTGTTTCCAATGGTACGGCTGAATTCCTCGGGCGTCCCCAGGAGTCCGGGCAGACAGAGATCCATGATGGCATAGTATTCTTCGACGCGATTCTCTACCGGCGTACCGGTCAGTGCCAGTTTGAATGCTCCCGCAAGGCGGCGTACGGCGCCGCTGGTAGCTGCCTGCAGATTTTTAACGGTCTGGGCTTCATCAAATATAATGACATTGAACCGTATCGCAGCCAGTTTTTCGATATCGCGCTGAACAATGCCATAGCTGGTAAGAATGATGTTGAAGCTGGCAAAGTCATCCGTTGAACGCCCGGGTCCGGTATAAGTCTTCATCGATGCTCCGGGAAAAAAGCGGGTCAGTTCACTTTCCCAGTTAAACAGAAGCGAAGGCGGCACCACAATCAGATGCGGCATATCCGGCTCGGCACAAGAGGCGATCGTTCCGTCGGCGATACCGGCCAGCAGAGAGATTCCCTGGACAGTCTTGCCCAGTCCCATGTCATCTGCCAGACAGGCCCCAAAGCGATGTTCGTAAAGAAAGCCGAGCCAGCGGTAACCGTCACGCTGGTAGGGGCGCAGAGTCGCAATCAGGCCGGGCGGCAGCGGGCGGTCCGAAACATTGGCGAAGTTCAGCAGACTCTCAAGAACCGCGGCATCGTCGGGCGCAAGGTGAACCGTAACGCCATGCTTGCGCAGCTGCAGCCAGTCCAGTATCTGCAGACGGGGAATTCGGACAGCCTGCTCCCCCCCCTTTTTACGGCGCTTGCCGGAAGCGACCGTACCGGCCAGCATTGCCAGAATTCGCGCACTGGTATCATCTATCAGAATCATCCTGCCGTCCCTCTGCAGGATACCGCCGGATGCCAAACGTTTTAGCTCCTCTTCGTTCAGCAGTTCGCCGTCACATCGGATCTCGGGGCGCAGTTCAAACCAGTCAAGCGAGCTGGAAGTGGCATCCAGAGCGAAATCCCACACCGCGCTCGCAAGAGGCTCGCCCCCCAGAAGAAGCAGAAATCCGCCCTGCTGAAGACGTCCGGCCAGTTCCGGAAGCAGTGCGATCAGATCGTCCCGCTTGACATTCATCTCACCCGGCCGGCTCCCGGAATCAAAGGCATCGGCTCCGAACAGCTCGTAGAGGATCTGCAGCAGGCGGATCTGGGATCTGCGGTCATCCCGGGCAAACAGCCAGCCGTCATTTGCGGCCTGAATCATCAGCGGCAGCTGAATGCTCGCATCAGCCATGGCTGAAAGCAACTGCCTGGCATCGCTTTTGATCCGCCGCTTGACATAGTCCGGCCCGCTTAGTGCTGCCCGGATGACACTTTTTAGGGCAGAGGGCGTTAAGGCGGACTCCAGCGCAAAGCAGGTTTCCATTATCGTGCGGACCCTTTTTTTAGCTTTGATCGGGCTGGATAAGCCGGAACGGTAGCCCGGATCAAAAAAACGGAAAAGTTCTCGCGAAAAACCGTACAGCCGGGTATCGCATGCAACCAGCGGAACCATTTCAATAAGCTGTGAATCAAGCGTGGCCGGCAGCTCCAGCAGGTAGACCGGTTGCACATTCTCCGTAATATCAACTGGATCTGCATTGTGGAAAAAGAATATCGACTCATTGAATCCAGGTATGGAACCGGGATTAAGCCTCAGTGCCAATGCATTAAAATTATCCCTGGTAACGACAATCTGGTTAACTCCCCGCTGCAGTTGATCCGGTTCATGGCACTCCATATCAGCAGCATCAGCTGAATCGTCACCAAAGGATTCGGTCCCGTCAACATCATAATCGCTTAAATCGTCATACTCTTCAGCATTAAGCAGTTTATCCTGAATATTGTCCCAGACAGTCCAGACTTCCCGGTTCAGTATCGGATGTATGGTGTGCCCTTCCGGATCCAGCATAAGTTCGTTGGCGGTTATGACATTGTCAGGCAGAAGGTTATTGCCGTCAATAGTACGGGAAATTATCACCTGTCCGTCCGTAAGCGTCAGGGAAAGACAGGCCCGGCGCGGCAGATCGGCACAGAGTGTCAGGACAGTCTCCGCTCCGGACAGATCACGGTAGACAATTGGATAGGAGCCATTGGTCAGGGAAATGAAGGAAGTAAGATACTGAATCCGGGACTCATAATAAGGCAGACGCAGCAGGCACTCGGCAATATCTGAAGGCACACCATTTGTCCAGCGATGCAGCTGGTCCGGACCATGCTTTATGGACCCGCGCAGCCTGCCGAAACTGTCTTCCAGAACAAGGCGTATCCGTTTTCCATCCAGAGGAATCACTGCCTGACGAGGGGGGGGGACGGGAGCCAACTGGTCGGCATAGGTCACACCCAGCTGATTCATCAAAAATGACAGGCGCGGGTCATGGGCATCCTTGACCTGTTCAATCGCAACCGGAGCCAGCTCCGGAATACCGACCAGCTCAGCCAGACTTTTCAGCACCACGCTGCTGATTTTCACCTGTGGAAACGTGCCCGGCGACAGCAGGCGTTTGAGCTGGATCCAGATGATAACCGTATGGGGACACTGGGTACCGGGAGTCCAGTGCGGACAGTCGCAGTATATCGAGATTCTCCCGTATTCACTTATGGTAACAATCGCACCGTCACTGCAGTCCAGGGTCAGGATGGTTTTGTCGGGAGAGTTCCACTCGGCCCTGACAACCATATTTACGTCACATTTACCGGTGGCCTGAATGATGTAGGGCCTGGAGGCAAGCAAGTACAGCTCCCCCGGCAATACCTGCTGAAGCAGATCCAGCGGAGGAGGAAGTTTAGGTTTTCGTTCGGCATCATTCATCCGGACTTTGTACCATTTTTAACGTTTTCATTCAAGCCGGAGAGAAAATAAACAAATTAAACTATTTAGAAATGTCATCTGAAGTCGGTTATCAGGACAGAATTGAACTTTATATTTTGCGGGGAGTGTGATAACTCTTGGACATGACTAGTTTACTTGACAACTACCAAAACCTCGTAGCCAGAATAGACGCCCTCTGCCAGGCGATAAATTCGTCTCTGGGAGAACGGATCACCTGTTCGGAGGGATGCAGTTCCTGCTGTACCGCCATAACTCTTTTTCCGGTAGAGGCTGCTGCATTGCAGGCCGCACTAGATGAATTGCCGGAGCAGGAGTCTGAAGCAATTCGCCTTCATGTCAGCCGGCACGTTGACAGCGAACGCTGCCCCCTTCTATCGAACCACCGCTGCCTGCTCTACAATGCCCGCCCTATCATCTGCCGCACCCATGGCCTGCCGATCATCTACACCGAAGACGATCTCCGCAAGAGTGACTGCTGTCCGCTCAACCTGAGCGAAGACGAGTCGATCAGCGGTTCGAGCGTCATCGACCTTGACAAGCTGAATCCACTACTGGTGGCGGTCAACTCGCTCTACCTGTCCCGGTCGGAAACCGGAGAAACAGCCGAACGGCTGACAATCGTCGAAGCGATACTCAAAAGTAAATAATTCCAGTTTCAAATCGGAGATGCCATCAAGGCGGCAAGGATTGAGGCGACGGAGGCATACAAATAGTATGTTGAGGAGCCGAAGACGAGCCAACAAAGATGGCGCTTTGATTTGGAACTGGAATACTTATTTCAAGCTGGAGATGTAACTGCGCACCCCTTCCAGGATGCCTTCGGCGGTCATTTCCTGGTAAGCTGGTTCTTTCAGGCGGGATTCTTCCTGTGCATTGGAGAGAAAGGCGGCTTCAACCAGAATGCTCGGCATCGTGGCGCCCACCAGAACATAAAACGGGCCCTGCTTTACCCCGAGATTTTTGACATCGCTGTAGCGGCTGCGGACCTTTTTGTAGAGCGACTTTTGAACTTCATCAGCCAGATGGGCTGAGTCGTTCAGCTTGTAGTTAGCCATCAGGTCGAAAAGGATCGCCTGCAGCACGCTAACCTTTTCCAGCGAAGTGCCGTTCTCTTTGGCAGCCAGCTGGGCCACTTTGTCTGTCTTGGCCAGATTCAGGTAATATGTCTCGATGCCGGCCGCCAAACGATTGGGAGCAGCGTTGGCGTGCACCGACAAAAACAGGTCGGCATTGACCTTGTTGGCAATCGCTGTGCGTTCCTCCAGAGGAATGAAAACATCTGTCGAACGGGTCATGACCACATCCAGCCCGAGTTCTTCCTTTAACAAGGCCTTCAGCCTGAGACCAATCGCCAGTACTACATCTTTTTCCTGTATGCCGTTAGGCCCGATTGCACCCGGATCATGGCCGCCATGTCCAGGATCAACCACGACACGACGGATTTTTGAAATTGCGGCCTTCCTGGGTGGTTTGGCCTTTTTTTCCACGACCGGCGGCGCTTCCTCCAGCCTGGGCACCACTATTTTCTCAGGCATGGCGCTGATTGATTCCTCAAGACGGGAGATTTCAGTACGCCGCTCACCACGCACATCAATAATCAGCCGCGACGGTTCAGAAAGCGGAAACACCTTGATGTCCCTTATGTTCTCGGTGTCCAGCACTACCCGCACCACTTCAGGCTTATACTGTCCGACCCGCGCCCCTTTCAGCAATCCGTCGCCGATCGTTATATCCCGAACCCCTTTGCCGAGCCTGGTACGATTCAGATCGATATAGACACGGCCGGGAGTGCCTTGACTCCCCTTGCCCAGCTCATGGGTTTCCCAGGTAACATCCCGATCCAGCTCCAGAGAAATCCTGGTATAATCCGGGTTTGACCAATGCTTCATCTCGCTCAGAATCGCTGATTGTCGAATGAAAGCAGAGGTCTGGCCGCTGAAAACAGTTTTTTTCTTACTGGCTGCCAGCGCCGGCATGGGGGACATCAGGTTAACAATCAGGAAACAGAATATTATGTATATGAATCGATTCATGGGATCACTTTGTATTGCAAACAGGATTTAATAGTAAAAACAATCTGTTCTTATAGCAGAAATATCCGTATTTTTCAAATGTTACCGTTTTTAAGGCAATGACCGCTCCGTATAAATCTATTTCGTATCGGAGTCATTACAGACCTGCCCTTCACACCATCCGCTTCAACTCATCCAGCATATTAAGGGCTTCCAGCGGGGTCAGGGTGGCGATATTGAGTTTTTTTATCCGCTGGCGAAGCAGATCCTCACTGGCCTCGAACAGCGAGAACTGGCGCAGGTCCTGTTTTGGCTGGTTTTTGCGGCTCTTGGCAAGACGCGGCGCACCTTCCTCAAACTCACCACTCTCCAGGTTCTGCAGGATCTCCTTGGCGCGCTCGACAACATCGGACGGCATGCCCGCCAGACGGGCTACCTGAATGCCGTAGGAATGCGACGCCCCGCCGGGGATGATTGTGCGCAGGAAAATGACCTGGTCGTTCCATTCGCGGACCGCCACGGTGTAGTTTCTGATCCGCTCGCGAGTCGTGGACAGTTCGGTCAGCTCGTGATAATGGGTCGCAAACAGCGTCCGGGAGCGGCATGTCGGGGTGTCGTGGATATATTCTGCCACCGCCCAGGCGATGGAAACGCCGTCGAAGGTCGAGGTACCACGGCCGATCTCATCCATTACGATCAGGCTCCTGGGAGTTGCGTTGCGCAGGATGCCGGCCGCTTCCATCATCTCCAGCATGAAGGTGGACTGTCCGCGGGCCAGGTTGTCGCCGGCCCCGACGCGGGTAAAGATGCGGTCGGCGATGCCGATGCGGGCGGAAGTGGCCGGAACGAAGCTGCCGGCCTGGGCCATCAGGCAGATCAGCGCCACCTGGCGCATATATGTCGATTTACCGGCCATGTTGGGGCCGGTGATCATCAGCAGCTGGTTGTTCTCGCCATCCAGCAGGGTGTCATTGGGAACAAACCGCTCCCCCAGCTTCATCGCCTCGATAACCGGATGACGTCCCTCGCTGATATTGATTACGTCCGATTCGTCCACAACCGGCTTGCAGTAGCTGCGTTCACCGGCCACCAGGGCCAGCGAGATCAGCACATCAAGACTTGCCAGACCATCGGCTGTACTGGCGATGCGGGAGGCCTGGGAAGCCACCTGTTCGCGAATCTCCTGAAACAGGGCGTACTCCAGATCACAGATACGATCCTCGGCACCCAGTATCTTTTCCTCATAGCTCTTCAGCTCTTCGGTTATATAACGTTCAGCGTTGGCCAGGGTCTGGCGGCGGATGTAATCAGCCGGCACTGAAGCCAGATTGCTCTTGGTGATCTCAATTGAATAGCCAAATACGCGGTTGTATCGAATTTTCAGGGTGGAAATACCGGTGCGGGTCCGCTCCTGGGCTTCCAGCCGGGCGATAAACCCTTTGCCTTCACTGCTGATCGAGCGCAGTTCGTCCAGCTCAGTGTTGTATCCGGAGGCGATGATGCCTCCTTCACGCAGCGAGAAAGGCGGCGTATCCACAATCCCCAGTGCGATCATTTCGCGCAGATCTTCCAACGGATCGATGTCGCCCGACAGACTGCGCAACAAGCCGGATTGCAGCGCTGACAGCCGCTCAAGCAGAACCGGCAGATGAATCAGCGAGTCGTGCAGCGAGCGCAGGTCGCGTCCGGAGGCCGAGGCCATGCCGATGCGCCCGTTCAGACGCTCCAGGTCGGCAATGTTTTTCAGCTGTGCCGCCAGCTCCTCTCGGATATCGGGCGACTCCAGCAGCTCTTCCACAGCATCCAGCCGCTGCCTGATCGGCTCGACCCCCACCAGCGGATAACTGAGCCACTGCTTCAGGCGCCTGGCCCCCATGGCGGTACCGGTGCGGTCCAGGCAGCCCAGAAGCGAACCGCTCCGCTTTCCTTCGGCCATGCTGGCGGTGATCTCCAGGTTGCGGCGGGTGGCCGGATCAAGAGCCAGATGCTCGCTGCGCTGGTAAACCCTGATATCGCGGATATGGGGCAGCGCGGCCTTGCGGTTTTCGCGCAGGTAATACAGCGCTGCGGCTGCGGCCAGCAAAGCCGCCGGCATTCCTTCCAGTCCCAGCGCCTCAACCGATGCCGCCTGAAAATGGCCGCACAGTTGCGAAGCAGCATAATCCCGGTCATATACCCATGCCGGTGCACGGGAGATGATCCGCTCCGCCAGGAAAGCTCGCAGGTCGGCAGGCTGAACATCCATAGCAAAATCATCCGGCAGCAGAATCTCACGGGGATTGATGCCGACCGCTTCTGCCAGGGCCGCAGACACGCCGGCCAGCTCCGTCACCTTGAACTCGCCGGTGGATGCATCCAGACTGGCACAGCCCCAAAGATCGGCATCATTCTGAAAGATCGCCAGCAGGTAGTTGTTTTCTGCCGGTGTCAGACTCTCCGCCTCGATCAGCAGACCGGGGGTGACAACCCTGACAACCTCGCGCCGCACGATCCCCTTGGTCTGTTTGGGATCCTCCACCTGTTCACAGATCGCCACCTTGTGACCGGCTTCGATCAGCTTGGCCACATAGGGAGGGGCTGAATGGAACGGAATGCCGCAAAATGGTATTTCATCACCGCTCCCCTTGTTGCGTGAGGTAAGGGCGATATCAAGAATGCGCGATGCCACCAGCGCATCCTCCAGGAACATTTCGTAAAAGTCCCCCATGCGGAAGAACAGAATCGCATCGGGATAGCCCGATTTTATTTCCAGGTACTGCCGCATCATCGGGGTATGTTCTGCCATTGTGTCGAGCCTTTCGCATGCTGAATTACAATTGGCTGTTGTATCACAGGGCATCAGGCATTTCAAGGCGCAGCGGTTGAAGCCTCCGACAGGCTCCGGAGACTATGCTTGTGTTCTCCGAAAACGGTGGTAATATGCTCAACTGCATACGAAGCCGTGTACATGAAAATTACCGGCTGAATCCCGTACCTCAAGTGATTTCAAAATGCCCATGAAACCAATCAGCCCCATCAAATGGATCACGACATGTTTTTGTATGCTGGCTCTGTTTCTGGTTCCTGCAGCATGCAAAAAACATGAATCTGCTCCAGCCCCGCAGAAATCCGTAAAACCTGTTCAGGTCATCATGACAAGCGCCGGCGTGAAACCATTCCGAATCGGAATGGGGGCCATGATTACCCCCAGGGAAGGCTTTATCTATTACAACCAGCTGAAGGACTATATTGAAAAACACCTGGGACAACCTGTTCAAATGGTTGACCGCGGCAATTACGAAGAAATGAACCGCCTGCTGGAAACCGGGGACATTGACGCAGCCTTTGTCTGCGCCGGACCGTATGTCGATGGCAAGGAGCGCTTCGGAATGCAGCTGCTGGCAATGCCGCTGGTGAAGGGCAAACCGGTTTATCATTCCTATATCATCGTACCGACCGACAGTCCCGCACGAAGATTGGAAGACCTGCGCGGAAAAACATTCGCCTTTACCGATCCGAAGTCCAACAGCGGCAAACTGGTACCAACCTATATGCTTGCAAAAATGAAAGAAACACCCCAGCGTTTTTTCAGCAGGGTCGAATACACCTATGGTCACGACAATTCGATACGGGCGGTAGCTGAGAAACTCGTTGATGGCGCTGCGGTTGACAGCCTGATATGGGAATATCTGGCTATTAAAACTCCTGAGCTAACCGCCAAGACCAGAATTCTGTTGCGCTCCGAACCATACGGCATTCCGCCGTTTGTCGTTCGACCTGGTATCGATCCGGAACTCAAACTAAAATTGCAACAGATTCTGCTCAATGCCAGGAATGAACCAAAAGGCCGCCAGATACTTAAAGGTATGATGATCGATCGTTTTATTCCGGGTGACGACAGAAATTACGACACCATACGTGCGATGAACAGTTGGCTGGCCGGACAGGGGAAACAGCCATAATGTTTTCAATGTCCCTGCGCAGAAAATTCATCATTGGAACGGTGCTGCTGATATTGCTGGTCGTCGTCGCTCTCGGCATTCTGGTCCGTTATGAACTGCATAACCGTTTTGAAGAGGAAATCCACAAACGCGGACTTTCGATTGCCCGTTATATTGCCGAAGCGTCCGAAATCCCACTGATAACCGAAAACAGCGTCAGCCTTAGGCTGCTTGTCAACGATTACCGCAAGATTGATAAAGACATCGAGTACATTTACATTGTCGGCCCAAAATATGAGCTGATTACCCACACATTCGGCTTACAGACCCCGTACGATCTGATCAAAAAGGCTAACCGGAAGTTTGGCGATGCAATCGAGCATTTCATCAAACTCGACTCCGGCAACGGGCTGATCTATGACATTGCCGTACCTATCCAGAAGGGTGCGCTCGGAACGGTCCACATCGGCCTGTATGAAGATATTATCCATAAAAACGTAAATGGCGTTCTGATGAAGATGCTGCCATTCGTGCTCTTCATACTGGCTCTCGGAATCGGAGCCGCGGTTACCTTCGCAGCTGCAATCACACGTCCGATTGTACTGTTGACCAGAGGTGTCAGGCGTTTCAGTGAGGGAGAACTTGAAGAACCGATAGAAATAACGGTGCAGGACGAGATCGGACAACTGGCTGTAGCATTCAACGACATGACCGAAAAACTCCGCAGCACTACAGTCTCGCGAGAGTACATGGAAAAACTGATCGACAGCATGAACGACGTGCTGATTGTAATATCGCCTGAGGGCGTCGTCCAGAGCGTAAATCGGGCCTACTGCGAACTGTTCGACTATAATTCGAATGATGTCATCGGACGAAGTGTGAAGGAGTTCGGAGGTATTGAGGCCCCACTCTGCATTTATACCGCATTAAAAAATGCTTTGTCAGATGAACCTGTTCAAGGAATCGAATGCACATGCCACAAGTCGGGCGGAGAGCCGGTTCCAATGCTTTTCTCCATGGCAGTCATGAGGGATGAAGATAAAAATCCGCAGGCTGTCATCTGCGCAGCCCAGAATATCAGCAATCTGAAGAAAGTGCAGGATGCGCTTCACCAAAAGCAGGCCGAAATGGAGGAGATCAACCGTAATCTGGAAGCAATAGTTGTTTCCCGCACAGCCGAACTGGCGATAGGCAACGAGGGATTGCGAGCAGAGGTAGCCGAAAGAAAGAAAAAAACCGAAGAATTGCGGGCGGCACGCGATGCAGCAGAATCAGCCAACAAGGCCAAGTCGGAGTTTCTGGCCAACATGAGCCACGAGATGCGCACACCGCTCAACTCCATAATCGGTGGGGCCGATTATCTCGACAGTGTCACGCTGACCCCCGACCAGCAGCGCTGCCTGACCATGATCCGCCAGGCCGGCGACAGCCTGCTGGTGCTGATTAATGATCTTATCGACCTTTCGCGCATTGAAGCCGGTCAGTTTGAAATTACCAGTCAGCCGTTCAATCTGCCTGACACCCTGGAACGCGTACTGCTGATGCTGGGTAGAAACGCTGACAAAAAGCAGATTCAACTGAATCTGGAGATTGCCCCTGACGTACCCCGGATGCTGAACGGAGATCAGATGCGGCTTCACCAGGTTCTGGTGAACCTTATCTCCAACGCAATCAAATTTACAGACAACAATGGCACTGTCCAGGCGTCGGTTATGTGCGCAGCAGAGCAGAACGGCCTGTTCCCGATCACTTTTGAAGTACAGGATACCGGCATCGGAATCGATCCGGGCAAACTGAACATGATATTCGAGAGCTTTGCCCAGGCCGATGCATCCATAACGCGCCGCTTCGGCGGAAGCGGCCTCGGACTGGCCATAAGCCGCAAACTGGTTGAAGCGATGAAAGGCACCATTCAGGTTTCAAGCGTACCTGGAGTGGGAAGTACTTTCTCCTTCACAATCAACTTCAGTAAACCGGAAAACCCTGCAGAATGCGGCCCGAAAACGCCGGCTATCGAAGCGGAGCATATTGCCGTTCCGGACGAGACAGACGCTTCATCGGAAACGAAACGGATTCTGCTGGTGGATGACTCAAAGGAAAACAGGGATCTGATGCGTTTATTGCTCCTGCAAATGCCGTTAAAGATGGAAGAAGCGGTAAATGGAAAGGAAGCACTCGATCTGTTCGAAAAAAACAGTTACGACCTGATTTTCATGGACGTGCAGATGCCTGTTATGGATGGCTATACAGCCACACGCATGATTCGCAGATTTGAAGAAAAAAACAACCTCAGAAAGACGATTATTGTCGCACTGACTGCCCATGCTTACGAATCCGATATCCGGGCATGCCTTGAGGCCGGCTGTGACGACCACGTGGCAAAACCGTTTAAAAAGAAAACACTGATGCAGTGCCTATCGACCCACATCCGAGGAATCCCCTATGAATAATTCTGACGGCACAGACAAGTTCACGGTGGAGATAGATGATGTTTTGAGTCCAATTATCCCGGAGTTTCTCAACAACCGGCGGGGCGACTGCACACTTATCCGCCAGTTTGTGGGCGAAGGAAACTACAGCGAAATAAGGCACTTGGGACATCGCATGAAAGGAGCCGGGGGCAGTTACGGCTTTGATGAAATTTCGGAAATCGGCGAGGCGGTCGAAGAGGCCTCCCTGGCGGCTGATCAGGAAACCATCCTCAACCAGGTCCAGCGCCTGTCGGATTACCTGGATCGGGTTTCCGTGGTGTACGTGTGATTATGTAGGGGCAAACCTTGTGTTTGCCCGGTTTTAGGTGACGGCAACAGGGCGATCACAAAGACCGCCCCTATTTCAGACCGTACAACTGGCGGTAGGTAGCCGCCGAAGCATAGACCTTCTTGACGTAATCGCGGGTTTCCTGATACGGAATACTCTCGATGAACTCATCCTTCTTCAGCCCCTTCAGATTTCTCTTCCAGCGTTCCAGTGCCCCGGATCCGGCGTTATAGGCCGCCGCCACATGAACAACATCCTCGCCATGTTCTTTCATGAGATCACGTAGATGCTTTGTGCCGAGTTTAATATTGTACTCGGGAGAAGTGAGGCGCAGCGGATTGAAAGTCCCCTTCTCCCGGGCGGTCTGTTTGGCCGTTGCAGGCATCATCTGCATCAGACCTATGGCACCGGCATGTGATTTGATAGCCGGAGAAAAGCCGCTCTCGGCACGAATCAGAGCATACACCAGCCCCTCAGACAGACTGTTCTCGGCAGCATTTTGATGAACCAGGCCGGTATAGGCCATGGGATAACCGGCCGCCCAGAGCGGCAGCAGCCCTTTTTCCCAGGCCACCGGCCGATTCTGCACGAAAAGGGAAATAGCTGAACTGTAATCCCCCATTTCGAGGTAAATCCTGGCCAGTCCCGGAAAAAGTCCTTTTTTGTCGCCCGCTTTTTTACGGGCTGCAGACATCTCGCTGCGGGCCTCTTCCGCCAGGCCGAGCGATGCCAGCAATCGCGGTTTTTCAAATCCGGATGGCAAGGGCAGTTCTGCCAGAGCGTTGCGTCCGCCCAATGCCTCGCGGGAGTCTTTCAACCCCTTCTGTTCGCGGTGCCAGGTAGCATAGAAGCCGGCCGGATATTCATCCAGAAGCATGCGGTACCATGACGCGGCATCGGGGTTAGCGCTGTTTTCCAGAGAGCGGCCCAGCCAGTAGAGCACTTTCTCGCGCTGGGCTTCATCCTTAAGCAGTCCTTTAAAGGAATCGACCGCAGCAACATAATCTCCTGACAGATACGAACACCACCCTGTTTCCCAGGCCGCCTTCGCTACAACCTTGGAGTCGGGATAAAGTCTGGCGGCCTGCTCATAAAGTTTGGCGGCGGCGGCATACTGCCCCAGGCTGCGCTTAAGGCCGGCCGCTTCCATCAGGGCGTCATCGGAATACTCCTGCTTCTTCCCCTCGGACGCCAACTCCGTATAAATAGCCAGAGCCCGCTCGTTCTGATTCTGGCGCTCCAGCGCCTTGGCCATCCAGAATCGCGCTTCCGAGGCGACTCCGGGCAACTGGCTTGCAGAAGCTTTGGCAAGATGCTTTTCCGCCTCTTTATATTGTCTCAACCGATACTGTGCCATCCCTGTCTTGAGCTCGATACGGTAAACCACATCCTTTGTCAGTTCCTTGGGAGATATCAATTCAAGCGTTTTCAGCGATGCCGTAAATTCATTATGGGAATACTGGTAAGAGGCACGCTTGAATAGTTCGTCCACACTGTAGGGAGCTACCTTGAATCCCGATTTTTCCAGTTCACTGATTCTATCACGGGATTTATCGGCCTGTGGAGCGGCGGGGTTGTTGATCCAGAGGTTTCTGTATGTTTGCACTGCCCCGCCCTGATTGCCCAGTTCCTCACGGCAGCGGGCAGACTGAAAGAGCGCGTCGACCGAGTCGCTGCCTGTGGGGTATTTCTCGACAAAAGCCTGGTACACCTTGAGAGCTCCCTTATAGTCAGCACTCTCGAACAGGATTTCGGCGTATAATTTTTCTGAACGCCGGATCAATTGGGAGCCGGGGTAGGACTTGGGGATCGAGGCCGCCCTGGAAGCCGCTTCGGGATATTTTTTCAGCTTCATGAGCGCTTCAGCCAGATACAGAGTCGCATAATCCGCCACAAGAGGCAACTTCTGCTCTGCTTCAATCAGCAGTGCTGCGGCTTCAGCAGGCTTGCCTGACCGCAGGGCAGCAGTTCCTCTCAAAAAAGAACGCTGTGGAGAATCGACCGATTTTTCAGCCTGCATATACGCTGCGGCATAATCCTTGTCCCTGAAAAGTCCTGCAGCCTGGGTCAACAGATCGTCTGCGCAGTACGAAATAATTGTAGATGAAAATAGCGATATACCGGCCAAAGAAATCAGAATCGGTCTGAAACGATACGACATGTGAATTGCCTTTCGTGAAAAAAGCCGTGGGCTGATAACCCATGGCCAGTAGGAGGTTGAATTAAATCCATTCTGCAGAATCGGTTGGTGCAGTTTTCAATTGAAGCTCGTCTATGGAGTCAGTTTCCTGATGATGGCATCCGCCAGATCCTTGGCCAGTTTTTTACCAAGGCGCCCCCTGGCGGCCGTCATGGTCGAGCGGTCATGCTCGAAAAAACCCTCTGCAGGCACAAAGACCTCCAGGGTCGGCTGGTTTTTGCCAGGCTCATAAAGATAGATACGGGATTTGACTTTCATGTCAGTGGAACAACAGCCGGAACTTTCCACATACCCCCAGATGTCGCCGGACACGTAATTCTGCTTGACCAGCCAGGCCGGCTCCACCTCTTTCAATTCCTCTTTCAGGATCACGAAACGTCCGACTTTGGTCTGTTTGCGGCGGGCGTTAAGAAAATCAACAAACTGATCAAAAATCGGGTCACCGAAATCGGGCGGCACCAGGGTGGCATCAAAGGGTACAATGTAGAGTACTTCTCTCTCCAGCTTCGGATCAAGCACTCCGTAATTTCTGGTTTTCGGCGATGCTGCGCACCCGGCAGCCAGCAGAAGCACGACGAAAGACATTGATATAAAACGCCATAATTTCACAGCTTTCTCCGCACCATTTCGTCATGGTAAAACTTCTGGTACAGAACATCATAGTCACGGCTGCCGGGGGCTTTGTTGCGCAGCTTTGCACGCACCGCATCCTCTATTTCGTCCATGGAGCCGAAGAATGCCTCCAGTGATCGCTTGACACGGCCCAGCGCCCGGCTGTCATCAGTTACGTCAGCCAGATCATTTCGCCAGATATCCTTGATGATCTGATGGGCAATGGTTGAAATACGGTCTTCAGATAAAGACATTATCAATACCTCACAGGACTATTTTCCGTTCCTTGGCCAGCTTATCCTTGACCATCTTCAGCATCCGCCGCCGGTCGATATCGGCAGCGCCGCGCCCCATGGCAGCAATGGTTTCATCCAGCAGCTTCTCCGCATCACGCTCAAGCTTCTGCTCCTCGGCAAAGTTCCGGGAAATGGCGGCGGCAATTCCATCCACCACCGTTTTCTGTTCGCCGCGGGGGGTGATCAGGCCATCCGCGGACAGATCGCTATAAACCTTCTCCGCCAACCGCCGTATCTGCTCTTCTTTCAATCGCATAGCGCCTCAAAATGAAAAAGGCCCGCCGTCCGGCAGGCCTTTGACTGGGTGATTAAGACTATTTCAAAGTTTTCAGATATCCCAGCAGGGCGGTCATGTCCGCCTTGGGCAGGGCTTTAAATGACGGCATGGAACTGTTGGGATTTGTTTTTTTCGGATTTTCCAGCTTCGCCTTGATATCCTTCTCTTTCATTTTTGCAGAAACCTTGCTCAGATCCGGGCCTACAGCGCCCCCCTTGCCGTTGACTGCGTGACACATGGCGCATTTCTGAGCGAATATCTGTCCACCCTTGCTTTCCGCCTGGGCGGCCACCGTGATCAGAGCCACAATGGCAAAAGCTGCAATAACGACAATCATTCGTTTCATTCAAATTCTCCTTACAGGGTATAAAATGTGGACTTATTGTACTCAATACGATTAAAATTGCAATTCATATATTCACATAAAAGGCGGGAGACAGCGGATTATGAAGCAAAAAGCGGTGGTTCTCTACAGCAGCGGACTTGATTCCAGCACCTGCATGGCAATGGCCATATCGGAAGGTTTTACACCCTATGCCATCAGCTTTTCCTATGGCCAGCGGCATTCATATGAACTGCAGGTGGCCAAGGCCAACGCTGTGCGTATGGGAGCCGCGGAGCACCTGGTGGTGGACTTTGATCTGCGCCTGATGGGTGGCAGCGCACTGACTTCCGATATCGATGTTCCCAAGGAAGGAGTCGGCAATGACATTCCGGTGACCTACGTCCCGGCCCGCAACACGATCTTCCTCTCGTTCGCGCTGGGATGGGCCGAAGTACTGGGTGCATCGGACATCTACATCGGCGTCAACGCGCTGGATTACTCCGGGTACCCGGACTGTCGTCCCGAGTATATCGAGGCTTATCAGAAAATGGCCAACCTGGCCACCAGGGCCGGTGTTGAGGGCACATCACAATTTAAAATCCATACACCGCTGATCAGCATGACCAAGGCCGAGATCATCAGGGCCGGCCTGGCTCTGGGAGTCGATTACAGCCTGACCCATTCCTGCTATGATCCAACAGCGGAAGGGCTCTCATGCGGAGAATGCGATTCCTGCCGCCTGCGGCTGAAGGGTTTTGCCGAGGCAGGCCTGAGCGATCCGCTCAAATACCGTTAATTTTCGGAGTCTGCATGAACGTCGAACAAATGAAAACCGTCATTCAGGAAATTATCACCAAAACCGATCTGACCCCTTGTGTGGTCGGGCATCGCGGAGTCGGCAAAACCGCCGGCATCATCCAGGCCTGCCGGGCGATAGACAGGAAGTATGTCTCGCTGCGTCTGGGGCAGATGGAGGTGGGAGACCTGGTTGGCATCCCCTTCCGGGACGGCGAGACCATGCACTGGTCGCGCCCTTCCTGGCTGCCGGGGGACGACGCCCCTCCGACCCTGATCCACTGTGATGAGCTGAACCGGGCCCAGCAGGAAGACACCCTGCAGGCCATATTCCAGTTTGTGGAGCCGCCGGCCGAGGGGCTTTTACGGGCACTGCACACTCACCAGCTCTCAAAGCGCCACAAGGTCGTGGTCAGCATCAATCCGCCGGACGGCACCTACCAGGTTGCCACCCTGGACCGGGCGCTGATCGACCGGATGGTGGTGCTGTTTGTGGAAACGGACTACCACTGCTGGACGCGTTATGCGGTCGAACGGGAACTGGCCGGAGATGTGCGGCAGTTTCTGGCCGGCAACTCGGGCATGCTGGCCAAACAGGGCATGCCGATGGACCTGCAGGTGGAACCGAGCGAACGGGGCTGGGAAATGGTCAGCATCCTGCGCAAAAACTGCCGTTTCCCCGGCGACCTGGAAATGGAAGTCTACGCCGGAATTGTCGGCAAGGAGGCGGCCATCATGTTCATGCGCTGGCTGGCCGACCGAAAGGGACGTCCGCTGACTGCGGCCGAAGTACTGAACGACTGGCCGCTGGTGGCGGATCGGGCAGCAGCCCAGCGCGACGATGTACAGGCCGCCACGGTCAACGACCTGACCGCCACACTTCAGGCAGCGCCGGCGCTGAACCTGGAGCAGGAAACAAATCTGGTGGCCTACACCGCCGTGCTGCCGCGCGACCTGCGTTTCGGTTTTGTCAAATCCCTGCTGAAAATTCCCGATGTGGCCATGCTTTTGGCCCAGGACAAACATGACGGCGTAATTTTGGACGCCATCCGCACCATCTCCACGGAAGCCTGTTAACACCCATGTCGAGCGGCAGTCTTGAAAACGCGGTTGTACGGCTGTTGCGCGAACGCCCCTTCTACGGCCATTTCATACTCAACCTGCGCCGTGAACAGCGGTCCCTGTCAGGAAAGCCGGCCGGAGTCACGATCCGTGACGGCATTCCGATTCTGGCGGTCGATCCCGGCTGCTTCGACCTGCTGGCGACACAGCAGCAGCGGGCATTACTGGAACATCTGGTCACGCACCTGCTGCATCTGCACATGCTGCGCCGCAAGTGGCGCAACCATCACGACTGGGACATAGCCTGCGATCTGGCCATCAATCTTGCCATTGCCGACCTGCCGCAGGACGCCCTGCAGCCGGGAGATTACGGTCTGGCAGAGGGGCTGGCGGCCGAAGAATATTATGCCCTTCTGGTACCGCCTTTCGACACCGGCAATCTGGATGGAAGCGGTTACGGCAATGGCGAACTGGATCAGCGCGGCGCAGCCGGAGATGGTCATGGTTCTGTCGCTGGTGCCACTCTGGATGAACACGCCATCTGGAGCGATGCAGACAGCACGCCGGCCGCCCTGGCCGAGGAGGCCGTCAGGGCAGTTACCAGAGAAAGCCTGCGAGGCAGCGACGGAGAAGTTCCGGGCGAGCTGCGCACCGTGGTGGAGGCCCTGCTCAGGCCGTCCCCGATTCCATGGCGTCAGATCCTGCATCAGTTTGTGGCCACCGCCGGCCGCACCGGACGGACAAACACCTGGATGCGGGAGCATCGCCGTTTCAGCCACGACACCCCCGGAGTCCGCAAGCGCCGCCGTCTCAATCTGCTGGTGGGGATCGATGTCAGCGACTCCACCAACATTGTAGAACTGCGGGAGGCATTTGCCCGTGAACTGCTGCAGATCGCCCGCGGCCGGGAATCCCGTATTACGGTGCTCTACGCCAACAGCCGCATCCAGCGCATTGAATGCTTCAGCGGATCCTCCTGCAGTGTACAGCGCTACGACGGCGGGGGCTTTACCGATCTGCGGCCGGCCTTCGAATATGCCAGGACCACGCACCCCCTGCCGGCAGCTGTAATCTACCTGACCGACGGCATTGGTCCTGTGCCGGACAAGATGGAGTTTCCCACCCTGTGGGTACTGACTGGAGAAGGCGAAAAGCCTGCGCCATGGGGCGTTGAAATGAGACTGGAGGTTTAGGAATGAGTGAATTCAAGGCCATGACCGCCGAATCGGTCGGGGATATCCTCAGAGATGCCGGCGCCGAGGTAATGGTGCGCTCCGGCCGCACGGACAGCTACAGCGCCCCGCGTGAGTTTTCTTTCGAGGTCAAATCAATTTTCCCGAACGGCCTCGGTCTGCATGTGGTTGCAAGGCAGTTCAATTATCGAGATCCATGGGAAGCAAAAGGCAGGGTCAACGACATGGTGGACGCCATGCTGACCAGGGACGGTTCATTGACGCCGCTCCCCAAGGGCTTCCCCTGGTTTCAGGGCATCGAAGAGGAGTGCGGGCTGGATGAGGAGCGTCTGCGGGAGCTTGTGGAGACAGTGAAACAGGTTAATCCAAAACTTTATCTGCTGCAGGAGCTGACCGGCGATCTGTAGGACATGGAATTCGGCAGCGACATCATCACCGGCTGAAGAAGTTTTTGAAAGAGCGCCCCATGTCCCTGAACCACTCGCCCATGCTTCTCCCAGCCTTCCTGGCGGCCTGGCCGGTTTCCTTGCCGCCTTCCTTGAAGGCCTGACCGGTTTCCTTGCCGGCCTTTTTGAACCCCTGCCCTATCTCTTTGCCACCTTCCTTGAAGGTTTGACCAACCTCTTTGCCCGCTTCTTTAAACGCCTGACCAGTTTCCTTGCCGATCTTTTTGAATCCCTGCCCGATCTCCCTGCCGCCCTCCTTGACCGGATTTTCGGCATAAGCGGGAAGTGCCGTAAGAATCAGCAGTATGATTACAACTATGATTTTATGCATATTGGCTTCCTCCTGAGATGATTCTAGCAATGCGAACAAAAAAGGTCAAAAACATCAGTAAAATAAATAATTTCAATTTACTGGCAATAACGCAAAACCCCCTGGCGGCACTTAACCTCCAAGGGGTTTAAAACACTAGATTGCGAGGTCAGCCGTTTGGTCAGGCCTGTGCCGCCTGAACCGCAGTAATTGCGGTGACGTTGACAATGTCCTCTACCGAACAGCCGCGGGACAGGTCGTTTACCGGCTTAGCCAGACCCTGGATGATCGGGCCGACCGCTTCGGCTCCGGCCATGCGCTCAACCAGTTTGTAGCCGATATTGCCCGCATCCAGAGTTGGGAAGATCAGGACATTGGCTTTGCCGGCCACAGGACTGCCGGGAGCCTTCTTCCCGCCGACACTCGGGAGAAGTGCGGCGTCCGCCTGCAGTTCGCCGTCGATCTGCATGTTCGGGGCGATCTGTTTGGCAATTTCCAGAGCCTTGACGACCTTGTCCACATCAGGGTGGGCGGCGCTGCCTTTGGAGGAAAAGGAGAGCAGGGCTACGCGGGCCTCAACATCGAGGAAAGCCTTGCAGTTGCCGGCGGTGGCCACGGCAATCTCTGCCAGTGCCTGGGCATCCGGATCCGGATTGACGGCACAGTCGGCAAACAGAACGATGCCGTTTTCGCCGAAGAAATGATTCTGGGTGATCATGATGAAAAATGAAGATACGGTTTTGATACCCCTGGCCGGACCAACCGTCTGGAAGGCGCCTTTAAGTACCGCGCCGGTGGTATTGGCCGCGCCGGCTACCTCGCCGCCCGCATCACCGTTGTGCACCATCATGCCGGCATAGTACAGATTGTCTTTTGCCGTCAGAAGCGAACGGGCCTCGTCAGCAGAAATCTCCTTACCCCTGCTCTTGCGCAGTTCAACAAAATCGGTCACATACTGATCAAGCTTGGGGGATGCAGCCGGGTTGAGCAGTTCCACACCAGCCAGATTGATTCCTTCGGCATCGGCCACAGCCTGTATTTCGGCCGGGTCACCCAGGATGACAATCTTTGCCAGCCCTTCCTTGACTATCATTTCAGCGGCAAACAGCATCCGCTTGTCATAACTCTCCGGTAGTACCACCGTCTGCAGGTGCCTTTTGGCTTTCTCCTTGATCTGGTCAACAAGATGCATTTAAAACCTCCTTGGTTAGATTAGGGTTTGGTTATTTTGCAGAGCAAAACAGGAGTATATATAGTCGAAAGGCGTCCTGTGGTCAAATAAAATAAAGCCGGTAACTACCGGCTTTAGCGTGACTAAAAGGGTTAAACTTTGATTGAATATCAGTGCTGATTAAAACGCCACCCCCAAAGCTTCCGCCACCGTGTGCATGTCCTTGTCGCCGCGACCGGACAGACAGACAACGATGGTCGTATCCTTGCTTAACGAGGGAGCCATCTTCATGACCTGCGCTATGGCGTGGGATGACTCCAGCGCCGGAATTATTCCTTCTTCGCGGGTCAGGGTACTGAAACCTTCCAACGCTTCGTCGTCGGTGATCGAAACATACTCCGCCCGACCGGCATCTTTCAGCCAGGAATGCTCAGGCCCGACACCGGGATAATCAAGGCCGGCCGAGATCGAATGGGCGTGGGTGATCTGTCCATGTTCGTCCTGCAGCAGATAGGTCTTGTTGCCGTGCAGGATGCCGGGAGATCCGGCGCAGAGCGGGGCGGCGTGTTTGCCGGTTTCGATGCCGTAGCCGGATGCTTCCACACCTACCAGCTTGACCGAGCGATTATTCAGGAACGGATAGAACAGCCCCATGGCATTACTGCCGCCGCCGACGCAGGCCACCAGATAATCCGGCAGACGCCCCTCGACTTTTTTGTGCTGGCGCTTGACCTCCCTGCCGATCACCGACTGAAAATCACGCACCATCATCGGATAGGGGTGCGGCCCGGCTACGGTACCGATCACATAAAAGGTTTCGTGGATTGTGGTGACCCAGTTACGCATGGCTTCATTCATTGCGTCTTTCAGCGTCGCGGTTCCGGCTGTGACCGGTGTTACAGTCGCCCCCAGCAGTTTCATACGGAAAACATTCTGCGCCTGGCGATGGGTATCCTCTTCCCCCATGAACACTTCACACTGCATCCCGAACAGGGCAGCGATGGTGGCAGTCGCCACACCATGCATTCCGGCGCCGGTCTCTGCAATTACCCGCTTCTTGCCCATCCGCCTGGCCAGCAGTCCCTGACCGATGGTGTTGTTGACCTTGTGTGCACCGGTGTGGTTCAGGTCTTCCCGCTTCAGGTAGATCTTCGCCCCACCCAGTTTCCTGGTCAGCTTTTCGGCAAAGTAGAGCGGATTTGGGCGACCGACGTACTGCCGCAGATAGTAGTCGAATTCCTGTTTGAATTCCTTGTCATTGCGGTAGTGTTCGTAGGCCTGTTCCAGTTCCAGCAGTGCCGGCATGAGGGTTTCCGGGACATAGCGCCCGCCGAATTGACCAAAATGTCCGTTTTTGTCTGGATATTTCATGTCTGCTCCAATTGTTTAGCGTATTTGTTTTATCGTTTCATTATTCTTGAATTCCACTGCCCAGGTTCCCGAACTAGTAAAGTCGCATGATAGTACAGTAATAGTCAATGGATGAGCTTGCATATGTCCCCTCATATCTGAGACCGGGAATACTGTTAGATGCCAGCTGGGATACGGTCGCTGCATCGTTGGATTCGATCAGAAGATACGAAGTCCGGTTCTTGCGGGCATAGTACAATATGCCGCCCAGATCCGCCTCAGGCATGGCAACCCATCTTCCGGGAAGATAATATGGCAGACGGGTCCACGGTGCCATGTATGTGGCAAACAGCGGAATTATTTCACGTGCCCAGGCTCCGGCTTTTTTGATCTCTTCGGAAACCTGAGACTTATCTTTTGCGTAGGCGACTACGCTTTGCGGTGAAGCCTTCCACTTAACGATCCAGACATGATAGCCCGTAATGAAGATCAGGGCCGCCCATACAATCCAGACAGATCTGGTTTGTGCTCTGGAGGATAACCTGTGAGCCAGCTGCTGCGCAATTGATTCCAGTGACACTGCAGCCAGAATAACAAAAAAAGGAAGCATGTTGATCAGATAACGCCACCAGCCGCCGGTCAGCAGCGGATAAATGAACAGCATCAGGAAGGAGGAGAGCAGAAAACCCGCAGCGGTGAATGACTCGCGCCGCCGAATACGCAGCATGAGGCCGATAATCAATGGTATTGCAAGGTAGAGCGGGTACACCTGCGGATAATGCTTTATGCCGCCGTCATTGGGAATCAGACCCGGAATCTGTTCGGAGAAGTTTTTAAGATACACCCCAATACTGCGGGGAATGTCCCTGCCCCAATAGGCCAGAAGATCTCTGGAACGCATGGAAATCACATTAAGCTCACCCTGCGGCGATAATCCCCATTCGGTCCGGTCCGGATCCGGGTCATTGAAACATTTGGAGCGGACCCAGAAGTAGATGCCGCTGGTTTTGGTGCCGATGGTGAAGGTGCCGTAGTGGCGGGAAAGGTGGCTGATATATGGAGCTGAAAACGCCCCGAACACCAGAAGCACGACGGTGATGATTGCAACGGCTTTCCGAAGCGGCCGGTTTTGAAGCTTTGAAACCACCACCAGATAACAGGACATAAACAGAAGGGTAATAACCCCCTCGGATCTGGTCAGATAGGAAAACACAAAGAAAATGCCGGCAACTACAGCCATCGGATATGACTCTTTCTGCCATGCTTTCCAGAGCAAATAAGCCGAGAGGGTTATCAAAGATACATAGAGAGCTTCGGACTGGCTGACTCCAGCAATCGCTTTCAGATGAGGATAAAAGAGAATCAGCAGGGCTGATGTTATGCCGATTTTTTCTGAAAAAAGATCCCGTGCGAACAGATAGATGATTCCGGGCAGGAGCGTCACCGACGCTTTGGAGATCAAGACGGCGGACTGATACAGGTCGCCTGTTACCAGCGTCAGCAGTGCGGTCAGAATCGGGTAAAAGCATGGCTCGTGATATCCGATCCAGCCGAATTCCCGGAACTGCAGAATACTTTCGGCCATCTTTATGAAAAAAACCGAGTCGAAAGTAGGTGTCGCAGCCCAGCGGATGGGGACGGTTGAAAAAAGCTGGAACCAGAGGGCGCTGATTATTGTAATGATGACGAACTTCAGCAGCGTCGGCTTTATGTAAAATTTTGTAATACCGGTCATGGATTTCTACTTGCTGGCGCGGATGAAGAGCGAACCTGCAATTTCCTTGATGAATGGTGTTTTTTCCAGCACTCGATTCAAACCTTCAAAAGCCGGAACAAACATTTCAGGAATAGCCGGATGCAGAAAATCAAACGGTTCTATGCGGATGTCCCTGAATCCGTTTTTCTTGAGAATCCGGTGGAGCTGCCACTTGAAAAAAGCCGTTTCATCCAGCGAGTCGCCCAGCTTTTGTTTAATATAGGGAATGTTTTTCTGAATCATGATCTGCGGATTCAGCATATTGGGTTCGGTAAAGGCTATTTCCCCGCCGGGCTTCAGAACTCGATATACTTCATGCATGGCCTTGTCGATGTCAAGATGATGCAGCACGGAACTGCCGACGACGGTGTCGAATGTATTGTCCTTGAAACCCATGGAATAGGCGTTTTCCTGAACAAATGAAACCCGTTCTGTGTGAATATTGCGGCGGGCGATGGCGAGAAGGTCCGGTGAAATATCGATTGCACAGATCCTGGCACCGGTCTGGAGCAGCTCTTTCGTATAATATCCGGTGCCGCAGCCGAGTTCGAGAACATACATTTCGGGAGAGATATGCCCGGACAGCATGGCCGTCCGCCGCTGCCAGCGTTTTTTCCCTGCCGGAGATTCCCAGTTCCAAATCTTGCCAGGATTATCGGCAATGCTGGCGCCGTGGCGGATTTCGTTTTCTATGCGGGTATCGGTCGTCTTCACGAAAACAGCTTCAGCTTTCTCAGGCCGATCAGGCTCATTTTCAACAGGATCAAACCGTGTTTGAAGCGTTCGATCTTGATGTCGCCATAGGTTCGCATGCGGTAGCGAATCGGCACTTCCACGATTTTCAGGTTCTGCTTGGCCGCCCCGAATAACAGGTCGAAATCTCCGAACGGATCAAAATCGCCAAAAAAGCTGCGATGCTTCTTGATGTTCTCGTAATCCTTGCGAAACAACACCTTGGTTCCGCAGAGGGTGTCCTTGATCGGCTGCCCCAAAAGCCAGGTAAAAACCCAGCTGAAGAACTTGTTTCCCAGCAGGTTGAGAGTGCGCATGGCCTGTTTTTCCATCTGGTAGACAAGGCGCGTACCGTTGATGAATTCGCCTTTTCCGGAGGCGATGGCATGATAAAACTTCGGCAGGTCTTCAGGCGGCACGGTCAGGTCCGAATCGAGAATCATCAGGATTTCGCCTGTTGCGGCATCGAATCCTTTTCTGACGGCATCGCCCTTGCCCAGCTTCAGCATTTTGTTGGGAGGGGTTGCAAAGGCCCCGTCGCCGTCATGGTTATCAGAAACTCTGGGAGTCTGATGAATCAACCGAATGTTTTTGACACCCGAATATTTGAGGATCATCTCTTCGATTTTTTCAACCGTACCGTCGCTGGATTCGCCATCAACGAAAATCAGCTCCGTTTCCGACCCCATCATCGGGACCCGTTCAACAGCGCTTTCAATGTTTCCCATTTCATTTCGGCAGGGGATAATCACAGAGACCTTGTACTGCGGAATCATTGCCTGGCTGAATGAGACAATTTCTTTCGCAACCACATACTGCACCAGGCACAGATTTTTCAATAAAGGGAGAATCGAAACATAGCGGTTCAGGAGATCCGACAACAGCGGAATGCGGACCGGCATCAGGACTGTGTGCCCTTTTTTGACTACTTCATAGCCGTTCAGGTTCAGTACCTGCTCAATGTCGGAGAGAGAGAGCCAGTTCTGGTAGTCCTGTGGCATCCTCAGCCCGAGTTTTTCTCCCAGAAGCAGGATCGGTTCCCACAGGTAATTATAATAGGTGATGACTACACGGGAGTCCGGGTCGGTGATTTTGTGGAGTTCCTGAAAGGCCTGCCAGACATCGGTCAGCTCTCCTACCAGATCAGATAGAATAACATAATCGTAGCACTCGTTTTCATGAAGGTTCTCGGCATCGTCACAGGCAAATCGCAAATCCGGGAAGCTGCGAGCGGCAATGGCAACCATGTTTCGGCTGAAATCAAGGCCGACGCCAATTGACGGTGCCACCCCGTTCAGCAGTTCACCGGTTCCGCAGCCTATCTCGATCACTTTCTTCCGTGGTGGGATCAGTGCAGTTAGCAGATTCTGGAGCTTCGCGTAATAATAGCTGTTTTTAGAGCGCCATCCGCTGCGTGCAGAGGCGATGTTCTCGTAAAAAAGAAGCTTCTGCTCTTTACTCTTCATGATGTTCCTTAACAGCGCGAATAAACCGGAGAACCATGGCCGGATCTTTTCTGCCCGGCGCACTCTCCACTCCGCTGGAAACATCCACCGCATACGGTTGCACCCGATCAATCGCCCCGGCAACATTATCCGGCGTCAGCCCGCCCGCCAGAATGATGCATCGCGAAGCTGCCGCAGAGGCGGCAATCTCCCAGTTGAAGGTCTCTCCGGTGCCGCCGTGGGCTGCGGGGGACCAGGCATCCAGCAGACAGGCGGCCACGTGATAGTCCCTGATCTGATCGAGGCTTGATTGATCCTTGACCCGGAAAGCCTTGATAACACGTCGGTTGACACCTGCGCAGAATTCCGGAGTTTCCTCTCCGTGGAGCTGCACAACGTCCAGACCGCACTGATCGGCAATGCTGTTGACGACAGTAAGCTGTTCATTGACGAACAGCCCGACGATCTGCACAAATGGTGGCAGTTGGCTGATTATCGCAGATGCCTGATCCGGAGAAATATTGCGCGGGGATCGTTCGAAAAAGACGAAGCCGAGAGCGTCAGCTCCGGCTTCAACCGCCGCAAGGGCGTCTTTGATGTTTGTTATGCCGCAGATTTTGATTCGTATCATAATAGGGTTAAGGGGCAAGGGACAAGCAGCAAAGAGACTTGATCATTTTCTTGACCCATGCCCCTTGCCCCTCAATTATCAGAGGTTGATCTTCGGCAGCCGCTCCAACGCTTGTCTGACCATCTCGTCCGGATATTCGTAGTCTTCCAGATTACCGGAGAGATAGGCGTCATAGGCGCCCATATCCAGCTGGCCGTGACCGGAGAGACCGAACAGAATCGTCCGCTCCTTCCCTTCCTCCTTGGCCAGCACCGCCTCATCAATCGCGGCCCGCACGGCATGGGAAGACTCGGGCGCCGGCACGATGCCTTCACTTCGGGCGAACAGCAGTGCCCCCTCAAAGCATGAATTCTGTCTGTAGGACTTGGCCTCAATCTGACCGGCTTGATAGAGCTGGGAGACCAAGGGTGATTCGCCGTGATAGCGCAGGCCGCCGGCGTGGATGCCCGGCGGCATGAAATCGTGACCCAGCGTGTACATCATCGAAATCGGCGCCATCTTGGCCGTATCGCCGTAATCGAAGGCATAGACCCCTTTGGTCAGGGTCGGACAGGATGCCGGTTCAACCGCCACACAACGGACATTTTTGCCGTTGGCGCGATCGGCGATGAAGGGGAATGTCAGGCCGGCAAAGTTTGAACCGCCGCCGCAACAGGCTATGACCACATCAGGATAGTCTCCGGCGATTTTGAACTGGGCCTGTGCTTCCTGACCGATGATGGTCTGATGAAGGCATACGTGGTTGAGCACACTTCCGAGGGCATAATTGGTATCGGCATGGGTAGCGGCGTCTTCCACCGCTTCCGATATGGCGATACCCAGACTGCCTGGACAATCCGGATCGTGGGCCAGTATCGAACGGCCAGAATTGGTGAACTCGGACGGCGACGGGATCACCTGCGCCCCCCACAACTGCATCATGCTTTTGCGGTACGGTTTCTGGCTGCATGAAACCTTGACCATATAGATTGTGCATTCCAGGCCGAACATGGAGCATGCCAGGGCCAGGGAACTGCCCCATTGACCGGCTCCGGTCTCGGTTGCCAGGCGACGGATGCCGGCCTGTTTATTGTAGTAGGCCTGTGGAATGGCGGAGTTCGGCTTATGCGACCCTGCGGGAGAAACCCCTTCATATTTGTAATAGATTTTGGCCGGAGTGCCGATCGCCTTTTCCAGGCGGTGGGCACGGAAAAGCGGTGACGGCCGCCATAGTTTATAAATTTCCCGGACTTCATCAGGGATATCAATCCAGCGCTGGGATGACATTTCCTGCTCTATCAGAGCCATCGGAAAAATTGCCATCATCTCTTCAGGTGTCACAGGCTGCATGGTTCTGGGACTGATGACCGGCGCCAGCGGACCAGGCATATCCGGAATAATGTTGTACCACTGTTTGGGGATCTGATCTTCGCTGAGCAAAATCTTAGTGTTCACTTTTCCTCCCATTAAATTGCAGTTTGGTATCTATTCCAGGTTGTCTTCAATCCTTATAAACACTGTCTTCTGGCAGATTATGTCAAGCTGATCGATTTCCGACAGCGCCTGGCGCACCGACCCTTCACGGGCTTCGTGAGTCATGATGACAATCGGAACCGGAGTCGTATCGTCAGCCTCATGCGCAGTCTGGACCATCGACTCGATGCTGATGCCGTGCATGCCCAGCGATCCGGCGATGGATCCCAGCACACCAGGTTTGTCCAGGGCACTGAAACGCAGCATGTACTTGCTGACGATTTCTGCCATCGGCTTGATCGGCAGATCCGCAATTGCGGCATCCAGAAAGCCTAGCGGCGACATGCGACGACCGGCGCCGGCCTGCATGCTGCGGGCAAGTCCTATCAAGTCGCCTACAATCGCGCTGGCGGTCGGGTTCTGTCCCGCTCCGCGCCCATAGAACATTACCGGTCCAACAAAATCCCCTGTCAGGCGGATAGCATTGAAGACGCCGTTCACATCTGCCAGAGGATTATGCAGCGGGATCATGGTGGGATGAACACGGGCCTCCACCTGACCGTCGATCAGCTTGCCGATTGCCAGCAGCTTGATGCGATAACCGAAATCCCTGGCGAATTTCACGTCCAGGCTGCTGATGCCGGTGATGCCTTCGGTGTAGATGCTGTTAAAGTCGATGCGGGTCCCGAAACAGAGCGAAACCAGCACGGCCAGTTTGTGGGCAGTATCAACGCCTTCTATATCGAAGGTCGGGTCCGGCTCGGCATATCCCAATTCCTGGGCGGCCTGCAGCATTTCGGCAAAATCGGCCCCTTCCTGGGTCATGCGGGTCAGGATGTAGTTGCAGGTACCGTTCATGATGCCGAATACACTGCCGAAACGATTGGCCGCCAGATTGCTCTTGATGGCGGTCAGGACCGGAATGCCTCCACCCACGGAAGCTTCAAACTGCACCTCGACCCCTTTGCTGGCGGCGGCAGCGTAAATATCATTGCCATGCAGGGCCAGCAGGGCCTTGTTGGCAGTGACAATGTGCTTTCCTTTTTCGATAGCTTTCAGTACGAAGCTTTTGGCCGGTTCATAGCCGCCGATCAATTCGATCACAACCGATATTTCGGGATCATTGAATATCTCGTTGACATCGGTAGTCAGAACAGACGGGTCAACTTCGACGCCACGGTCGCTGGTAATGTCCAGATCGGCGATCCTCTTCAGCACAATCCCCGTCCCGACCTTGTTGCGTATTACATCGGCATTCTCGCGCAGCAGCCTGACAACCCCGGCGCCGATATTGCCAAAACCAATCAGGCCAACTTTAATATCGTTCATTGCTCCTCACTTGATGTTTCAGTTTTTGCACAAGCCTCGATCTCATCCAGAATGCCGTTCACAAAAGCAGGGGAGTCCTTGTCCCCGAATCGGCGGGCAATTTCTATCGCCTCGTTGATGCTGACTTTTTTGGGGATATCAGGACGGAACATCAGCTCGTAGGCAGCCAACCTCATGACATTCAGGTCAACGCGCGGCATGCGGGCCAGGGTCCAGTTCTTGGAACGGGCCCTGATGGCTTCATCAATCACATCCCGCTGTCCGACTACTCCCTGCACCAACCCTTCGGCGAATTCCCTCACACGGGCGGTCACCTCGGTCTGCTCTTCACGGAAAGCCTGGAAAGTACCCTGCACTCCGGCCGATGAATTCGCATCCATCGCATAAAGCATCTGCAGTGCCAGTTCGCGTGCTTCTCTGCGGAGTCCCATTATTTCAACGCCTTGAACAGATTAACGGTCTCGATGGCGGTAACAGCGGCCTCAAAGCCCTTGTTGCCGGCCTTGGTGCCGGCCCGCTCAACAGCCTGCTCGATGGTGTCGGTAGTCAATACTCCAAAAGCGATCGGCACGCCGCTTTCCAGCGACACGTTGGCCACCCCTTTTGATACTTCCGAGGCAACATAATCAAAGTGAGGTGTAGAACCGCGTATAACAGCCCCCAAACAGATGAGCGCGTCATATTTTCCTGATTCAGCCATCTTCTTGGCGGCCATCGGAATCTCGAATGCGCCCGGCACTCGGGCGACTTTGATGTCGGAATCACTTGCACCGTGACGTACCAGTGCATCCACGGCTCCCTCCAGCAGGCGTTCGCAGATAAAGCTGTTAAAACGGCTGACGACAATGCCGACCTTCTGACCCTTGGCGTCCAGATTTCCTTCAAAAAATTGTGGCATGGCAACCTCCATGAGCTGGCGTAAAAGAAACGGAATACTAGCATATTTTTTTGAGCTGGGGAGAAAAAAAACGCCACCGCGCGGCTGATACCGGCGGAGGCGTATATTATTCAGAAGACCTGTCCTGATATTACAATCGCAATCTCACCCCATCCTCAATGCCGAAAAGATCATCTTCCAGGACGTAATCAACGTAAAAAGCAGATACGAGATGATCGTCACCAGCACCAGGCGGCGCTGCACCGGCGGAATGATACGGGACACGCTGCCCTGCTTATTGAGCGCCATCAGCACTCCGGTCCCCAATCCGGCCACACCTCCGGTGAGCAATGCTGCATACAGGACGTATCCTACATGGCCGTACTCCTTCTGCAACAGGCAGAACGGGCAGTGATGGGTCGGCAACTCGTAGAAGTAGAGACAGATGAACGAAACCAGTGATGCCGCTGCAATCAGGAAAGTGAACGGCGCAAAGACTGAAAACAGCCAGCCTCCCTTCCCCTTCAGATAGAAGAACAACCCGCTGGCAGTGGTAAGCGAAATGCCGGCAAAGAACGCTATTTTCATCGGGATGTGCGGCAGAGAAACGATTTCTCCGCTGAAACCGCCCGACTCGTGGCTGAACAGGCTTCCGCAGCAGGAGGTGATGATATCCGGCTTTATCCCGGCATAATAGGCGAACAGCAGGCAGCTCTCCAGCACCAGCAGCGGAATCAGCAGATTGAGAAGTTCGTACTTGATCCTGATCAGCGGATAGTCATGTGCCTTGTTATCTGTGTGATTGACGATCAGCCAGACCCCGGCCAGCAGGAAATTGACTATTTTTAAAATAAGCACCGGATAGCCGAAGGAGTTCGCACCGAGGGAACCGGCCGCGCACATGGCGCCGGTAAAGAGCGGGTAGAGACTGTCTGCGGTGTAGATATACAGAAACAGCGACATGAGCTGAAAGGCCAGAATATAGCTCATGACGGTCGAGATCAGGTAGGTTCTGCGTTCCAGTTCCAGCTGCAGTTCGCTGCCGCTTTCCAGGTCCCATTTCTCGAGGATTCGCATGCCATGGTAGTTGGCGTGCAGCCCCAAGCCGGAAATCAGCAGTGCCGTCGCCAACAGCGCCAGTGCAGCCGGGTGAAGTATCACCGGCGGCTCCCACTTGCCACGATGGCGCCGTCCCGCATCTCCACCAAAATGTCAATCAACGGAGCATCGAACACGATCGGGTCGTGGCTGGCAATAATAATCGTCTTCCCGGCCCTCTTCAACTTCCCAACAATTTCCATGAACTCGATCGACAGCTTTGAATCCAGGTGTGCAGTCGGCTCATCGGCGATGATGATAGATGGATTATTGATCAGAGCCCTGGCGATGGCGACCCGCTGCAGCTCGCCCCCCGAAAGCAGTTCCACCCGCTGTGCGGCATGCCGGGTGATGCTGAACATATCCAGCAGCTCCAGGGCCCGGGTGCGAACAACGGAGCGGCTTTCACCGGTCGGATAAGCCGGCAGCATGACATTATCCAGCACACTGATCCCCTTGATCAGGTTGAACTGCTGGAAGATGAAACCGAAGGTGACACGACGGATATCATTCAGGAAACGCTCCGGCAGGCTGGTGATTTCCAGATTCCCCGTGCCGTTCTGCTGACTGGGAATAGCGGCCGTGATCCCGCGCAGAAAGATCCGCCCGGAAGTGGGGCGCGCCATGCAGCCGATCACGGTCAGTAGCGAGGTTTTACCGGAACCGCTCGGCCCTTTCAGGACAGTTACTTTCTGCGACTCAATCACAAGACTGACGTTGTCCACAGCCGTAAACTGGTTCGGTTTGCCGCTGTTAAAACTTTTGGTAATGGAGGAAAGTTCGATCACGTCAGGACCTCATGGCGGCATCAGGGTCGGCCGTGGCCGCCCTCCAGCAGGGAACAATCGTTGCGGCCGTATATGGTACAACCGTCAGGAAAAAAAGCACCGCCAGCTGATAACTGTCCACAACCGGAGACAGCTGGAATTCGGGGTAAATTACCGACCAGCCTTTCAGAGCCTGGGCAAAGAGCGGAGCCGACAGGAAGAAAACGTGACCATAGGCCAGAACCACCCCCAGCAGAAAAGCGGTCAGCGAGATGACAACCCCTTCCCAGAATTTGAGCAGCAGCACGTCGGAGGTACTCCAGCCGATCGATTTCAGTATGCCGATCTCCTTCCGCTCTTCGGCCGACAGGCCGGTGGCCTTGTCCCATGCAAAAATAACGAACGAAAGCAGCGCCGACGCCAGCATAATGACGGTCATACCTCCGCGCCAGTCAAATACCGCCTGATAGGTGCGCAGGATCTCGCTTTTAAGAATCGAGCGCGAGTCTGGAAAAAGCTGGGCTATCTTTGCTGCAACGGTACCCAGCTCTTTGGGATTTCTGACAGATACCGCCAGATCCGTGGCCTGTCCAACCGGAAATTTGAACAGGGTGCGAAAGTCAGTTGACGAAATCATAATCAGATCGGCAGCCATCAAATCGGACTCGGCCGGGAGAATGCTTCTGATCTGCAGCATCAGCGGCGTTTTGTCATAGCTGACCAGCGGCAGCAGATCGCCGACCACCATGTTTCGAGAGCGGGCAATTGCACTTCCGATGGCGGCACTTTCCGGCTCGGCCGCCGGATCGTCATCGGCAATGATCGTGTAGTTGGCGCCGTTTAAGGCGTCAAAATAATAGCCCCACAGACGGGGTCTCACTGCGCTGACCCCTCTGATAGCTGCGATCGATTCGACATACTGCGCAGGAACCAGATCCTGCCTGCCGGCTACCAGTCTTTGAACTACCATATCCGGCGCGTCTTTCAGAAGAAGAGCCGCCTCCCGCTTCAGAGCGGTAACAAAAAACACCAGCGACGCCAGCATGAAGATTACTAGCAGATACACTGTCAGCAGCGAAAGGTTTTTTCCTTTTCGGCGCAGAAGAGAGGCCAGAGTAAAATCCAGGATGTTCAAGTGACGTTCAATTGCAGTTTTCATGGGGTCTCGCGCAGTATCGGGGTGGGCAGAATCAGGGAACCGGACGGGAAATGCTCCAGAGCCATGGGGTGTTCCTGAAACGCCGCATGACGGTCAGCCAGCGCCAGGTGACGTGTGTAGCGCGCCTCGCTGGAAAGACAGAGATCAGTCAGCTGAAGCCTCCGCAACCGGGATGCCTGCGCCATCAGATCGGCATCGGCGGAGCTTTGAGCATGGCGGGCATGCAGCGGCAGAAGACAGAAGAGCGCTAGATTGAAGGCTGTAATCAGCAGGAACTGGATTGATCGGCGCATGTTTCTCTTTGCGGTCAGTTGAGCGTTTTGATCAACTGGCTGGTGATTTCATTGAACCGGAGGATGCGCTTGCCCTTGTGGTCAAGCTTGAACAACTGGGCGTCCTTCTCGGTTTTGAAAGGAATCAGCTCACTTCCCATAGGCCCGTAGACATCGCTGCCTGCCACGAAAAAGGCCGCCCGGGAGTCTATGGAATCCAGCGAGTAATACTCCTTTACGGTCATCGCGGCAATATCGGCCTGGCGTTTTCCGGGCGTATAACGGGAGGTGTCGAAATAATGGCTGAACATGTCCTTCGGGCCGTCATAATAGGAAACCGTGCCGTCCTTGAAGCGGATGGTAGCGGTCCAGTCCGGATATTTGGCGACAAACATACCGCAAACCGGACATTTGGCATTGGCGGGAACCGGATTGACCGCCTTGCCGGCAGCCATGGAGAGCGTAACCGTTGAGGTGAAGAGCACAATAATTGTTGTAATGATGCGATACATAACTGCTCCTGAAAGCATTATTCCTTTTCAGCCATAGCCAGGGCCTCTTTGTAGGTTGCCAGTTTGCCGCCGCTTTTCTTTATGAAAGCCTCCGCATCGCTTTTCCTGGCAAAAGCCCATTTCGGCGTTTTGGTCATGCCCCCCTTTTTGTCGCCTCCGATCACCCAGACTGCTTTTTCTGCATCAACCAGCTTTTTTGTATCCAGATCCGCCACCTGCAGCGACTTGACCGGATTGCCCTTGCCGGTCTTCAGCTCGATTGCGGTGCAGTGGATACTGCAGACACCGACAGATGTGCCGTCAGCATAGGTTATCAGCATTCGGGAATGTGAAAATTTTTCACGGGTCATCCCGCAGTGGGCACAGTCATTATGTTTCCTTACATCTGCATGTACTGATTCGGCAGCAGCTCCTGATACGTGCTGATGACCTTCCATATGGGCTGGCTTGTTTTCTGCCAAAGCGGCACAGACACTCAGTGTGAGGGAAACGACAGTACACAGTATTACAATATATTTCTGCATTTTTTTCTCCTTGCAAACCATATAAATGACATTGAGTAAAAACCGCTCAAACCAAAGGCGGCCATGGCCGCCTTTGGTTTGAGCACAGTATTAATAACATCCTGAATCAGAGCAAGCCTTAATTCACCTTCTTCATTTAGTTGCCGCAACTGCACTTACCAGGCTTCTGACTGATAGTCCCGCAATTGCAGCCATCACCGCAGGCACAGGCATAAACCACATCGCCTTTTTTGACTTAAGAAATCACTATCTGTTTCCGTACACCGATTTCATTACAATTTCAACCTTTGTGCCGGCGGGCGGCATCTTGTTCCAGTCGAAGCGGAAGAAGTTCTTGGTTTCCTTCAGCGGCAGCGCGTTGTCGGCGATGATGCCGCCGTTACAGCCCGAAGGACAGACAATACATCCGGACGCAAAATTGATTGACTCGGCCGTGCCGTGATACACAAAATGAGGTGTATAGGGCTTGATGACATCCTTGCCGTCAACCGATATTTTTTCCTCGATCAGGTCTTCAATGGCAACATCCACCATTTTACCGTCTTTTTTCCAGCGCACGGACACCAGCAGCGGGTCGCCGTCAAGATAATCGTCTTTTTGGGTTGTAGATTTGAGGCCTGAGCGCTGCTTGACTTCTGTCATCGGAATCTGGCGGCGTGAACTGATGCCCAGCGACTTGATCGCCTTGTCGATATCGGTCCGGTTCACTTCGGTGGTAAAAATAAAAAACGGCTCCATCTTCCCCCCCTTGGCTCCGAAGAAGGCCTGGAAACGACGCCCCCAGTCGCAGACCGACGGCTGGGAGCAGTCCTTGCTCACCGTTGACGTAACCCGAACTTCACGGGCCTGGGTGTCAACCGTCATGGTGTCGGCTCCGCCCTTGACTGTTTTGAGTGCGGATGGTTTCTGTTTGGCAGCCCCGGCCGGCAGCGCCAGCGCCAGACAAAATACGGAAAGAAGTGTGATGCGAGTTGTAATACCGTTCATGTGATGAACCTCCTGTGGTTTGGTTACAATGCAACAATTGAAATGATGAAACGAAAGAAAAGTCCATATGCAGCAAAGACCAGGACACGATGCAGCGGAACACGAAAGACCCCGGCAAAAAGGCCGGACAGCAGCAGCGGCAGACCCGGTACAGCGGCCAGAACTGCGGCACACCACCCGCTCCAGGCGGGAGAAGGAGCCAGCGGATCAAGTCCGTTACGACGGTTGTTCAACGGAAGCAGGTCGCCCAGTACAAAACGCCCGCAACAGGCGGCAAGACCGACCGCAATAATACCTGTGATGTAGACATACAGGGCACCTTGCGGCAGACCGAAGGCGCTGACAAAAGCTCTGGTCGTCGGCAACGATGAAAACGGAAATACGAAGGTCTGCATCCACTGACAGACCGCTGCAATCACTGCTCCACGGGCAGTCGACATCGGCCGCAGATATTCGACAAAGGCCGCCAGATCGGCATCCTTCAAGCGGTTGGCAACAGTCAGCAGATTGAATTCCAGCGTGTAAAGGTAGGCATTGAGCGCCCAGAACAACTTCTGGACCACCGTATAACCGACTGCAGACAAGACGGCCAGGACCGCCATAACTACCGCTTTTCTCTTGAGACTTCCGGCAAGGGTCCAGGGTGCCACATGTGGAGTCTGCACCTTCCTGTTCCGGAACCAGCGGGTAATACGCGGGATCATCGAAACTGTGATTATCAGCAGAATTCCAATGAAGAACTCGGGTGAAACCCGCCCTTTCAGCAATCCCAACAATGAACTTGAAAAGGTGATAAAGGCGATCGTGCCGGGCAGCATGAAGATGAACGTAGCCAGTGCGTACTGCAGAAACGATATTTTCGTCAGCCCGAAGGCAAAGTTGAGCAGATTGAAAGGAAACAGCGGGATCAGCCGGGTGAAGGCGACCGCCTTCCAGCCGTTCTGCTCGGTCTCGCTGTCGAGCCTGCTCCAGCGCGACCCCACCAATCGCCGCTCCACCCAGTCACGGGCCGCATAGCGGGCAATCAGAAACGCTACACAGGCGCCCAGCGTGGCCCCGATGATGGTGTAGATCACCCCCCAGACCGGCCCGAAAACGGTCGCCCCCGCCAGGCTGATCGGCAAACCGGGCAGCATCAGCGCCGGAGCCACGGTATAAAAACCGATGTACACCAGCGGTGCAACTACTCCGAAACCGGCAAACAACGCGCGCAGTTTTTCCGGTTCGAGGTATTGGCTGATACCGCTCATCCGCACGAAGACAATGACCGCAACAATGGCCGCCAGCACCAGCAGCGGCCGGAGCGCTGCGACGGCTCCGCCGCCATTGATGGTCCGCTCGCGGTATACTGCGGCGGGCACCTCTTTTTTAAAGCGCGACTTGAGCCGCAGGCGGTTCAGATAGGTGATCAGTCCCTTGGACGGCTTTGGTGTATCAAAGGCAAGATCAAGAATATGAGAAACTTTGGCCCGCTTTCCGAGATGATTGGCGCAGCCGGCGCAGTAGGTGACAATCGGGCGCTGCAACGCTTCAGCAGCCCGCAGTTCACCCCAACCGGACGCCAGATCAGGGGCCAGGGTTCCCACCGTGCCCCCTTCACCGCAGCAAAGGGCTGTTGCCCCGGTGTGCGGCATTTCTTCAACAGTCCGCCCCATGCCTGAAAGCAGCCTGCGTACTGCTGTCTGCGGAGCCGATGAGAAACGGACCACACAGGGATCGTGAATCGTCACCGGAACAGATGAAATCTGTCCTAAACGGGCTGGCGGCGATAAAGCCAGTATTTCGTAAACCGTTACCGTCTCAAACTGAGGTGCATATTCGCTAAAAACCTTGTAACAATTCGGGCAGGCCACCAGAATCCGCTTCACCCCCTGGGATTCCAGCCAGCCGGCCATCTCTTCAAACAATCGTATAAACTGTTCCTGTCTCCCCAGATCGTGGGACGGCTTGGTGCAGCAATCCAGCACCAGCCCAAGAGCCGGAACCGCAGTCATGAGTTGTTTGTAGAGTGCATGGGTCGCCTCGGGGCGCGTGCCGGGCAGTGCGCAGCCCGGGAAGAAAACCGTATCGCAGTTTTCCGGCAGACCGTACCAGGTAAATCGCTTCGACACGCCGGTCCGTTCGTAACCCAGCAGTCCCTTGTGCTCCGGAAAGCTGCCGTGGCCGCGTTCAAACGCCTCACGGCGCATTTCCAGAAAAAGCGCCATCGGGTCAAGCCCCTCCGGACAAACTGCACTGCAGAGCGAGCAAAGGCTGCACTCGAATCCGACCGCTCTTTTTCTGGGATCTTCCGGATCATACGCCTTTGCAATGTCGCGAGGCGTGCCGTACAGTTTCAGAAAACCGCACTCTTTGACACAGATACCGCAGCCGGTGCATCGATCGGTTTCATCATTCAAAAGCGCCGTCAGAGCCGGTCGCAGCGGTTTGACAATCATATTATCAGTATTCATTTAAACGAAACCTTCTTATTGTCCGGCTTGCAGCAATCGCAGACCGCGTTTTTTGCTGCGGCCGCCATGCCACCTTCCAGAACCAGAATGCGGGAACGCTTCACTCCGTTGCGAGCCAGCTGTTCCGCCGCACGCACAGCATCCTGGCCGCCGTCGGCACTGACCACGATCACACGCCCCTGTTTGCCCCTCAATTGCGCAGCTATCTTTTCCAGACGAACAGTGTCATTCCCCGCCGCCAGAGAATGATCGTAATTGTGGGCTCGAAAACCGGCAGAATCCTGCACATCAACAATTGCAAGCGGACGTTTGGACTTGATCCATTCTGACAGCTCGTTATGACATACGCCGGGGGTTTCGACAGCTCCGGTCAGAGCGGGAAACAGCAAAACTATCAGACATAGAAAACTCTTCACATACCCTCCTTTATCAGAAGAGCATCCTATCGACTTAGTCGCACAAGGTCAAATTGGTTAATACGATGATTTTACAGGCTTTAACAGGCTGATGCGATAGAAGGTGAAAGAGGGACGACAGTTCCGTCGTAGCAGCACAGCAGGGGTTGTACGGCAATGCCGGGAGAGTGCAGTGCAGCGGCCTGTTCGGCACGGGCGGCAACCAGCTGCATCAGCGCTGAGTCAAAAACGCAGCTGACAGCAATTTCGCGGGCAGTGTTGGCATGAGTGATAATTCCTATAATTCCAGCTGCAATTCCGGCTTCTTCGGCCCATCCGCGCAGCGCGTCCAGATCCAGATCCGACGCGGCGGCATGGGTGTTCGGATGCCCGCAGGCGATCTTGAGCAGCTTGGCGAACTGGCAGGCGATGATCGGGCGCATGAAACCGCGCCGGGCACAGGCCTGCAGTGCATAGGCCACATGGTCGCCCATCATGATAAAGGCTTCTTCAGACAAGGGCATGGGGCAAGGGGCAAGGGGCAAGACGGAATTAGCGACCCATGCCCCTTGCCCCTTGCCCCTAAAAAACTGCTGTGCCACCAGTTCGCTGGTTCGGCCTGTGGAGAGAACGACGTTTTCACAACCGCATGCCTTGGCCACATCCAGGGCGGCATCAATGGTATCGGTCCAGGCCTTGGCCGAGATCGGGCGCACGATGCCGGTGGTGCCGAGAATGGAAAGTCCGCCGATGATCCCAAGACGGGCGTTGAGGGTCTTCAGCGCGCGCTGCTCGCCGTCGGGGATGGAGATGGTAACTTTGAGGGGCAAGGTCATAAAAACAGAACCTACCGCCTGCTCGATCATTCGTCGCGGAACCGGATTGATGGCCCACTCACCGGGCGGAACCGCCAAACCAGGCTTGGTGATCTTACCGATGCCGGTTCCGCCGGAGATGAGTATGCCCTGCCCCCTCTCCCCCGGGGAGAGGGTTGGGGTAAGGGTCACCTCCGCATGCAGTTCAGCTCCATTGGTCACATCCGGATCATCTCCTGCATCCTTGATAATGAAGCAGGTTGCGGAGCTTTCCGTAAAACTTTGGCCGTGCAGAGAAAAGGTGGCGATGTCACCACTTGGCAGTTCAATAGTGACCTCGCGGACAAGTTCCTGAGTGAACAGCATCTGAGCCGCCCCTTTGGCGGCGGCGGCAGCGCAGGTGCCGGTGGTATAACCTGAACGTAGTTCTCTTTTCATTGAATCCCCGCCAGAAACATATGCCAGAAGTAAAGAGTCAGAAAAGAAAGCGGTATGCCGATGCCGACCAGCATGCCCACCAGCGGCGGGTCCAGTTCATGATCGATGGCGATGATACCGGCGGTTATCATGGGCGCCATGGCCGCTTCAAAGATCGTGATCTGCGTGACAGTACCGCTTGATCCCAGCAGCGTGACGTACAACAGATAAATAAGCGCCGGCCCCAGCAGCAGTTTATAGCCGAGACCGGCTGCCAATGGCTTCAGTACAGCCTTCATGCCGCCGAACTGAAGCTGAAAACCGACCGAAACCAGTGCCAACGGCGTAAGAGTCGAGCCCAGTTTTTCCAGGATCGTCACGCACCAAACCGGAAAGGGAACCGGCCTGAGCAGCAGCGCCAGCAACAGGGCCTGAAAGGGGGGAAAAATTATGATCTTGCGCAGCATCTGGCGGGGCGAAGCATCGCCGGACGAGTAAACCGTGGCAGACAGGATGCCGAGGGTGGAGAGCACCATGAACGAGCCGAGCTGGTCAGCGATAATGCCGATACCCAGATAGTCCTTGCCGTAATAGGCCTCGATCATCGGCAGGCCAACGAAGGAGGTGTTGCCCAGTCCACCCACCAGAATCAGCGCACCGACAGTACGGCGGGGCAGTTGCAGAAATTTTCCGGAAAAGTGAAACAGGGGCCAGGCCAGACCGAACAGCAGCCAGGCCATGGCTGCCGTCAGGATCAGCGAACCGTCCAGTTTCAGATTGTGGATATGCAGAATCGCCAGGGCCGGCAGGGAGATGTGAATAATGAAGCCGTTAAGCGCTGCCGGGGTGTTGCCGGGAAACCGGCCGGTTTTTTTCAGACCGATGCCGGCCAGCAGACAAACCGCCAGAAGGATGATATTTGCCATGTCAGGCGTTAAGCCTTGCCGGCCAGGATAGCCAAAGCGTTGACCACCGCAGCCGCCACATTGGAACCACCCTTGCGGCCGATATTGGTGATAAAGGGGACGTCATGCCCGCCGGCAGCCAGGGCGTTCTTGCTTTCTTCGGCGCCGACAAAACCGACCGGCAAGCCGATGATCAGGGCCGGTTCGGCCTGCCCTTCCTGCATCAGACGGAGTAGTTCGAACAGAGCCGTGGGGGCGTTGCCGATCACGAAAATTCGGTTATCAGGATTGGAAACCGCCTTGCGCATGGCCGCGATGGAACGGGTGATGCCCTCGCGTTGTGCCAGTTCAGCTACATCAGGATCGGCCACATGGCAGGAAACGCTGCAGCCGAAGGGAACCAGGCGGGCCTTGCTGATTCCGGACAGGGCCATATTTGTGTCGGTCACGATGCCGGCTCCGCTCTTCAGTGCCGCAACCGCCTTTTCGATAACGCCATCAGAAAGCACCATCGATAAGGCGTACTCAAAATCGGCGCTGGTGTGGATGGCGCGGCGCACAACCTGCCATTCCGCAGGCGGCCAGCCATGATCACCGGCCTCGCTGTCGATGATCTGAAACGATTCGGCCTCAATTTCTTCCGGCTTCATAGCCAATGAATCCATCAGCGCCACCCCAGCTTGTCCAGCGCTTCTCCGATCCGCTCGGCCTCGATCTCGGCCAGCTTGCGATGCGCCCCCAGATGGCCGCCCATTTCCATGATCAAGCCGGGATGGCGCATCCGGGCTTCTTCAATTTCCTCAGGAAGGTCATGCAGCACATGGGCTCCCATGAACAGGAAATAGGGCATCAGCAGAATCCGCTCGGCGCCTTTGGCCACACAGGCATCGATACCGCTCTGGATGTTCGGTTCGTGCATTTCACGGAATGATACTTCGACGATCTCGAAGCCGGTCATTTCCTGTACCATCGCCGCCACTTCCCGGGCTGCGTCATTCGCCTCGGCAATACGGCTGCCGTGCGCCATCATCAGAATTGCAGTTTTCATTGTTCCTCGCTTGTTTGAAATGTATTATTTCCGTTACTCGTAATGTGACCGGATCCTGACAACCCTGACTGTTTCAAGCCAGCGGTATCATATGAACTTAGGTGGCAATCTTCGAATCAATATCGACAATCACACTCCTCAGCCGGCTCTGTCTGTCTCACTGAATATCCTTGACGCTTCTCGCAACATCGGTGTCGGCACTAACCGACTCGCAGTTTTTTCACTCGTCCTGTTGAGCGCGTTGTCGGCTGTTGAGACTGTACATCAGCATAGGAATCAAGCAGTTGGCGAATCATACGCTGATATTGAGTATGGTATTTTGTAGCCTCAGCCTTAAAGAACTCTACGCTTTTCTTGCTGAGAGTTATCGTAACCTTGACCGATTCCTCACTGAAGGCAAGTTCTGCAGGCGATGGGAGAAAATCCCGTACAATCTTGATTTCTCCCAAAGGTTCATCGGTGTATTTTATTTTCGTGCTCATAGATCGCCTTTCCTTTCCGCCAGTAGCCGGCACCAAATATTCGAATCACGTTGTTTCGATACGTGAATCGTACTGTGAGAATTCCATCACCGGACTTGCCAAAGCAGTAGTAGCGCATTTCATTTTCGCTGTGGGTAACATCTTCAGCAATGATACGACATGGATCAGCAAAGGCGTATTGGGCCGCTACGAATGAAACTCCATGTTTTTGCTGATTTTCATGATCCTTTGTAGAATCCCATTCAAAATGCGCTGTTGTCATGCGAATACCTTATCAGGAATCAAAACAATAAGCCATACTATTGTATGGCTATAAATATGGTTTATAACAGCAGCGTGTTTCCATACAAATTCATTCAAGCCCAACATTCATCACACCGGATCCCTCCGCATCCAGAGTGCGCATTTTTTCCCAACGCCCTGAAAGCGGTTCTTCAATCCGCTCCTCCCCCAGCCGTTCCAGCAACTCCGCCACGATCCGCCATGTGGGGAGAACGTCACCTCCGGGCGCGTCATGACGATGCACCCGCGGCGGATGCAGTTCCGGGGTCAGTCCCCTGATCGGCAGTCCCGGCTGCATGACTTGTGTGAAACGCTGGGCGCGCCCTTCGTTGTTGACGTAGGTGCCGTCCATCTCGACCCAGCTGGTGACCGGCAGAACGGCCTCGGCCCGTTCCAGCAGTGAGGTCGGCCGCCAGTCGGCGACCGCCAGCACCCTGATTTCAGACGGAAGGTCGTCGGGCAGGTCTGCCTCAAGCGTGATAATCCCCTTAATCCCTCCGCCGGCCACCGCTTCGGAAAAGGAAATCGCGCCATGCTCACGGGCCAGCAATCCGCAGCCGAAGGCGTTGGGGCCATCCAGCAGGAAGGCCAGCTTTGTGCCATTGCCGGCGGCGGCGCGGATGGCATCCAGACCTTTGTGGCGGGTGCCGCAGATCACGACCGGACGCTTGGCGTCACCCAGCGGCACATCGGCCAGCGACACAACAGCTTCGGCTTTGAACAGCTCCTGCTGTGCCATATCCAGCGGACATTCGCTGCCGACAATGAAAACCTGCGCTCCGTTGCGCCAGGCCTGCCGCACGGCCAGGGCCATCATCGGGGCCTGCTCCAGCAGGTCGCATTCCAACACCGCCACCAGATCGGCCCGGCGTACATCCTCCTGCGAAGCGGAGTTGTCGCCATTCAGCAGGGAAACCGCCTCAACGGTCCGCTCGGCATGCAGCACATCGCCGAAAAAGCAGAGGGCACCGGCACCCAGCAGTTCAGCCAGTCGGGCTGCCAGCAGATTGCCTTCCAGCGACATGCGCGGCGAAGCGACAATTGCCAGAGCGCCTGAACCGTGCAGCGCCAGAAACCCGTTCAAGCGCTCCATGACTGCGTCCAGTGCGGCATCCATGCTGACCGGCTGTCCATCCACCAGCGCCTGGCGCGTCCGCTCCGGGGCGTTGACGGCAGCATTGGTGAAGCGGCCCCGGTCACAGATGAACCAGCCGTTGACATCATCATTGCGGCGGGCGGTAACCTTGAGCAGTTCGCGGTAACGCGCCATCGGGACGGTGCTGCACCCCAAGGAACAGTGCGGACAGACCGAGGGGGCCATGTCGTAATCCCAGTAGCGGGCACGGAAGCGGGCGGTTTTGTCGGTGAAGACCCCGGTCGGACAGATATCGACAAGATTTCCGGAAAAGGGGGATTCCAGCGCGCCATCCTGCTGACGGCCGAAATAGACCGTGCCGGCCCGCCCCATGACACCGAAATCTGTGCCGCCGGCATATTCCTGATAAAAGCGGGCACAACGGTAGCATTGGATGCAGCGATTCATCTCATGTTCGACATACGGCCCCAGCTGCTGGTTGACATGGGTCCGTTTTTTGCCGTCGTAGCGGCGCAGGCCGTGGCCGCCGGCAATCGTGTAGTCCTGCAGCTGGCATTCGCCCCCCTCGTCGCAGACCGGGCAATCGTGGGGATGGTTGATCATGAGCCATTCGATCACCGCCCGGCGCATGGCGAGCGCCTCTTCATCGGTGGTGGAGACCACCATGCCGTCCTGAACCGGCAGCATGCAGGACATCTGCAGCCCCTTGACCGGCCCCTCCAGCATCTTGACGGCGCAGGCCCGACAGGCCCCAGCCTTGCCCAGCGCCGGGTGCCAGCAGAAATGCGGGATGACGATGCCGATGCTGCGGGCCGCCTCCAGGACGTTGGTCCCTTCCGGCACTTCCAGCGCTATGTTGTCGATGATCAGTTTGGGCATAAATTGTGTTCCGCTATACAAGTCTCCCTTTCTAAAAAGGGGGACTTAGGGGGATTTGCCTTACTCGATCCGCTCCGGCACGGTACGGCCACCGACCCAGTCGGTGATGACCTGCACAACCTTGTCCTCGACCCCGAAGAAACCGTGAGCACTGAGGTTATCGCAGGAAGCCGAGCGGGGATAGGCACCGCCGTTGACTTCGGTGAAGTCTACCGTGGTATGGCTGCGCAGAGCGGTGCGCGTTTTTTCGGCCTCTTCGAACGAACTGACCCGGCAGGCGTCGTCACGGTGATGCACCATCAGCACCGGCAGAGTCAGTGTTCCCAAAGGCAGCCAGCGCAGGAAGTTTTCGTATTCCAGAGAGGATGTCAGAATAACCCCTTTCAGATGACTAACCTTCAGGCGGGCAGCGAGCGATGTCGCCGAAAGCGTGCCGCGGCTGTTCCCGACCAGAAATATTCGTTTGTAACCCTGCTGTTCCAGATAGGAGACCAGTGCTGCAATATCTTCGGCATGCTCGGCAGACTCTCGAAAACCGGTACTCATACCGGTGGGATGATCAGAGGGTGGATTGACGGTAATCACCGAAAGTCCGCCGCTGACAAAAGTGTCGGCGCTGCGCACCAGGAAACTCCAGCCGCTCACGACACCATCATTTTTAACCTTGTATGGACCGGCGCCGTTACCCCCAGGGAACAATATCAGGGCATCGCCAAGTCCAGGCCGTTCGGGAGTCATGACCAGAATATCCATAGTCACCCCTGGACGGGTCGGGATCGTACGGATCTCCGTCAGGGCGAACGAATTGCCGGCCAGGATCAGCAAAGAAATTGATGCAAGAACTATTCGGAGTACCATCAGGAATTCGCTCCTTCAAAAGGACAGCGCTGCGCCGTGATATGTTCCAGCAGCTCATCCTCAAAATGCTTCAGCAATCCATCCACCGGCCCCATGGCTCCCGGCGCCAGGGCGCAGAAGGCATAGTTCAGCAGCCGGACATGTTCCCGCAGTATGTCGATATCACCGTCCTGGCCCTGCCCCGCCTCGATCCGCTCCAGAATATGGCGCACAAAGGGTAGACCTTCACGACAGGGAGTGCACCAGCCGCACGACTCACGGGCAAAGAAACGGACCAGGTTGAGGGTAGCTGCCACCATGCAGGTGTCCTGATCGAAGACCACAATCCCGCCGGTACCCAGGCGTGAGCCGGCCTTGGCCACCGGATCGAAATCCATCGGCACATCCCAATGCAATTTAGTTAAATAGGGAGTGGAAGCGCCGCCGGGAATACAGGCCTTGAAACTGCTGCCAGGACGCATGCCGCCGCAGGGACCGTCAATGATCTCGCCCAGTTTCATGCCAAGCGGCAGCTCAAAGCACTCCGGTTTGACCACATGACCGCTGATGCAAAACAGCTTGGTGCCGGCCGCCTCGGGAGTTGCTGCCAGACCCTTCCACCAGGCCGCCCCCCCGTTGATGATGGACGGGATGTTGGCCAACGTTTCGACGTTGTTTACGACCGTAGGTTGTCCCCACAGCCCTTTGACGGCCGGAAAGGGCGGTTTGGCGCGCGGGTTGGCGCGGATCCCCTCCAAGGCATTGATCAGCGCGGTCTCTTCGCCGCAGATATAGCGGCCGGCGGACTGGTGAATGTCCAGTTCAAGGCTGAAACCGCTCTTCTGTATATTCTCTCCCATAAAACCGGCCACATGGGCAGCGGCCACGGCCTGCCGCAGGTTGTCTGCAGCAAGCTCATAGCCCCGGCGGATGAAGATGAAGGCGTGCTGTACACCAAGCGCATAGCAGGCCAGCGCCATCCCCTCCACCAGCAGGTGCGGATTGCTCTCCAGCAGCACGCGGTCCTTATAGGTGCCCGGCTCCATCTCGTCACAGTTGCAGATCAGATAGCGCGGTCCAGGCAGATTGCGCGGCACGAACGACCATTTCTTACCGGTCGGAAAACCGGCCCCGCCCCTGCCCCGCAGTCCGGAATCTATGACCGCCTGCTGGACCTCGTCGGGTTTCATATCGCTCAGCACCCTGGCAAGCGCACCAAAGCCCCCCTCGCTGCGGTATTCGTCGAAGGTTGTCATCCGGCCGGGCCGGTTATGCTTAAAGAGAACCTGTTCCATGAGTTACACAGTCTGCCGCAGTTCGGTAATTATTTTCGGCGCAACTTCATGTGTGATGCAGCCGTACTGGCGCTCCCCAACCATAACGGCCGGCGCATTCCCGCAGTTGCCCAGGCAGCAGCAGGGCAGCAGGGTAAAGACGCCGTCGGCTGTTGTGGCGCCGGCCTGAATTCCCAGCAGTTTTTCGAACTGTGCGAGAAGGGTCTCGCCCCCCATGCTCCAGCAGGAGATCGAGTCGCAGACATGAATCACATGCCGCCCCACCGGACGGCGGTAGATCATTTCGTAAAAGGTGGCCAGCTCTTCCACCTGCAGCGTTGACAAATCCAGCAGCTCAGCTGCTTCAGTAACGGCTTCATCAGTCAGCCAGCCGTAGTAACGCTGCAGCTCTTTCATCACGTCCACTGCGGCTTCACGGTTCGTAATAGCTTGGGCGACGCGCTGTTGGAGCTCTGTTTTGAGGGATGCGGGGATCATGGGGTGGTATTATAGATGCTTTGGAACGTGTGGCAAGCGGAAATCATGGCAGGAACCGGGCAAAAACCTGATTGGAAAGTAGCAGGCCGCGCCGTGTCAGGCGCAGCACGCCCTGTTGCTGCTGCAGAAGGCCGACCCGTATCAGCTCGTCTACATCCGTGCCATAAACGGTCTGCAGCGTAGAATCAAACTCCCCTTCAAAACTTTCGTGAGATACACCTTCGGCCAGACGCAGTCCCAGAAACATGAATTCTGCCATGGCATCTTCCCGGGTCAAGTCGTGTTGATCCTGACGCGGCAGGCGACCGGCAGACAAAGCAGCACTGTATTCCTCCAAAGTTTCGTGGTTGCTGAATCGAAATCCATGCCCCTTCCGCAGAAAAGAGTGAGCCCCTACCCCCAGCCCCAGATAGCCGTCCCTGCGCCAGTAGCCGCTGTTGTGCCTCGATCGATAACCAGGTCTGGCATAGTTGGCGATTTCGTAATGCTGGTAGCCGGCTGCCGTAAGCACGGTATCAGCCGCTTCGAACATTTCCGCCGAACGGTCGTCATCCGGAATATCGGGACTGTCCTCCGGATAACGCAGTGAGAAAGGGGTCCCCTCTTCCACCGAGAGGCCGTACACCGAGATGTGTTCCGGTGACAACCGGACAGCTTCCTGCAGGTCTGCCTGCCATTGCGAAAGGGTCTGACCCGGCAGGGCATGGATCAGGTCGATGCCGATGTTGTCGAAACCGGCCCGCCGGGCATCCTGGAAAGCCCGGCGGGCCTGACCGGCATCATGCACCCGTCCCAGGCAGCGCAGCAGAGTCTCGTCAAAGGTTTGAACACCCAGCGAAAGGCGATTGACTCCAACCGCCCGAAAGGCCCGCAGGCGATCCTCATCAACCGTGCCCGGATTCGCCTCCAGAGTAATTTCAGCATCCGGCGATAGGGAAAACAGCTTTTCTGCCTGCCCAATTATCCCGGCCACCTGCTGCGGATGCAAAAGAGACGGGGTGCCGCCGCCGAAATAGATTGAATCCAGCGACCGGCCGGATTCGCTGTCCGCCGAGACCAGCTGCATCTCTTTCAGCAGCAGCCTGTGGTAGTTTTCAACATCACCCGCCTTCGGTTTTCCGGAGATGAAAGCACAGTAGCCGCACTTTTCAAGGCAGAAGGGAATGTGGATATAAAGTCGATTGTACATGTGCTTCGCCTGTATTTTTTAGTGCCGACCTTCGGCTTGTTATGATAATATCAGTAATTGAAGCTGGTAATTTAAAAAAAGGGGAATCCATGAAAAAGAAATTTATATTGTCACTCACCTGTATAGCTGCTCTGTCAGCTTCCGCTGCACTGGCCATGCCGGACAAGGTGGCTAAACCAGGCGCTGCAAATGCGGCGCAACCCTCTGAAGTAATTTCAGGTAAAGTTCTCGAGACAATGAACAGCGGCGGCTATACATACGTCAATCTGCAGAAAACAAATGGTGATAAAGTCTGGGTTGCCGTCACGGAAACCACAGCCAAAGTCGGCTCACAGATGAGCTTCACTGGCGGCATGGAAATGGTCAACTTTGAAAGCAAGAGTCTTAAGCGCAAGTTCGACAAGATAATTTTTTCTGGTGGTGTAGCTTCCGCTGCAGCAGCGCCGGGCGCAAAGACAGAACCAGTCAAAGAAAAGTCAGTTTCTCCCGGCAGCAAAGGCGCTACAGCTGCAAAGGAGACAAAGATTTCCGTAACGAAAGCAACCGGCCCCAACGCCGCAACGGTACAGGAAGCTTTTGCCAACAGCGCAAAACTGAATAAGAAGAAAGTTGCCATCAGAGGCAAGGTTGTCAAGGTATCAGCCCAGATTATGGGCAAGAACTGGGTCCATATTCAGGACGGGACCGGATCGCAGGCCGCAGGAAACCATAATCTGGTATGTACATCAAATGACATGGTACAAGTCGGTGATGTCGTCACAGCCAGCGGCATTCTTGCCAAGGACAGGGACTTTGGCGGCGGCTACAAATATGCCGCCATCGTAGAGGAAGCGACGTTTAAAAAATAGCTGTACCTGATACGATGTTAAAGAGCCTCTCCAGATCGGAGGGGCTCTTTGTTATGACGGTTGAAAGCCGGATGCCATCCTGCTACAGTACGGCATGAGCAACCCGGTACAGAAACATTATCAATGTTACCCCTACCCGCATTATCCCCTGCTTGCATCGGTAAGGCGCTGTGACACCTATGCACACAACCTGCTGGCACTCTGGACGCAATTCAACTCAAGCCTGCCGCCGCCTGAAGCTAAAAACATCCTGATTGCCGGCTGCGGAACATTTTCACCCTACCCGTTTTCGGTCGCAAATCCCGATTGTAAAATCACAGCGTTGGACATCTCTAAACGCAGCCTGGACAGAGCCCGCCTGCACTGTCTCCTGCATGGCCGCAGAAATGTAGATTTCCACTGCGGCGATATTCTGGACGGCAAATCAATTGAAGGCACCTTCGGCCTGATCGACTCCTACGGAGTTCTTCACCATCTCGAAGACCCGCTTGAAGGCCTCAAAACTCTCGAAAAACATCTGATGCCCGGCGGCATCATCAGAATCATGCTGTACAGCCGCTATGCCAGGAGAGAGGAAGAATCCATCCGGCACGCCTTGCGGATTCTGGGTATCAAGACACCCGCCGCAGCACGGAAACTATTCAAAAAAGCCAGGCCTGGTTCGCGGCTGGCAAAATACTTGAAAGCTGCCGATGAAACCGGGACAAATTCCGGCATTGCCGATGCTCTTCTGCATCCGTGTGTCAAGACCTATCGTATTGACGAATTGCTGGATATGATTGCCCGGACCGGACTGCAGCCGCTTCTCTTCGCCCATGCCGATGCCAGAGAGAATGTTCACGAAGAAATCGACAGGCTCCGTCAGCTTGAAAAAGAGCGTACTTCACCTGGGAATTTTATGCTTTATTTGGGAGCCGCTGACAGCCGTGTACCGAAAACCGGCAAAGACAGCCTGCTTGTTCTAAATCCCTGCCTGAGATCTGTTACAGGCCGTATGAAACTAGGGTCCATTAAAATTCCAACGCGCATCGGGCATGCAAATCCGCCACTGGGACATCGTGAACGCAGATTTTTAAGGCTGTTTTTAAAACCGGTCATCCGGAGCACACTGAACAGTGATTTGAACGAAATGGTGGATATTTACAAGCGCAGGCTTTTTCTGCTGGAGTATCTGCCATGAATTTTCTCAGACAGAATTGAGTCGAGAGGATCAGCGTCTGTATGATCAGGCGTCGGTTATTATTTGCCGCTCAAACCGGCCAGATTGAAGTTGAGAGTATAGGAATAATTTCCTGGACGCTGGTGGATGGCAGTGGTGACACTCCAGCATTTGTGACGATATTCCACTGAATATACTGACTCCAGAAAATCGCCCAGATCAAATGAATAGCGGGCCAAGTATGATAAATTAAACGGCTTGAAATATTTGGTGGCAAGTCGACCTTCCATGTATTCGACCTCACCTCGGGCCAACTGATATGAAGCCCCAATCATATTCCCCTGCCGGTCATCCGCTTCCAACCCCACTGAAGCGGTTGACAAACGATTGTCATAAAGATTATAGCGGGTATCAAACGTCAGCCGAATATTCCTGTTCAGCCATGTGTCGCTTTCCAATACCAGATCACTCCATGGGCGTTGCGTGTCCACCAGTGACAGCAGATCCCGCCTCTGTCCTTCGAAATTGTAGCCTAGCATCAGTTTTATTCTTGAAATTTCCCTGTATTCGGTGGTTTCGCCGTTTGTAAACTTGCCGTTTATCAGATTTGTTACGGAAAAGCCGAGCATGTTCTGCCAGACCATGCGGTCAGTATAATCGTAGAACGGAAGGCGCTGCTGGGAACGTTCCGGAATATAGCTGTAGCTGACCTCCGGTATGATCTCATGGCGGACCTTTTTGAGGTTCGCGGAAGCGACATCAAAACCGCGAGCAAGTGACGTCGATAGACGCACTCCAACCTCCGGGAGAAGATCAGCATCGCTGCTGCTGGCCCCGCTGCCGGCGGTTCGTTTGTCGGTTGTATAGCCCCGGACATGCGATCCGGCAAAAACGGATGCCTGCAGATAATCGCCAAGTGATGGATGAAAAGTCACCCGGGGAAACAGGTGCAAGCGCTGTCCGCTGGGGGAGGACTCGCGGTACAGGTTTGCGATGCCGGCATCGATATCGAAATAAAGCGGAGTTTTAAGTATTGCCTGCCTTACTCCGGACAACTCCACCGCAGGAAGTGTCTGCAAGGTAGCCCGGTTATCGACGGCATAAAGATCTTCACTGTAATTTATATGAGAAGCAAGGGCGTAGTGCTGCCAGGCTTTCAATGCGTTTATCGTTGTATCAGTGGACTGCCGGTTATAATCTCCGCTCTTCTCACCAAAATCCCCCAGAAAAGATCGGTCGCCGGTCAGGTTTACATCCATTCTCAGGTTTGCATCCGGAGAAATAATTTCTTTGTGATTCTGGCCGACCTGCCAGCGCCAGCGATTCTTGAGAGCATCGTAGATCTGATAGCCGCCCAGATGTCCCTCACTGCCTCTGGCGCGGATGTATCGATAATCAAGGCCGGTTCCCACGCCTCTTTTGGTCAGCAGATCCAGATCAAACAACAGATCCTGACTGGGAGAGATAACCCAGTAGACTGGTATGTCAAGCTGAGCCCCGCGTGCATTTGAATATCCGACCTTTGGAAAAAGCAGCCCGGATTTCTTTTCACGGACCACAGGAAACGCGATCCACGGAAGGTACAGAACAGGAATATCTTTTACATAAAAGACCACGTTCCGGCCGGTTGCGTAACCCAGCACATTTACTTTGAGCGTATCCGCTCCGAATTTCCAGCTGGGATCGGGCAGATCGCAGGTGGTTAGCTCCGTTGAGCTGACCTGGAATTCGTTATCATTCAAACGGGTAATTTTTTCACCGCTGAAGGAGAGATTTGTTTCAGGCATCGTCAGGGTTGCCTTGTCCATTTCGACCCGATTGTTCTCCAGATTGAGTGTCAGCGATTCACCTTTGATAATATCATTTCCTTTTGAGACGGTAACGTTGCCGTTAGCAAGCAAGAGGTGAGAATTACTGTCGTAGGTGGCCTGATCTGCGACCAGATTCAGACCCTGCCAGGTTACGACAACATTTCCCCTGGCCGTGTAGAGTCCGTCCGCCTGGCCATGATTCATTGAATCTGCTTTGATATGGATATTATCGTCGGTAAATGGTGATTCCTCTCCATTTGAAATCGAAGCGAATGGGAGGTGAATCAGTATCAACAGCAGTAATATGGATATGATTTTCATTTCAGAAATCAGCCTCGGATACCGGTATAATCAACATTTTCAAGCCAGGCCTTAACTTCGCCGACGACAAAGAGCGAGCCGCACACAAGTATCAGATCTCCAGCCACGGCCTCGCTTTGGGCGGCACGAATTCCTTCTGCTACCGTTCCGCATGGCCTGGATTTGAGGCCCCTCTCCGTAAAAAACAGTGAGAGGTCTTCGTCTTTCATGGCGCGTTCCACTGCAGGAGTCACGGTATAAACACGTTCAATAAGCGGCATCAAATTAGCATAGATCAGGTCTATGTCCTTATCAGTACAGACACCGGTGACAAGCAGAATACGGTTCCTCGGATAATCGGACAGTGCCTCGGCCAAAGCCAGCGAACCGGCCGGGTTGTGGGCGCCGTCCAGAAGCAGTGGCGGATTACCCGGTATCAGCTCCATTCGTCCCGGCCAATATGACCCGGCAACCCCTCGAACTATTGCTTCATCAGAGATTGACGTTCCTGCAGAACCCAGCACCTCGGCGGCAGCTATCGCCAAAGCGGCATTCTGTACCTGATAGCGTCCCGGAATGCCTGTGACAAGTCCGCTCAGTTTTTTATGGATGCCGGAATATTCGATGGTGCCGTTTGAACTCCAACCGGCTGTGAAATCACGGCCGTAAATCCTTAACTCATTTCTGCCAAGAAGGCATTGCTGCTGAATCTCGGAAAGTACGGAGTTTTCCTGACTTGCACAGATAATTGACGTATCAGACTCTATAATACCGGCCTTTTCCCTCGCAATATCCGGCAGTGTGTTTCCCAGATACTCGGCATGATCAAACGCAATCGGAGTGATAACCGTCATCTCGCCTGCAATGGCAGCCGTAGCGTCAGACCGCCCTCCCATACCGGCTTCGATTACCGCAAGATCAACTTTTTCCTGACTGAAAACAAAGGCGGCCAAGGCAGTGGTAATCTCGAAGAATGTGGCTTCTTCCGGCGCAGCTTCCAGGACAGAGTCAAGACAGTCGGCCAGTTTATCAGCTGAATATTCTTCACCGTTTATTCTGAAACGTTCGGTAAATCGTACCAAGTGGGGAGAACTAAACTGTGCGGTACGATATCCGGCATGCGTGAGTATGGAAGATAGGAAAGCTGATGTGGATCCCTTGCCGTTTGTGCCGACAACGTGGATACTGCGGAAACTTTTTTCAGGATTGCCTAGACGTGCCAACAGGATGCGTACCCTGTCGACGCCCGGTCTAATGCCAAAGCGCCGACGGGAATACAGTTTCTCCAGCAAAGCTGCCAGAGACATTTCAGACAGCAGAACGGTGCAGCATCTTCAGAATAGAGGCCAGCTTCTGACGCATCTCGGTACGAGGAATGATGGCATCTATCATACCGTGGTCAAGCAGGTACTCTGCACGCTGAAAACCTTCCGGAAGCTTTTGACGAATGGTCTGCTCGATTACCCGGGGTCCGGCAAAACCGATCAGCGCCTTTGGCTCGGAAACATTAACGTCTCCCAGCATGGCAAAGCTGGCGGTAACGCCACCGGTGGTCGGGTCAGTCAGCAGAGAAATGAACGGAATCCCTGCATTTTTAAGTTTTGCCAGTGCGGCCGAGGTTTTGGCCATCTGCATGAGAGACAGTATGCTCTCCTGCATGCGCGCCCCGCCTGAAGCAGATATTATAATGACCGGCTGTTTCTTTTGCAGACCGCGTTCGATGGAACGGGTTATCTTTTCACCGACGACGCTCCCCATACTGCCGCCCATGAATGAAAAATCAAAACAGGAAACCTGAACACTCAGGTTCTCGATAGTGCCCTCCACGCAGATGACAGCATCTTTAGAGCCTCCCTTGGAGAGGGCGGCATCTATGCGATCCTGATAACTCTTGGCATCCTTGAATTCCAGAAAGTCCACCGAGGTGATTTCAGCATCGAACTCCTGCCATGTGCCTCCGTCAAGCAGTGCTTCAAGCCTTTTGCGTGCAGAGATACGGTAATGATACCCGCATTTCGGACATACCTGCAGATTGGCTTCCACATCCTTGCTCATAACTGTTTCCGAGCATCCCTGACACTTGATCCACATTCCTTCAGGAACCTTAACCTTTTTGCCCACGGATTTTTCTATCCCGGTTTTTTCTTTGCTGAACCAGCTCATGGTAAGCCTCGCGTCTTTCACAATCCTAAATATTTTGAGTATAAGTAAAAAATCTAGGTAACAGAATTACTCGGTAGTGTCAAGTTTGTTCAGTATCCTCAAATTGCCTGTTTTAAAGAAGCGACAAACTTCTTAAGCTCATAATCAAGCTGTGCCCCGGAATGTTTTTCAAACAGTTTGACGATTGCACTTCCAACAACAACTCCGTCGGCCAATCCGGACACTTCAGCGGCCTGCTCCGGAGTAGAAATCCCGAAACCGGCCATGACAGGCAGCCTTACCTTGTTCATTATATTTGCCAGTTCGGCTTCCAGAGAATCGGAAACTCCCTGACGGGCACCGGTAACACCGGTCACGGTAACATAGTAGACAAAGCCCCTGCCGATTTCATTTACCAGATCTATCCGTGATGAATCGGATGTGGGAGTAAGCAGAAATATGACATCCAGTCCAAACCGGTCAGCATAAGGCAGCAGCTCACCGGATTCCTCGGGAGGCAGATCGACAAGGAGTACTCCATCCACTCCCGCATCTGCGGCATCACGGCAAAAGCGTTCGTAACCGTAGCAGTAAACCGGATTGAGATACCCCATCAGTATGATAGGCACCTGGGATCTGGCACGCGTTTTTTTAACAGTTGCCAGAATTCCGGTCAGGGTTGTCCCGGACACTAATGCCCGCTCTGATGAGAGTTGGATTGTTGGACCATCCGCCATGGGATCAGAAAAAGGAACTCCTAATTCGATAACATCAGCACCGGCTGCTTCCAGAGCACAGATCATATCTTCTGTCTGTGAAAGATCAGGATCGCCAGCGGTAATAAATGTCACCAGTGCCTTGGCATTCTGCTGTTTAAGTTCGGAAAAACGTTTTGCAAGCCTGCTCATTTTATTTATTTAAACCGGCATCAAATTTTAAAACCGGTCATCTCCTTCTCCAGAAGCTCAATCTGACGGGACAGACTGGCAACTGATGCATCCATAACCTTGGCGGCATGGCTGTTGGCGGTAGTTGAGGCCTGTATGTTGCTTACAGATTCGGAAATCTGGACGCTGCTCTCAACCTGCAACCGGCAGGCGTCACGGATTTGTTCCGCCATTGAAGTAACATTTTCTGTCGAGCGGGCGATCAGGCTGCTGGCACGGCTCTGTTCGCGGGTAGAAGTCCGCACATGTGTAGTAATATCCTTCATGCGCTCAACTGCTGACTTAATCAAGTCTGTGCCTTGTGAATGTTCACGGGCCGAGCTGGCAATATGTCCTACCATCTCTTCCACACTCTCCATCGCCTCTCTAATGCAGTGACTGCCACGGGCCTGTTCAACCGTGGCTCGGGCAATTTCGCCTACCTGAATGCTGGCACGCTTGACACCGGTCACTATTTTTTCAAGAGCGGCTCCCGAGCGCTGCGAGAGCTTTTCCCCTTCTGAAACGCTGTCCTCTGCCTGATTGATGGCATTCACCGCTCTGCGCGTATCTTCCTGGACCCCTTTGATAACAGCAGCAATCTCACGGGTAGAACTGCTGGTGCGCTCGGCAAGCTCGCGGATTTCATCGGCAACCACTGCAAACCCCTTGCCGTGCTCACCAGCCTGAGCAGCAATAATTGCAGCGTTGAGCGCCAAAAGATTGGTCTGCTCCGCAACTTCATCAATTACGGACAAAATCGCTCCAATGTCATTGGCCCTAAGTGACAAATTTTCAACGACTTCAGCAGTTATCTGTGATGATCTGCGAATTGCCTGCATACCTGCTATAGCTTCTTCAACCGCTTTCTTGCCTGTCTCGGCATCGCTTCTGACAGTTTCAGAAATGGCCGACGTGTCCATTGCATTTTTTTCAACCTGCTTGATTGTGGCATCCATTTCTGCGATGGAGGAAGCGGTTGTACTGGAAGCATCCAGAAGGTTTATGATGCTGGCTCCGATCTCCTTTATAGATGAAGCCATTTCGGTTACTGAAGAACTGACTTCCTCGACAGCTTCACCAAGTTTTTCTGAGCTGATGGCAACCTCTTCAATGCTGGCGGCCATCTCAAGAGTGGAAGATGCAGTCTCGCCGGCCGAAGTGGAAAGCTGGTCTACTCCTCCGGAAACCTCCCGAATAGACTCATTGATCTGCATGACCGCCTGGGAAGTCTCCTTGACCGACTTCTCCTGCAACTGAGCGGAACTGACCACCTGATGAGCAGACTTTTCAATATTAATATCGATGGAAGTGAGTACCTCCAATGTGGATTTTACCCGTGACACCATGCTGTTCAGATTCTCTGCCATGGTGTTCATTGCAACAGCTAGTGCTGCGGTTTCGCCGCCGCCGGTGACCTGCAGGCGGATATCAAGACGACCGTCAGCCACGGAGCGCGCAAAATTGACACACGCGTTAAGCGGTCCGGTGACCGACCGAGTTACAAGGTATGAAAAAAGTGTAATGGCGCCTATTGCGATCAGCGCAACCAGAACATTGAGTATTATCTTATTGAAAACCGAGGAAGAAACGGACTCTTCTGCTGAAACCACATCACGACGGATAGTTTCAACCATTTTGGCTACTGTTGTACTGAAAGCATTGAAGCGTTCGGACTGAATCCCGGACATCAGATTACTGGCCTGATATATTTCTCCTCGACCGGCAGCCGGCAGGACATCGTCAAGCAGCGTTTTCTTATATTCCTTCCAGATTATATTCGCCCTGTTTATGACATCACGTCTGCCCTGGGCCTCGGCCAGTTTAAGACCCACATCAAACCTTTTATCGATATCGGCTGACCGTTCCTTAATATTTGCGGCAACCTTACCGGCAACGACTTTGTCTGCTTCAAGCATGAATCGCTGCACATCGTAGCTGATCTGATACAGGTCTGATTTCAACAGAGCTATGTTTTCAAGTGCGTCTTTATTATTGCTGATGGTTTTGTAAGCAGCACTGCCGATCCGGACTTCATTCATCAGCATCAGACTGATCGCAGTGACCAGCACAATTCCGATAAAAGCGGATGCAGAAAGAAATATCATTTTAGTGCGAAGCGTAAGGCCGTTAGTGCTGCCGGAAGACAATTCCCTCTTCACAAAGCCTCCACATCTGAATACGTTGTTAAACAACAAAAAAGCCGCCCGACTATATCAGAGCGGCGGCTTTCATATCAAGCAAAAACGCCCCGGCTGAAGGTTCAGAGAATATCCTTCAGGGGCCGCATGAAACGCCTCAGACAGGTGCCGGGCCGATACTTTTCCGACACGGAAACCGAATCGTTTCTTTAGACCGGCAATGTCATTGCCATTGCCAATTTACATTTGCTAAATTTACTCAACGGATTCTTGAGGCCGTATCTGCCAAAGCAATCATATCGCCTTGTTTTTCATATTCAGCCAGCATTTCACGTCGAATAAGACGGATCTTTTTTATGTAAGCGTTGGCCTGCGGGCCTTGGCCGCAGTAGTATTTTTTGGCACGCTCCAAATCACCCTGCGCCATTTCCAACTTGGTATACAACTCGCGTACTGCGGCTTCGGCACACTTTGCATCATCCTTCATGTCTTTAGGCATATAACCGTGGCTTTTTGCCCTATACGGCATCAACTGCCAGACACCAAGAGCCCCCATGGATGATACTGCATGTGACGAGAGCTTATGTCCGCCCGTTTCTGCCAATGCAATCTCGGCCAGATCAAAAGGCATGAAAACGGTGCCTACTGTTTTGTCATAGCAGATGCCGGCTAACTGGCGGGCGCGTTCGGGAGTTGTTTTGCGTGCGAAAGCCAACTCAATGATCATTTGTTGTTTTTTTCGCTGGATAAGGGAGACGCTTTCGATGTTAAGCAGAGACGTTTCAGTGACCATCGATATGGTCGGTTGGATTTCGGTCTTTTTGAATGGTGCATTTTCGCACGCCGTCAATAAAAGCAGGCATGATAGATAAATAGTTTGTTTTCTCATAATAAAATAGTTTGGAAGTTGTATCGGCTTTGCCGGAGCGACGTCGTTGCCCGTATACAGAGGGCTTATCTCCGGCGGAATGCTCCTTTCACAGTGAATTTATCCGTAAAACGCCAAAATCCCGGTTTGCCGGGATGTTGGTGTTTATCTTCAGGATGCGCGCACCATACTTGAACAACAAGTAGTTGTCAAGCATATTGAAATTTACTAACTATCATTCTTAAATAAAAGGCTAATTTATCCCGTTTCAGGACAAAAAAATTAAAGGGACAACCCGGTCAAACTATCCTCCGGCCAAATCCTTCAGGGTAACTCCTTCAAGGACATCGCGAACCTGTTCCTGAATCTTTTTCCAGACCGGATGAACGGTACATGAAATGTCGCGAGCACACTCTCCGGCGCCCACAACGCAGCGGTTCGGCATAATCGGCCCTTCAACGGCTTCCACAACTTCTAGAAGCGTAATTTTCTCCGGAACTCGCCCCAGCAGGAACCCCCCTCCGGTTCCCCGATATGATTTAACCAGACCGATTTTGCTGAACTGCTGAAATATTTTGGCAAGAAAGGTAGCGGGCACATCAACGGCAGCGGCGATGTCACTCAACAGGCAAACCCGATCTACCGGCTGCGCTGCCAGATAAACAATCCCGCGGATTGCATATTCCCCTTTTCGGGTGAGTTCCATCATTGAAAAGACCCCTAAAAAGACATTTTTTATCCTTTTAGGGGTTTTCGGACAGATTGTCAACCATATTTTAATAACTGCTTTGTAACTGCAGTATCATCGACCGAGCATGATCCCCAGGTCTTCTGCCGCTGCAACAATCTCGCCTTGTGGATCAACCAGCTTCAAATCCCGGATTGCATCTTCTATCGGCACGGAAGTAATACTGCGTCCTTTCAGGCAGGCCATGCGGCCGAATTCGCCATCGGCTATCATCTGAACAGCTCTGGTGCCAAAACGGCTCCCCAGGGCACGGTCAAAGGTCGTAGGCGATCCACCCCGCTGCAGATGTCCCAGAACAGTCACCCGCACATCCATGTCCAGACAATGCTCTATTTCCCTGGCTACAAACTGTCCGATTCCTCCCAAACGTTCGATAGCCTGTTTGTCACCTGCCGATTGTACGACAACTCGATCGCCGCCAATGGGAAAAGCGCCCTCTGCCGCCACGATGATACTGAAACGACTGCCACGCGCTGAACGTTCCTTGATTGCAGAGCAGATCCGTCCGATATCGAACGGTATTTCCGGAATAAGGATAACATCAGCACCGCCGGCTATGCCGGATTCCAGAGCGATCCAGCCTGCATAGCGCCCCATCACCTCCAGAATCATCACCCGGTGGTGGCTTTCAGCCGTTGTATGCAGCTTGTCCAGTGCATCGGTGGCAGTCTCCAGAGCGGTGTTATAACCGAAAGTAAAATCGGTCTCGCGCAAATCATTGTCGATGGTCTTTGGAACACCGACCACCGGCACCCCTTTTTGCATAAGCCCTTGAGCTATTTTAAGCGATCCTTCGCCACCCACGGCAATCAGAGCATCAATACCAAGCTGACGGATGTTTTCAACCACGCGATCGGAGTAATCAACCCGCACTATCTTTCCATCCTGCTCCAACGGATACTCAAAGGGATTGCCGCGATTTGTCGTGCCCAGGATCGTGCCTCCGCGCGGCAGGATTCCGCGTACATGATCAAGGGTCAGCGGGCGGCATTTCTCCGGGCTCAGCAAACCGTCAAAACCATCCTCTACACCGATTACCTGCCAGCCATGCCTGATAACAGCGCTTTTTACAACACCGCGGATGACCGCATTAAGACCGGGGCAATCGCCTCCGCTGGTCAGGATACCGATTGTAGATATGGCCACGAGAAACCTCCTGAGAACAGGCGTAGTAAGATTTTACGTCGCAGGGAGTTCGTCTTCGACTACAACCTTTTTCTTGCCGAAGATCAGAGCAACCCAGATACTGATTTCGTACATCAGGTAGAGAGGTATCATAATCACGAACATCGTGATCAGATCGGCATGGAAGGCAGAAATGATCGAGCTGACCAACAGGGCATATTTCCTCTTTGGAGCCAGAAACTCGTAACTGACTATTCCAAAGCGCGACAGAAGAAGAGCCAATACCGGCAGTTCGAAGATCAGGCCGAAAACCAGAATCAGACGCAGGCAAAAATTGATGTAGGCACTGATATTGAACCAGCTCTGCAGTCCTTCTGCCTCGTAGGACAGCGAAAAGTTGATGATAACCGGCCAGATTATGATCAGGAAAAACATCGCGCCGACACAGAAGGTAACTGTGGCGGCGGTAACAAACGGCATGACCATTTTGCGTTCCCGGCGGGTCAGGCCTGGGGCTATGAACAGCCAGAGCTGATAGAACACAATCGGCAATGCCAGAATGAACCCCGCCAGCATTGAGATCTTGCATTGGATAAAGAACGGCTCCAGCGGGGCACTGTAGTTGAGCGGCCTCAGTTTTTGCGGGGCATTAATTTCCTGCTCCAGCTTGTAACGTGTATACATCGACGGGGCCAGTTCTTTGACCTTCAGATAAACGTCTTTTTTTATATCAGTCAGATAAGTCTTGCCGGTCAGAGGTTTTTCAACAAACTTTAGCAGGTCGTTGGAATAGTTCCAGGCCACCCCCATGCCGACCACAACTGCAATAACTATGATGACCAGTCTTTTTCGCAGTTCGACCAGATGCTCGATAAACGGTACTACTTTTTCTTCGCTCATGCTTCTATTCCTAACTGTTAATTTGTGGAGTTAATTCTGCTCCTGCATCCCATTTCCTACCACAGCGTCGCGCTGCAGCGCAACCTGATTCGGCACGCCGCTTTCTCATCTCCGTTTCCTGCCGCCCGTTTTCCCCTTGCCGCCGCTGCCGCCCTTCTTTGATCCACGACCACGATCAGCTTCCACCTTATCGGTGCGCGGCTGAATACCCGACAATCTCTTGCCTCGCAGCGGGATGCGCGGGTATTCTTCGGCTCCGGCGGATTTTGCGGTTATTCCGGTCCCGGTTGCGGATGAAGTATGGGCAGCAAGCAAGAACTCAATTCGCCTGGTTGCAGGTGATACCGAAGCCACCTTTATCCGCGCAGCATCCCCTATGCGGAATACGCGACGGGAGCGCTGGCCGATCAGGGAGTGCTGTTTCTCGGCAAAATTGTACAAATCGTCAGTCAGGGTCGAGACATGCACCAGACCTTCCACGAACAGCTCCTCCAGCTCAACAAAGAATCCAAATCCGGTCACTCCTGTGATGTAACCGTTAAACTCCTCTCCCAGATGCTGCTGCATGTACTGCATCTTTTTCATCTCAACCACATCCCGTTCGGCCTCCATCGCAACCCGTTCACGTTTGCTGGTATGCTCCGCGACCTCTCCCAGGCGTTCGGTGGCGATTGCCAGCTGTTTTGAAGCGCGCTTCCCTTCGATTGGCTGAGCAGCGCCATAGCCGGCCAGCAGAGCCGCCTTCAGAATGCGATGCACAACTAGATCAGGGTACCTTCGGATCGGCGACGTAAAGTGGCAGTAGCAATCTGACGCCAGACCGAAGTGTCCCACGTTTTCAGCTGCATAACGGGCCTGTTTCATACAGCGCAGCAATGCATAATTGACCATGCGCTCTTCGGGACGGCCATCAGCCTGTGCCAACAAGCGCTGCAGCTCCGAAGGATTAACCTTGTCATCCACCAGACTGAACTCGTATCCGAAACCGTAAACAAACTCCTGGAAAGTATGCAGTTTACCCGGATCCGGGTTTTCATGAACACGGTAAAGAAATGGTATCTCCCGTGAAGTGATGAAACGGGCTACCGCTTCATTAGCGCCCAGCATGAACTCTTCAATCAGCTGATGGGCCAGGTTGCGTTCGGCGCGGGTTATCCCCTCGGTCTGACCGGTCATACCGATAATGATTTCAGGTTCGGGCAGATCAAAATCGATACTTCCCCGTCTTTTCCGCATCCCCTGAAGAGAGAGGGCCAGAGCCTTCATATCCAGCAACATGCCGGTCAGCGGACGGTATTTGTCGGCAGCTTCCCGGTCGTCATCGACGATAATCTGTTTGACGATCGTGTAGGTCAGGCGGGCCGTGCTTTTAATTACACTCGGATAAAACGAGGAATCCAGCATGGTGCCCGAACGGTCAAAAAGCATCTCAGCCGTCATCGTCAAACGATCCACCTGCGGATTGAGCGAGCAGATGCCATTTGACAGGCGCTCCGGCAGCATCGGAATACATCGGTCCGGAAAATAGACTGACGTTCCGCGCAAATAGGCCTCGCGGTCCAGCGGACTGTCCTTTTTGACGTAGTGTGATACATCGGCGATTGAAACCCACAGACGGTAGTTGTCCCCCTCGCGACGCAGCGAAACTGCGTCGTCGAAATCACGGGCGGTCTCCCCGTCAATAGTTACGGTCGGCATATTGCGCAGATCCACCCTGCCCTTCAGATCATCCGCCGAAACCGTTTCGGAAATTCCCTCCGCCCCCGCCAGCACGTCCTTGCCGAAGATGTGCGGCAGATCGAAGCGGCGGATGACTGACTGCACCTCCACCTCCGGGTCATCCGGCCATCCCAGCACTTCAACGACCCGCCCTTCCGCCGGGCGGCCACCAATCGGATAGCCGGTCAACTCCGCAACAACCTGATGGCCGTCCTCGGCCTGACCGCGTCCCTTGACCGGTATTTCCACAATCAGATTGAGGCGCTGATCTTCAGGAATAACAATCGCCCCGCGCCTGGTTTCCTCGTAACGGCCGACGATGCGGCTGGTGGCACGCTCTACAACCGTTATCACTCGCCCATCAAGCTTGCCGCCACCCATCCGGCTACGACCGGAAGTGGTTTCCACCAGGTCACCGTGCATTGCACCTTTCAGGTATTTTGAAGGAATAAATATATCCTCGCCTCCTGCCTCGGGTGTCACGAAACCATAGCCGTCACGGTGAACCGATATACGGCCGCGCACGGTGCTGATTGCTCCTCCCAGAGCATAACTGTTCCCCTTCAGTCTGACGATCTCACCCTCATCGGCCATATCGTCCAGCATATTTTTCAGCTCATGCTTGACGTGACGCCCGCCCAGCTCACGCAGGAGAGCGGCAAAATGGCTTGAACCGTCGTGTTGCTTCAGATATGTCAGTATATGTTTTTTTGTAAGGTTCATGTCACTTTCCACCCGGTTAATTTTATTGTTCGGACTGACGCAGAATGATATGCTTTTCCGGAGCAATTTGCGATCACTTTCCAAACCTGGATACTTCAATGAAACGAACTCTTTTTCTCTTTTTTCTCCTTTTGACGTCATTCCCTGCAGTATTGTCCGCCGAAAACCCCGATAAGGATCTTAACGAACTGATCTCAGCGCCTGAATCAAATGTTCATCGCAATTTTGCCAACCAGGCCAGCATCTCCTACAACGACCTGAACAGCAGAGTACGCGACAGCAGAATAAGCAAATCGGCAGCCAGGGCCGAACTGGCGCAGCGGCTGGCCGCTGTGCGAAAAGATTATTACCTGCAGGGAGGAAGAGATTACACTGGGTCAGAATGGGTCTTTCCGTTGGCCGGCTACGGCATCAGAGCCATTGACGGCGGGCGCAGCCACGGATTTGTCCCCGGCGGATATGACTTTTTCAGCGGCAACCGCCACGGCGGCCACCCGGCCTATGACATATTTATTAGGGACCGCAATCAGGACAATCTTGATGACCGTACCGGCAAACCGGTCAGGGTACTGTCCATGACCGGAGGCATTGTAGTAGCAATAGAACGCGATTGGGAAAAGTCCAGCAAACTGCGGGGAGGAAAATACCTCTGGGTCTATGATCCGGCCAACGACCTGCTGGTTTACTACGCCCACAACGATGAGCTGCTGGTGCAGCTGGGAGACATTGTCAAACCGGGCGATGACCTGGGAACAGTCGGCCGCAGCGGATTAAATGCCGCCAAGCGCCGTTCCCCGACCCACCTTCACTTCAGCGTGTTGCGCCTGGTTGACGGCAAGCCTCAGCCGCTGAATGTTTACACGTCCCTTCAACATGCCCGGTTAATAGCCGCACAATAAAAAAGCCGCCCGTTGTTTCGGAGCAGCCGGTTATTGCTATTTGATTAACAAAATCATGGAAGCCTTATTCAGCAACTTCCTTTAATCCATGTATCACTTCTACCTGGCGTTGAAAAATATAACGCGAAAGCAGCTGTTCCTGGTGTTTGTCCGGGAATATTTTAAACCTGGCGAGGTAGGGGGGAGCGGGCTCATCAATGGCAACCAGTGTCGCCGGAACAATCGTCAATATGTGTTTCTGCAAAACAAGATCCGGCAGCATAAATTGGATTGAAGTATCCGCCCCGGTTTCGATTGGAACATAATGATCAAGTTTCATTGCAAGACCCTGGACAGAAATATCAGTTAGATTGCCGACATTTTCCCGATCTTCATGAAATACTGAAGCCTGTACCGGCGGATCAAGTTCCAGCCTGACTGCATTGCGTTTTTCAGCCAATATTTCCACATAGCATAATCTATTAAGCGAAATCGCGTGTTTCTTAATATTTACGTATTGGACATGAGCAGCTATTGCAAAAGGAAAGAGCTTGCTGCGGATCAGGGTATAGCGGCCATCATTTATAACAACCGCTTGTTGGGGATGAACATCAAGATCCAGCGTTCCGCGTTCCACGGCAAGAACCGTTGCCGGATATATGATCGGCAGACCTTTGTGATAATTGATCAGCGTCACTTTCGCCGCTTGTTTTGAAACAGCCTTTTCAAGAAACGTTTTCAGGATATCAGCCTGATCGTCGTCAAAACTTGTTTGTATGCGGGTACTGTAAAGGCTTGTAAAGTCCATGGGGTCCCGTATTCAAATCAGGAGTGTATACAAACTGAAAACTGAACGTTTTGTATCACAGAAACATAAAATAACAAGGTGTGAATAGGGATACTCGCTATTAAAAGAGCCACACTTGAAAAAAGTGCGGCTCAAATGCCAATCCCGACTATCTGCCCGCCAGCTTGCTTTCCCAACGCCAGGCATCGCTTACGATGGTTTTCAGGCTTTCAAAACGGGGCTGCCAGCCGGTCAATTGCCTGATTCTGTCTGCTTTTGCAACCAATGAGGCGGGATCGCCTGGGCGACGATCTGCTTCCAGTATCGTGAACTCTGCTCCGCTGACCTCTTTTACAACCTTTAGTACTTCACGCACGCTGCTTCCTTTTCCGTAGCCGACATTCATCGCTGTAGACTCGCCGCCTTTTTCCAGATATTCCAGCGCATACAGATGAGCCGAAGCCAGATCTTCTATATGGATATAATCCCGGATGCCGGTTCCGTCGGGGGTCGGATAATCCGTACCGTAGACACTGATGCTGTCGCGCATTCCTAACGCCGCCTGGCAGGCCACCTTGATCAAATGTGTGGCTTCCGGTGTGCGCTGGCCCATGCGGGCCTGCGGATCGGCTCCGGCCACATTGAAATAGCGCAGAGCAACGTACCGCATGCCGTGGGCAGCCGAAACATCCCGCAGCATCCATTCGCTCATCAGCTTGGAGGTGCCATAGGGATTGATCGGCGCCATGGAGCTTTCTTCAGAGGCGGAACCTCCCTCAGGCAGACCGTAGACCGCTGCGGTGCTTGAAAAGATAAATTGTTTCACACCATGCTTGACGCAGGCCTCCAGAAGTCCCAGCGTATTTCTGGTGTTGTTGCCGTAATATTTGAGAGGCTTTGAGACCGACTCTGGGGCAATGATGGCCGCAGCAAAATGCAGTACCGTTGTAAATCTGTGTCTGCCAAACAACGCATCAAGAGTTTGACTATCTGCCAGGTCCCCCTCGACCAATTCTTCGCCATTGATCAGGGCATTGCGGAAACCGGTGGAAAGATTGTCATATACCACAACCGTGCGGCCTGATTCGGAAAGCTGGCGCACGACGTGGCTGCCTATATAACCGCAGCCACCAACTACAAGAATTGCTTCAGACATCATTCATCTCCCCAAATCAAGTATATTATTTCACAGGTATTTTTGGATATTTGACATGGCACGCTGCAGATGCACTGTGCTGTGAGCCTCTATAGTCCAGACCGATTCCGGGGCGTAGCTGGAAACCAGTTGAAAAAAGCGGTCAAAATCAATTTCGCCGTCACCAACCGGCAGATGTTCATCACTTCTGCCGTGATTGTCGTGAATATGACACTCTACTATATAGGATCCCAGTTCACTGAACCATTCCTCCAGTGTAACCGTAGTAAACATGTTCCAGTGTCCGATATCGAAGCAGTGACGGAAGCAGGGATCATCTATTGCATCCAGAAGAGCCTTGAGCGTTGAAGGCTCTTTTTCAAAAATATTTTCAACCGCCAGTATAGTTCCGATTTCGCGAGCCTGCGGCACAAACTCCCTCCAGAAACTGACGCTGTTTTTCAGCCATTCCAGACTGTTGTCGCCATAATGCAGATCATCGAAACCCGGGTGCACAACAATCACCTTGGGACGCAGAATCTCTGCAGCCTTCATGACCTGCGCGATTCGGCAGCGGGTCGCTTCCCGGATACTTGAATCCATTGCACCCGGATTCAGATCCATAAAAGGCGAATGGATAGTCGTGGATAGTCCGGCTTCATGCAGCACGTTCGCATGGGAAGCAAGCTCCTCCCAGACCAGTGTATCCAATGAGTCTGCCGAAAGGAAAACCTCCGGATTGACGCGGTTTTTGACTGCGAATTCAAGGTGTTCAGCCAGGCGCGAATAAGGGACATGGGCGTGAATGGAATCTCTCATTTATGTTCTTTCCGGTGCTCTTTAATGACCGAGTCACTGGAGGTACGCTCCACCAGATCCTCGAGTTTTGCAATTGATATCGGCTCACCGAGGACGATCAGGGTGTCTCCACCTTCGATTTTAGCCTGGGAATGCGGGTTGAAGACCATTTTACCATGGGACTTCTTGATTCCGACAATAATAACGCCGATCTCCTTTCGGAAACCGGAACTGACCAGAGTTTCGCCGGCAAAAGCCGAGTGATCCGGAATCGAAATCTCTTCCATCTGCAGATCCATATGCTCACTGCCGGTGGCGATCTCGATAAAATCAACAACATTGGGACGAAGAACAGATTGAGCCATCCTGCTGCCGCCGATGATATAGGGCGAAACGACCTTGTTGGCACCGGCGCGCTTGAGCTTGATATCCGAACCCTCCTCTCCGGAACGGGCCAGGATGTACAGATCGGGATTCAGTCCGCGGGCTGTCAAGGTTATATAAACGTTTTCCGTATCGGACGTTACCACAGAAATCAAACCCTTGGCGCGCTTGATGCCGGCCTTGAGCAAAGTCTCATCCAGCGTGGCATCCCCCCGCATGTGGAGGTAACCTTCCTCATCCAGTTTTTCAATAGTTTCAATGCTTTTTTCAACAATTACGAACTTCAGATCATTAGCTTTGAATTCTTTGCATATCAGTGAACCTATTCGGCCAAATCCGCAGATAATATAGTGATCCTTGAGCGCATCAATCATTTTTTCCACTCTTTTCCTCCCCATGATCCTCTGAATCTGCCCTTCGAACATGATCTGGGCAAGACTACCAACGATATACCCCAGTACGCTTACCCCCACCACTATCAACAGCATAGTGAATACCTTGCCGTGATCTGACAGGTCGTGGATCTCTTTGAAACCGACCGTTCCAAGGGTAATTACGGTCATGTAAAGAGCATCCAGAAAACGCCATCTCTCAATGATCATATAACCGCTTGTTCCGACCGATACCAGCATCAGCAGGACAAATATCGATATTTTCAGGTGACGTACAGGATCCATAGTTCTGGCAGATTACCTGCACGGGTACAAAATTACAAGCGGCTTTCTTAACGTTGTCACTATAACTACGGCTCTGCTTATTGGTAAATTCCAGTTCAGCAATCCTTACAAAAAACCGCTAATACAGTCAGTTAAGATTGACAAATTCTGGATACTGTATACAATGTTGCAAAATAATCTCCGGAGTCATACCTATATGAAGAATCCTATGGAAAAGCACCTGACCCTTCGTGAAAAAATACTTGAACATATTCGCGATGCTATCATTTCTGGATCTCTCAAAGCGGGCAGCAAGGTCTCTGAACCGGAATTGGCCGAGCGCTATGGCATCAGCCGCACCCCGATCCGGGAAGCTTTCAGGCAGCTTGAAGCAGAAGGATATCTGACTGTTATTCCAAGACGGGGAGCGGTGGTCAGCGAGTTCAGCCAGAAGGATGTTGAAGAGTTTTATGCTATCAAAAGCATCATGGAGGGTTATGCAGCCCGCCGTGCCTGCATGAAGCTCAGCAAGAAGGACCTTGACCGGCTCGAGACAATCAATGAAAAGCTGGCGGAATTGGCCAGGCAGAATGATATCAAACACTTCTTCAAGGTCCACAACGACTTTCACGACCTTTTCATAAAAGCAGCCGATAATGAAAAACTGCGCGAACTGATCGCAGGGCTGGTAACAAAATTCCAGCGGCTTCGTTTCATGTCGCTAAGCCTTCCCGGCCGAATGGCAATCTCGGTCCAGGAACATGAAAAGATCATTGAAGCATTCCGCAGAAAGGATGCCGACACAGCCGAAGATCTGGTTCGCAAGAACGCCGAATATGGCGGACAGGTTCTGATGGGTGCTACCATCCCGTTATCAATAGGTTCACAGATGGATGTTTAAATGAACAAGGCGTAATTGTGATCATGACCAGACAGGATATACTCAAAAGCATACCCAAGGTAGACCGGACTCTTGAATGGCCGGAAGTTCGACTGCTTCTGGAGCGACATCCGCGCACGGAAGTCCTGCTGGCCGTACGCACCGTCCTTGACCGTTTGCGTGATTCTGTAAAAAACGGCGCACTCACGGTTCTGCCTGAAAGCAGCAGCGTCGCCGGCATGGTCGTATCCTCTCTGGAATCGCGCACTTCGCCAAGCCTGCGGCATGTAATCAACGGAAGCGGGGTGGTGGTGCATACCAACCTTGGCCGTTCACCGCTGGCTGACACGGCGGAAAAGGCCATTCATACAGTTTCTGCCGGATATTCAAATCTTGAGTTTGATCTTGCATCAGGTGAGCGGGGTTCCCGATACAGTCATGTGGAAGGACTTCTGTGCGAACTGACCGGCAGTGAATCGGCACTGGTGGTCAATAACAATGCTGCGGCGGTTATTCTGGCACTGTCTTCTCTGGCTCAAGGGCGTGAAGTGATTGTCTCGCGCGGAGAACTGGTGGAGATCGGCGGATCATTCCGTATTCCGGATGTTATGAGTCAAAGCGGAGCCCGGCTTGTTGAAGTCGGCTGCACCAACCGCACCCATCTCCTCGATTATCGGGCTGCTGTTACCGAATCAACCTCCCTGCTGCTGAAGGTGCATACAAGCAACTTTGCCATTGTCGGCTTCACAGCCGAAACTACATTGAGCGAATTGTCGACTCTTGGACACGAGACCGGAATCCCTGTCATGCTGGATGCCGGCAGCGGCTGCCTTATCGACCTCGCACCCTACGGCATCAAGGGCGAACCGACCATAACTCAGTATCTGGAATCCGGGGCAGACATTGTAACCTTCAGCGGTGACAAGCTTCTTGGGGGGCCGCAAGCTGGAATCATTGTCGGGAAAAGACAGTTGATTGAACCGATGAAGAAACATCCTTTGTTGCGTGCCCTGCGTATGGACAAGCTTAATCTCGCCTCTCTTGAAGCAACCTTGCGTCTTTACCGCGATGAACGGCAGGCACTGTCTGAAATTCCCACCTTGCGAATGCTGACCATGTCACCAAAAGAACTCTCCGGCCGGGCCGACAGGATCATCCGCTATCTGCGAAGACAACTGCCAAACACCGTCTCCCTATTACGTCATCCGGGTGAATCTAGCGCCGGCGGCGGTTCCTTTCCGCTGCTGCAGCTGCCTACCACCCTGATAGAAATCATCATTTCTGGTACAACACCATGCCGGATCGAAGCTGTTTTGCGCCGGACCTCCACTCCTGTCGTAGGACGTGTCCACAGGGATCGTTTCCTGCTCGATGCCCGAACCATTCTTGACAAAGATTTCACTCCGCTGCTTGCTTCTCTTCAGGAAGCTGTTATAATGCTCGCGGAGAAATAGTTAATGACTACATTCAAATCAATTGCATTGATTCCGGCTGCCGGCATGGGCAAACGCATGGGCGCTTCAATCAACAAGCAATATCTGCTGTTGAACGGCTTGCCGATAGTGGCCCGCACCATCTCCGTTTTTGAGCGTTCTCCCCTTATCGATTCGATATACCTCGTAATTCCTGCCGACGAGATTTCTTACTGCAGAGAGCACGTAGTTGAGGCTTGCGGATTCAAGAAGGTCACTATTGTGCCGGGCGGTAAGGAACGCCAGCACTCTGTCATGAATGGACTGAATGCCATACGTGAAATAGCTGACTATAACGATGTAGTACTGATTCATGATGGCGTCAGACCATTGGTAACAGAAGCTGTTCTGAGCGAATCTATTGCCGTTGCAAGAATAAGTGACGGCGCGCTGGTGGCGGTACCGGCCAAGGATACCATCAAGGTAGTGGTGGACGGAATAGTGGTCAGCACACCTCCCCGCGAAACCCTCTGGCAGGCACAGACCCCGCAATCATTTCGTTTTGGCATCATTCATGCTGCTCATCTTTCTGCTGAAGCGGATGGATTTATCGGCACCGACGACGCTTCCCTGATTGAGCGCAGCGGGGGTAAAATCAGCATCGTTACAGGTGACTACCGCAATATAAAGATTACTACACCGGAAGATTTGGTACTGGCCCAGGCTTTTCTGGCCGGCATTAATAAGGAGTACTAGCGATGGCTCAAACATCTCCTGATAAAATTTTGATTGTCGAAGACGAGCCCGACATTGCACTGGCGCTGAAACTCGCCCTGGAGGGAGCCGGATATCAAGCTTCCTGGGCCGGCGACGGCGAGAGAGCGCTTGTTATGCTATCAAACGATATCTGCTACAACCTGATGCTGCTTGACATCAGGATGCCTGGCATTGACGGAGTTGAAGTACTGAAACGTTTGAGAGCTACCGGCCGGGACATTGCGGTTATCATGATGAGCGGTCACGGCAGCGAAGAGCTGGCCGTGGAGTGCATGAAAATCGGCGCTGAGGACTATATAAGCAAGCCGTTTGTTCTGGATGACATGCTGCAGCGGGTTGAGAGGGGACTGGCCCATCGCATGGCGTTGCGGGACAAGATAAGGCTCGAGAAGGAAAAAGAGGATTTTTTCATGATGCTGTCGCATGACATGAAAAATCCGATGGCCGCCGTTATCGGTTCGATTGACATCATGCGGGAAGGGCGACTCGGTCCGGTCAACGATGAACAGATCGAATACCTTCAGTCGGCGATAGACAGTTGCAATGAAGTGGTCGCGATGATTGACAACCTGCTTGACATCAGGCGCTTCGAAGCCGGCAAGATGCATTTGACTGTCAGGCCGTACAATCCTGCCGATATCTGCCGCAAAGTTGTCGGCCAACTTGCGCGGGCAGCCGAGCGCGATGGCATCAAGCTTTCACTCAGCATTGAAGATAACACTCCGAACCTGGATGTGGACCGCAACGCTCTGACCAGGATTCTGGGCAACCTGATCGGCAACGCTCTGAAATTCACTCCTGAAGAAGGTGAAATAGTAGTGTCTTGCCGCAGCATCCGTGGGGCTGAAGTAAATACTATCCAGATTCCGTCCTATGTTACGCTGCACGAAAATTTTCTGGATAACAACTGTTTCGTGGCGCTCAGCGTACGCGACACAGGCGAGGGCATTCCTGAAAATGAATTAAAATGTATTTTTGACCGTTTCACTCAATCAAGCAGCACATCAGGCAGAGAACGTGGCGGAGCCGGTCTGGGCCTGGCTTTCTGCAATTTGGCCGTGGACAGTTTCGGAGGAGTCATCTGGGCACAAAGCTCTGCCGGAGAGGGGAGTGAATTTACAATACTGCTTCCATGTTCTACTGCCGCAAATACATACTGAGAAATCCATGAACAGGAGTTAGATACGTGAGAGCGGCTGTAGTTTTACTGTTTTTTTTAACTGCCATATTTATCCATCAACCGGCAACCGCCACCAACCTGGATCTAGGAAAATCCATCACTATCGGCAGCGGTTCCAAGACGGTCATAGAATTTACTGATCCGGACTGTCCCTACTGTCGGAAAGCCTCAAAATATTTTGACGGGCGCAGCGATGTAACAAGACATGTGTTTTTTTACCCGCTTCCACGTCACATGAAAGCAAAAGAAAAGGCCCAATACATCCTTTCACAAATGGACCGGGGAACCGCCTATCGCGAGGTCATGTCAGGGCGAATGGACAGCGTAAGTAAATTTGAAGGCATTACACCCAAAGGAATCAAACTGCAGGAAGAACAACTCGAAATAGCAAAGAAACATAAAATTGATTCCACGCCAACGTTTATGATAAGCGGCAGAATTATAGTCGGTTTTGATCAGAAGAAAATTGAAGAGGCGCTGTGACCAAAATAGCGTTTCCTTAAACAAATAAGAAATTAAAAAGGCGCTCGAATGAGCGCCTTTTTTTTGAAGATTCGTGTTTCAACTAAAACTCCATCGGCATTGCTTTAACCTGCCTGGCGGTGAAGACCGGGCCGTCCTTGC